>NZ_JBIALD010000004.1:0-231906 GCF_042873115.1 Streptomyces sp. NPDC005017 | reverse complement strand
GCTACGAGTCCACCACGCGGCCGCAGGCCCGAGGCTGCGGATCGATCAGGCGGCCGCAGGCCCGAGGCTACGAGTCCACCACGCGGCCGCAGGCCCGAGGCTGCGGATCGATCAGGCGGCCGCAGGCCCGAGGCTACGAGTCCACCACGCGGCCGCAGGCCCGGGGCTACGGGTCGATCAGGCGGCCGTGCCGGTCGACCGTGTCGTGGGCGATCCGGCGGACCGCCCCGGCCACCATCGCCGCCACCAGCCGGGCGCCCTCCTCGGCGTGGGCACCGGTCGGGTCGCCGAGCACCCCGGTGGGCGAGACCGCGAGCACCCCGCGGTCGACGAGTTCGGGCAGCACGGTGGCCAGCGGCCGGGTGTCGCCGACGACGGCGGCGTCCATCCGTACCTGCTCGGGTGCCAGGTGCAGCATCACCGAGGTCTCGGTGCGGCCGGCGTGCGCGTCACCGCCCGGGACCTCGCAGCCGGCCCAGGCGACGTCATGGCCTTCGGCGCGCATCCGGGTGACGGCGGCGGCGAGGGTCCGGGTGTTGCCGCCGTGGCCGTTGACGAAGACCACCCGGCCGGCCCACAGCGACAGCGACCGCACGGTCTCCACCAGCACCGCGAGCAGCGCCTCGTGCCCGATCGAGATCGTGCCCGGGAAACCGGCGTGTTCGCCGCTCGCACCGTAGGCCAGGACCGGCGCGACTCGGGGCGGACCGCCCGGCCCGGCCGGGAGCGCCTCGGCCACCCGCTCCGCCACGGCGACCGCGACGGCGCTGTCCGTGTGCAGCGGCAGATGCGGGCCGTGCTGTTCCGTCGACCCGACGGGCACCAGGACCAGCGCGCCGACGGGAACGTCCGGCCAGGCGGTGCGCGCCAGGTCGCGTTCCGTCGGCAGTCGTGTCGGCAGGTCGCCTTGGGCCGGGGGCCGCAGAGGGGGCTCGGCCACCGGCTCGAACCGTCCGCCGTCGCCCATCGGGCCTCCCCGCGCTTCCCGACCGGAGATTCAGTGACCTGAGGATTCAGTGACATCCGGTGCCGAAATGATGCGTGTGCCAAACTAATGGCACTCGGTGCCGAAAGGAAGAGGCGTGACTCCCACCCCACCCGTGCGCGCCGGCGGCCCCGCTCCGCGGATCGGGCGCAGGCCGTCGACCTCGCGCGCCGAACTCGAGCACCACGCGCTGGAACTGTTCGCCGCGCGCGGCTTCGAGCGGACCACCGTCGGGGACATCGCGGCCGCGGCCGGAATCGGACGGCGCACGTTCTTCCGGTACTACGGCTCCAAGAACGACGTGGTGTGGGGCGACTTCGACGGCGAACTCGACCGTATGCGCGCCTGGTTCGCCGCCTGTCCGTCCGCCACCCCTCTCATGGAGGCGCTGCGCGGGGCGATCGTGGCGTTCAACCGTCTCGAGCCCGGCCAGGTCTCCCGGCACCGGCAGCGCATGGCGCTGATCCTCACCGTGCCGGAGCTCCAGGCGCACTCCACGCTGCGTTACGCCGCCTGGCGTGCCGTGGTCGCCGAGTTCGCCGCCCGGCGGCTGGGGCAGCCGGCCGACGCGCTGATGCCCCAGGTCGTCGCCCACACCGCGCTGGGCGCCGCGCTCGCCGCGTACGGGCACTGGCTGCGCGAGGAGGGCTCCGATCTGGAACAGCTCCTGGACGAGGCCCTGGGCCATGTGGCCGCCGGCTTCCGCACCGGCCCCGGCGACGGCCGTCGCCCTTGAACGTCCGGCCCCGGAGCCGGTGGAGGGCGGCGTCGCAGGCCGATGCCCGAGGACGTGCTCGCGGCGGCCGCGTTCCCTCTCCAGGCCGGATTTCGATGATCCTGGATCCCACTTCCGCCGTTCCGCATCGAATCTCCCGCATGCTCGTGACACAGGAAGCGACTTAAGTCTACCGTCGGACAAAAGTCCCGCCCTGGCTATGCTTTACCCGGTGACACCGGCGTCACGACACGAGGGGATGCGGAGTTGACCATCGACGCGGCAGGCGCGGGCGCGCTTCTGGCGATCCTGCGCAACGGACAGGCGCGGACCCGCACGGAACTGATGCAGCTCACGGGTCTCGCCCGGTCCACGGTGACCCAGCGGCTCGACGCCCTCCTCGGCCATCGGTGGATCGTGCCGACGGGCGACGCCATCTCCTCGGGCGGAAGGCCAGCGGTGTCCTTCACCTTCAACGCCGGGGCGAGGGTCGTCCTCGCCGCCGATCTGGGCGCGACGCACGCCCGGCTCGCCGTGACCGACCTGGCCACCCGGGTGCTGGCCGAACGCGGCCAGGACATGGCCATCACCCAGGGCCCGGAACGCGTTCTGGAGTGGCTGGTCACGGAGTTCGAGAGCCTCCTGGCGGAGGCCGGGCACACGCTCGCCGACGTGTGCGGCATCGGCATCGGCCTGCCCGGGCCGGTCGAGCACTCGACGGGCCGTCCGGTCAACCCGCCGATCATGCCCGGCTGGGACGGCTTCGACGTACCGGGATGGCTCGGACCGCGGCTCGGGGCCCCGGTGCTCGTGGACAACGACGTCAACATCATGGCCCTCGGCGAACACTGGGCGGTCGGTCCCGAGGTCGCCCACCAGCTCTTCGTGAAGGTCGGCACCGGGATCGGCTGCGGCATCATCACCGAGCACCGCCTTCACCGCGGCGCCCAGGGAGCCGCCGGCGACATCGGCCACATCCAGGTCACCACGGCGCCCGACCGTGCCTGCCGCTGCGGCAACACCGGCTGCCTGGAGGCCGTCGCGGGCGGCGCGGCGCTCGCCGGGCAACTGCGCGCGGCGGGCGAGGACACGGCCGACGGCCGGGACGTGGTCGCCCTGGTCCGGACGGGCAACCCCGCCGCCATCCAGATGATCCGCCAGGCCGGCCGGGACATCGGAGACGTGCTGGCATCACTGGTGAACTTCTTCAACCCCGACACCATCGTCATCGGCGGCGACCTCTCCGACGCCGGTGAGCACCTGCTGGCCGGTGTCCGCGAGCTCATCTACAGCCGTTCCCTGCCCCTCGCCACACAGCATCTGACCGTCCGCGTCCGCCAACTCGGCGACCGGGCCGGTGTGATCGGCGCGTCCGTCATGGTCATCGAGCACGTCCTCAGCCCCACGGCGGTCGACCGCGCGGTCGCGGGCGAGTAGGTCACCCGGCTCCACTCTGCGCCACACCTGCAGCGCGCTGCCCGTCAGTTCGGGGACGGCGCGCCTCAACTCATGCCCGGATACGCGCACTTGAACGCACGCGAGCCACCCGCCGCACCGCGCCCCCACCGCCACCCCGCCGCCCCACCGCAACTCCGCGCCACCCCCGACACCCCGTCACATCGGTCCCCCGACAGGACTTTGTCTCAGAAAAATCAGAAGTAGCGAATACTTGCTACCTAAGTTCTTCCCTCACCCACAAGGCACTGCTAGCTTCCACCGCAGCAAGCACCGAAGGCCGGATCCAGTCGGCGAGAGGGTGGAGGCGAGGCGTATGACGGCACGACCCGGCAGCGTCCCTCACGACCCCCGGCGCCGCGTATCCACGCCCACGCGCCTCAACAACCCCTCCTCGTGCGCACCTTGACCCCGTATCACCACGGAACCGAGGGACCACCCATGCCGTCACCGTCCCCTGACACTCCGACAGCCGACTCCCCCGTCCCACTGCTCAGGATGGCCGGGATCACCAAGTCCTTCCCCGGCGTCCGCGCCCTGTCCGGCGTCGATCTGACGGTCGTCGGGGGCGAGGTGCACTGTCTCCTCGGCCAGAACGGCGCGGGCAAGTCCACGCTCATCAAGGTCCTGGCCGGCGCCCATCAGCCCGACAGCGGAGAGATCGTCTGGCAGGGGCGGCCCGCCCGGCTGAAGTCCCCCATCGACGCCATGCGTCTCGGCGTCGCGACCATCTACCAGGAGCTCGATCTCGTCGAGCACCTCTCCGTGGCCGAGAACGTCGGCCTCGGTCACGAGCCGACCCGCGCCGGATTCCTCGTCCGCACGGGGGTGGCCCGCCGGCGCGCGGCCTCACTGCTGCACCGGCTCGGCCACGACGAGATCGACCCGGCCGTCCCCGTCGCCGAACTCTCCTCCGCGCAACGGCAGATCGTCTCCATGGCGCGTGCGCTGTCCCGCGACGCCCGGCTGATCGTGATGGACGAGCCGTCGGCCGCTCTGGACCCGGACGAGGTGAGCAACCTCTTCCGTGTCGTGCGCACCCTGACGGGCGACGGCGTCGCGGTCGTCTACATCTCCCACCGGCTGGAGGAGATCCGTACCATCGGCGACCGCGTGACCGTCCTCAAGGACGGCCGGTCCGTCGCCGACGCGCTGCCGGCCCGGTCCACACCCACCCGTGACATCGTCACGCTGATGACGGGCCGCTCCGTGGAGCGTGTCTTCCCCTCCTCGCGCACGGCCGGCCCGGTCGACTCCGGGGCGCCGCACGTGCTGAAGGTGGAAGGGCTCGGCCGCACGGGGGAGTTCGAGCCGCTGGACCTGGAAGTCGGCGCCGGGGAGATCGTCGGGCTGGCCGGACTGGTGGGGTCCGGCCGGTCCGAGATCCTGGAGACGGTCTACGGGGCCCGTCGGCCCACGTCGGGCCGGGTGCTCGTGGACGGCCGGGAGGTGCGGCCCGGGAACGTCCGGGCGGCGGTGCGCGCGGGTATCGGCCTGGCGCCCGAGGAGCGCAAGGCCCAGGCCCTGCTGATGCTGGAGCCGGTCACGCGCAATGTCTCCCTCTCCACGCTCGGCCGCTTCTCCCGGCTCGGCTGGATCGACCGGTCCGCGGAGCGCGTCTCGGCCCGGCGGGCCACCCGGGACCTGGCCCTGCGGCCGGACAGTCCGGAGACCCTGGTCAGGAACCTCTCCGGCGGCAACCAGCAGAAGGCCGTCCTGGCCCGCTGGCTGCTGCGGGGGTGCCGTGTCCTGCTTCTGGACGAGCCCACCCGCGGTGTGGACATCGGGGCCCGCGTCGAGCTCTACGCGCTGATCAGGCGACTGGCCGACGACGGGCTCGCCGTTCTCGTGGTCTCCAGCGAGATCCCCGAGGTGCTCGGCCTCGCCGACCGCGTCCTGGTGCTCCGCGAGGGCCATGTCGTCCACCGCGCTCCCGCGGGCGACCTGGACGAACACCGCGTACTCGATCTCGTACTGGAAGGGAACCACGCATCATGACGCAGTCAGCGGCCGTACCCGCGGCCGAGAAGCCCGCGCCCGCCGCGCCGCCGCCGCGCGCCCTCGCGCCCGGCCTGCGGTGGGACGTCCGTACCCTGTCGCTGCTCGGTGTGCTGGCGATCCTGGTGCTCGTCGGCGGTGCCACCAAGCCGGACGAGTTCCTCGCCCTCAGCAACCTCCAACTGGTGCTCACCCAGGCGTCGGTGATCGGCGTGGTCACGGTCGGCATGACGCTGGTCATCATCAGCGGCGGCATCGACCTGTCGGTCGGCGCGATCGTGGCGCTCGCCTCGGTGTGGGCCACGACGGTGGCGACCCAGGAATTCGGCTTCGGCGGCGTCCTGTTCACCGCGCTCCTGGTGGGTGTGGGCTGCGGCCTGGTGAACGGGGTGCTGATCGCCTACGGCCGGCTGGTCCCGTTCATCGCCACCCTCGCCATGTTCGCCTCGGCCCGCGGTCTCGCGCTCCAGATCACCGACGGGCGCACGCAGATCGTCACGATCCCCGGCATCCTCGACCTCGGCGAGAAGGACGCGTACGTCCTCGGTGTGCCGCCTCTGGTCATCGTGTTCGCGGTGGTCGTCGTCCTCGGCTGGCTGCTGCTCAACCGCACGACGTTCGGCCGGCGCACCGTCGCCATCGGCGGCAACCCGGAGGCCGCGCGGCTCGCCGGCATCGACGTCCGCCGCCAGCGGCTGTACCTGTACCTGCTGTCCGGGCTGTGCTGCGGCATCGCCGCGTTCCTGCTGATCGTGCTGGCCGGCTCCGGTCAGAACACCAACGGCAACCTCTACGAACTCGACGCCATCGCCGCCGCGATCATCGGCGGAACCCTCCTCAGCGGCGGCCGGGGCACCATCACCGGCTCCGTCCTCGGCGTCCTGATCTTCACCACCATCACCAACATCTTCGCGCTCAACAACCTCCAGAGCGCGACCCAGCAGATCGCCAAGGGCGCGATCATCGTCGCCGCCGTTCTCGTCCAACGCCGCTCCGCCCACGAGTGACGCGCCAGTCAAGGAGACACCACCATGGCACTGCAAGTGGACCCCATCCGCAGAAGGCTGCTCCTCGGTTCGGCCGCCGTGTCGGCCGGCGCGCTGCTCACGGCGTGCACCTCCAACGACACCGGCTCGAAGGGCACTTCGGCCGAACAGGCGCCCGTCGCCGACGACAGGCCCGGCAAGCACGTCACCATAGGCTTCGCCGGCCCGCAGGCCGACCACGGCTGGCTCAACGCCATCAACGTCAACGCCCGTGAGCGCGCGAAGAAGTACCAGGACGTCACGCTGGAGATCACCGAGGGCTCCAACGACACGGCCGTGCAGATCGGCCAGATCGAGACACTCATCAACAAGAAGGTCGACGTGCTGGTGATCCTGCCGGCCGACGGCAAGGCACTCACCCAGGTCGGGCTCCAGGCCGTACGCTCCGGCATCCCCGTCGTCAACCTGGACCGGATCTTCAACTCCCCGCAGGCGTACCGCTGCTGGATCGGCGGCGACAACTACGGCATGGGCCTCAACGCCGGGCACTACATCGGCGAGAAGCTCAAGGACAAGCCGAACGCGCGGGTCGTCGAACTCGCGGGCATGGACACCCTGGAGCTGACCAAGCAGCGCACCCAGGGCTTCGACGACGCGCTGAAGAACTACCCGAACATCAGGAAGGTGGCCCGGCAGGCGGCCGAGTTCACCGTCGAGACCGGCCAGGCGAAGATGGCCGCCCTGCTCCAGGCCAACAAGCAGTTCGACGCGCTGTGGAACCACGACGACGACCAGGGCGTGGGCGCGCTGCGGGCCATCGAACAGGCGGGGCGGGACGACTTCTTCATGGTCGGCGGCGCGGGCGCGCTCTCCGCGTTCCAGGCGATCAAGGCCGACGACAGCGTCCTGAAGGCGACCGTCCTGTACCCGCCGACCATGGCCGCCTCGGCGGTCGACCTGGCGCGGGCGCTCGGCCAGGGCAAGGGGATCGGCGGCATGGCGGAGTCCGAGATCCCGACCTCCGTCACCCTCTACTCGGCGGCCGTCGACAAGTCCAACGTCGACCGCTACATGGCGACCGGGTTCAACTGAGCCGCTCCCGCCTGCCGGCCCCGACCAACGCCGAGGGCCGGGGCCGGCCCGCGGTTGCGCGCCCGCCCCGGCCACGTCAAGGAGGACACGCGTACATGGAAACAGCGCACGAGGAAGCCCCGGGCAGGGGATCCACCGCCGTCCGCAAGCCGGATCTCGGCATCGGCATGGTCGGCTACGCCTTCATGGGCGCCGCGCACTCACAGGGCTGGCGCACGGCGGGCCGGGTCTTCGACCTGCCGCTCGCGCCGCGGCTGACCGCGGTGTGCGGGCGCGACGGGCGGGCGGTACGGGCTGCCGCGGACCGGCTGGGCTGGGCGTCCTGCGAGACCGACTGGCGGAAGCTGATCGCACGCGAGGACATCGGCCTCGTCGACATCTGCACCCCCGGCGAGAGCCACGCGGAGATCGCCGTCGCCGCGCTCGACGCCGGCAAGCACGTCCTGTGCGAGAAGCCGCTGGCCAACACGGTCGAGGAGGCAGAGGCCATGGTCGCCGCGGCGGCGCGCAACCCGGGCCGGATCGCCATGGTCGGCTTCAACTACCGCCGTACGCCCGCCGTCTCACTGGCCCGGTCCGTCATCGCGGCCGGCCGGCTCGGTGCGCTCCGGCACATCCGCCTGGCCTACCTGCAGGACTGGCTCGTCGACCCCGAGTTCCCGCTGACCTGGCGGCTGCGGCGGGAGGCGGCCGGGTCGGGCGCGCTGGGGGACCTGGGCTCGCACCTCGTCGACCTCGCCCAGTTCCTGGCCGGGGAGCCGCTGGCAGGTGTCACCGCGGTCACCGAGACCTTCGTGGCCGAGCGCCCCCTGCCGGCCGACGCCACGACGGGCACTCCGGCGGGGCCCGGCCGCGGCCGGGTCACCGTCGACGACGCCGCCGTGTTCACCGGCCGCTTCCCGTCCGGCACCCTCGCCTCCTTCGAGGCCACCCGTTTCGCCGGCGGCCGCAAGAACGCGCTGCGGTTCGAGGTCAACGGCGAACACGGCTCCCTCTGCTTCGACTTCGAGCACCTGAACGAACTGCACTTCTTCGACGGCACCGGGCCCGCCACCGAGGCCGGTTTCCGCCGGATCCTGGTGACCGAGCCCGACCATCCCTACCTCTCCGGCTGGTGGCCGCCCGGCCATGGACTCGGCTACGAGCACACCTTCGTCCACCAGGCCCGCGACCTCGTGCACGCCGTCGCCGACGCCGCCACGCCCGCCCCGTCCTTCGCCGACGGCCTCCAGGTGCAGCGCGTGCTCGCCGCCGTCCAGGAGAGCGCGTCCAAGGACAGCGTCTACACCCTCGTCTCCCCCTCCGGCCTCGGCGAAGGACGTACGTCATGACCCATCGCTTCACCCTGTTCACGGGCCAGTGGGCGGACCTGCCGCTGGAGGAGGTCTGCCGGATCGCCCGCGACGCCGGGTTCGACGGGCTGGAACTCGCCTGCTGGGGCGACCACTTCGAGGTCGACAAGGCACTCGCCGACCCCGGCTATCTGGACTCCCGGCGCCAGCTCCTGGAGAAGTACGGCCTTCAGTGCTGGGCCGTCTCCAACCATCTGGTGGGCCAGGCCGTCTGCGACGCGATCATCGACGAGCGGCACCGGGCGATCCTCCCGGCCGAGGTCTGGGGCGACGGCGACCCCGAGGGCGTACGGCGGCGGGCCGCCACCAGGATGGAGGACACCGCCCGCGCGGCCGCCGCGTTCGGCGTGAACACCGTGATCGGGTTCACCGGTTCGGCGATCTGGCATCTGGTCGCCATGTTCCCGCCCGTCACCGAGGCCATGGTAGAGCGCGGCTACCAGGACTTCGCCGACCGCTGGAACCCCGTCCTCGACGTCTTCGACGCGGAGGGCGTCCGCTTCGCCCACGAGGTCCACCCCGGCGAGATCGCCTACGACTACTGGACCACCGACCGCGCACTGCGCGCCGTCGACCACCGCGCGGCCTTCGGCCTCAACTTCGACCCCTCGCATTTCGTCTGGCAGGACATCGACCCGGCGGGCTTCCTCTACGACTTCCGCGACCGCGTCTACCACGTCGACTGCAAGGAGGCCCGCACCCGCCTCGACGGGCGCGGTGGCCGCCTCGGCTCCCACCTGCCCTGGGGAGACCCCCGGCGCGGCTGGGACTTCGTCTCGGCCGGCCACGGCGACGTCCGCTGGGAGGACGTCTTCCGCATGCTCCGCTCCATCGGCTACGGCGGCCCGGTCTCCGTCGAGTGGGAGGACGCCGGAATGGACCGCCTGCACGGCGCGCCCGAGGCTCTGGCCCGGCTGAAGGAGTACGACTTCTCTCCCCCGTCGGCCTCCTTCGACGCGGCCTTCGGGGGAGGCCGCTGAGCCGGCCGCCCGACGGGACGGGGCGCCCGACGGCCCCCGGCCGCCGTGTCGTCAGCGGCTCAGCGCGTCCTCCCCCGCGGCTTCAGCGGCGTCACCGGCAGCGCGGGGGCCGGAACGGGGTCGCCGTCGTACCCCTTCACCTCGCCGAACCTCGTCCCTTCCATCCAGTCCTCGCGCGCCTGGACGATCTCCTCCTGGGACCGTCCGATCCAGTTCCAGAACATGATCAGCTCCTCCTCGAACGGCTCACCGCCGAGGAGCATCAGACCGGCGTCGGAGGCGGCGCGCAGGGGGAGTTCGGTGCGGCCGCAGCCGAGGTAGAGCATGGAACCGGGCAGGACGGGGACGCCGTCGACATGGGCCTCGCCGGACATCGACAGCACGGCGTACTCGAAGTCCGGGTCGAGGGGCAGCCGGACGTCGGCGCCGCCGGTGAGGGCGAGGTCGGCGCCGACGATCGGGGTGTAGGCCGTGCCGGGTGAGACGGCCCCGTCCAGGGAGCCGAGGACGAGCGTGGCGCGCAGGCCCGGTGCGGTCACCACGGGCAGTTCGGCGTGGTGCTCGAAGTGCGGGTCGGTGTGCCGGTGGCTGTCGGGCAGGGCGACCCACAGCTGGGCGCCGTGCAGGAGGCGGGCGTGCGGGCGGGGGCTCTCCTCCGAGTGGCTGATCGCCCGGCCGGAGGTCATCAGGCCCAGTTCGCGCGGGCGGATGGTCTGGAGGCTGCCGGTGGAGTCGCGGTGCAGCACCTCGCCCTCGTGCAGCCAGCTCACGGTCTGAAGGCCCATATGCGGGTGCGGGGGCACCTGCATACCGGGCTCGTCGGCGATGTCGTCGGGGCCGTAGTGGTCGACGAAGCACCAGGCGCCGACCATCCGGCGGCCCAGGTTCGGCAGCAGCCTGCGGACCTCGGACGATTCGCCGAGCCTGACGGTGCGGGGGCTGAGGAGTTCGCGTACGGGTTCCGCCACCACGAAGCCGCGGCCACCGCACACGGCGGGAACCGCCTCGCGGTCGAGATTGCTCATGCCGGACAACCTAGCCCCGCCGGGACCCTTCCGTCAGTGAGTCGTCCGGGCGACGGAGGGGCTTCGACCAGAAATAGTAGCCATGGATATAATAGCCATGTACTGTATTCGGTATGAGCAACGGTTCCGAGGGCGCGACGCCCGGATTCCTGGTCTGGCGGCTGTCCATGAAGTGGCGCACCGCGGTCGACCGCGCGGTGGCCCCGCTCGGACTCACCCACGCCCAGTACTCGCTGGTCGCCTCGCTGTACGGCATGCACCGCGGCGGTGACCAGCCGAGTCAGCGGCAGCTCGCCGACCACACCGGACTCGAACCGCTGTACGTGTCCAAGCTGGCGCGCTCCCTGGAGAGCGCCGGGCTGGTGCGGCGCGAACGCGACCCGCGCGACCCGCGCGCGGTCCGGCTCTCGCTCACCGAACAGGGGCACGAGACCACCCGCGCCGCCGTCGAGGTCGTGCACGCCCTGCTGGAGCAACTCCTCGCCCCGCTGGGCGGACTGGACGGCGAACGCGCCCGGCGGCTCGGCCACGACCTCGCCGCCCTGCTCGACGCACCGCTCGATCCACCCCGGCCGACCGGGATCCACGAGAACAGGCAGGAGCAGTCATGACCACCACCGCAGCCCCCTCCGTCGACCCCCGCGTCATCGGGCTCGCCCACTACGCCGGACGGGCCGTGCTCGAACACGTCCTCGACCGCCACGGCGCCACCTTCCAGCAGCAGATCACGCTGCGTCTGATCGTCACCGCCGAGGCGCCCGTCGAACGGGCCGTCCTCGCCGGGCAGGTGACGGCGTCCCTGAAGATCCCCGAGGCGGAGGTCCTCGCCGTCGTCGACGGGCTGGTCGAGCGCGGCCTGGCCGCCGCGGAGGGCACCGCCGTCCTGGCGACGGACGCCGGGCGCGAGCTGTACGCCACGACGACCGCGGAGACCGCCCCGGTCTCCGCACGGATCTACGCCGGGATACCGGCCGGGGACCTCGCCGTCGCGGGCCGCGTGCTGACCCTGATCACCGAGCGCGCCGACGCGGAACTGGCCGCCCTGAAGGCGGGCACGAAGTAGCCGCCCGGACGAAGCGGTCCCGCCGTGACGGGCCGACGCCGTGACGGGCACGCCGAAGGGCCCGGCATCCCCCCGGATGCCGGGCCCTTCGTCCTGGCGGCCGCGGCTGTCACGCCCGTGCGGCCGTGTCCATCCCGTGGCGCCGCCTCCCCCGCCGGTACGCGAACTCCCCCAGGGTCACGTCCACAGCTATGAAGAGGGCCAGCGGAATGCCGAACAGCGGTAGGAAGTAGCCGAGGACGGCGACGACGGCCAGCAGCGGCACCAGGATCTGCGGCGGCACCTGGGCCCACGCCCCGCGCGGCAGGGGCCTGCCGAAGGCGGAGCCGCGGCCGCGCTTCCACCACATCCAGTAGCCGAGCACGATCAGCGCGGCCA
Organism: Streptomyces sp. NPDC005017; assembly: GCF_042873115.1. Lineage (NCBI taxonomy): Bacteria > Bacillati > Actinomycetota > Actinomycetes > Kitasatosporales > Streptomycetaceae > Streptomyces > Streptomyces sp. NPDC005017. Next base: position 219,877 of record NZ_JBIALD010000004.1, on the reverse strand, counting down.
GGACGAGCGCGAGGCCCATCAGCAGGATCTGGTTGGCGAGCCCGAACAGCGTGCCGGTGTGGAAGTCGATGCCCCAGCGGGTGAGTTTGGCCAGGAAGGGATAGTCGTCGAAGCGCAGGACGTCGATCACCCGCCCGTTCGCCGGGTCGACGGCGACCGAGTCCTGCTTCACGGGCCAGGTGCGCTGGATCTGCTTGACGACGTACGCCGAGGACGCGTCGGCCGGCGGGACGATCTCCACCGGGTCGCCGAGGCCCTCGGCCCGGGCGGCGGCGAGGACCCGGTCGAGGCCGACGTCGACGCCGGTGCCGCCCGCCGTGTCCCCGCCCTGCCCGGCCCCGCCCCCGTGCCCGGCGTGGTCCCCGCTGGCCGCGGCGGAGAGCGAGGGCGTGGAGTGGCCCACGGCCGTGCGCAGTTCGTCGATGCTTGCGCCCGCGTGGGCGGACCAGGTCAGGCCGGTCGCGGAGAGGAACAGGAAGCCGACCGCGGCCCAGGCGCCGAGGGTGCCGTGCAGGCCCAGCGCGCGGCGGCGGCCGGTCGTGCCGCGCAGCCGGCGCCGGGCCCGGGTCCGCGAGAACCACAGCACGAGCCCGGCGCCCGCCACGACCCACAGCCAGCTCGCCGAGAGCTCGCTGTACAGGCGGCCGTTCTCGCCGAGGAACAGATCGCGGTGGAGTACGTCGATCCAGGTGCGCAGCGGCAGCGCGCCGGTGGAGCCGTACTGCTCCAGGGACCCGCGCACCTCGCCGGTGTACGGGTCGACGAACACGGCGAGCTTGTGCTCCTCGTCCACACCCGGGACCCCGGACAGCAGCACCCGTGTACTGGCGTCGTCCTGCGGCGAGGGCCGTACGGCGGCGACGGCGCCCTCGGGATGCGCCTCGAGGGCGGCGGCCACCTGCCGGGCGAGGGGCAGTCTGGTGTCGCCCACGGAGACGGTCGTCCGGTCGGCGTAGAGGATCTTCTCTGCCTCGAACGAGGCGGCGTAGAGGAAGCCGGTCAGGGCGGAGACGAGCAGGAAGGGTGCGACGAGCAGGCCGGCGTAGAAGTGCAGGCGCAGCGTCAGGGGACGCAGGGTCGCCCAACCGCGCGGCTGGGCGGGCGGGTTGGCGCGCGGTGGGGCCTCGTCCACGGCGGGCGAGGGAGCGGTGGTCATCGGTGGGTCTCTCCGTGGCTGGGTGAACGGTTCCGTCGGCCGTTCCGGTCCAGGGGTCGGGAGAACGGAGGGGTGAGTTCCCTGCGTGCGAGGTGACCTGCACCACAGGGCCGGCGCGGGAGGTGACAGGTGTCAGGTTCGGGTGTCAGGCGTCTGACCGGGCGTGACATGCTGGCCGGATGACAACTCCCGCCGCAGGCGCACCTCTTGCCGAGCAGGTCGAACAACTCCTCTCACAGGACGGTCCGTTGACCATCGTCCCGGCGGGCGAACCGGTGCTCCGGCAGGGCGTCGAGCCGTACGACGGGCAGTTGGGCCCGGCGTTGCTGGGGCGGCTCGTCGCGGCGATGCGGGTGGCCATGCGGGCGGCGCCGGGGGTGGGGCTCGCGGCGCCTCAGGTGGGTGTGCCGCTGCGGATCGCCGTGATGGAGGACCCGGCGACCGTGCCGGAGGAGGTGCGGCTGGCCCGGGGGCGGGTGCCGCAGCCGTTCCGGGTGCTGGTGAACCCCTCGTACGAGGCGGTCGGTTCCGCGCGTGCGGCGTTCTACGAGGGCTGTCTGAGTGTGCCGGGCTGGCAGGCGGTGGTGGCGCGGCCGGTGATGGTCCGGCTGACCGGTGCGGACGAGGACGGGCGGGCGTTGGACGAGGTGTTCACGGGGTGGCCCGCGCGGATCGTCCAGCACGAGACGGATCATCTCGACGGGACGCTGTATCTCGACCGTGCGGAGTTGCGGTCGTTGGCGTCCGCGCGGGCGATGGCGGAGCGGTGGGGTGCGGCTACGCCGGTTGTCGCGGCTCGGGAGTTGGGGTTCGAGTTGCCGTGACGCGTCTGCGGGGTTGGCGGGAGTTGTGGGGGGCCGGGGTTGGTGAGTGCGGGTTGAGTGTGGTCGCTCGCGCAGTTCCCCGCGCCCCTTGGGGGTTGCCCTCTGCGGCGGTGGATGAGGCCCGGCAGCCGGGGGCTCCGGATGCCGGGTGAGTGCGGCTGGTCGCGCCGTTCTCCGTGTCCCTTTGGGGCGGTCGGCCTCTGCCGTGGTGGATGGGGGGTGGGCGGCCCGGCCCCTTCAAGGGGCCGGGGGTGTGGGTCAGGTGTCTCGGTTTGTTTCCAGGAGGCGTAGCCAGATCTCGCTGAGGGTGGGGTAGGAGGGGACCGCGTGCCAGAGGCGTTCGATGGGGACCTGGCCCGCTACGGCGACGGTGGCGGAGTGGATGAGTTCGCCGACGCCGGGGCCGACGAAGGTCACGCCGCGCAGGATGTGGTCGTCGAGGTCGACGACCATGCGGGCGCGGCCGCGGTAGCCCTCGCCGTACAGACCCGCGCCCGCGACGGAGGAGAACTCGACGTCGACGGCCCGCACGCGGTGGCCGGCCCGTTCCGCCTCGGCCAGGGACAGGCCGACGGCCGCGGCCTCCGGGTCGGCGAAGACGACCTGCGGCACGGCGTGGTGGTCGGCGGTGGCGGCGTGGGCGCCCCAGGGGTCCGACTCCAGCATGGGCACGCCCTGCGCGCGGGCCGCGATGACGGCGCCCGCGATACGGGCCTGGTACTTGCCCTGGTGGGTGAGGAGAGCGCGGTGGTTGACGTCGCCGACGGCGTACAGCCAGTCCGTGCCGGTGACCCGCAGGCTGTCGTCGACGGACAGCCAGGAGCCGGGTTCCAGGCCGACCGTGTCCAGGCCGATGTCCTCGGTGTGCGGGACCCGGCCGGTGGCGAAGAGGATCTCGTCGGCCTCCAGGTGCTCACCGGTGTCGGTGGTGACGGTCACCGTGCCGTCCCGGCGGGTCACCGACGTCACGGAGGTGCCCGTACGGACCTCGACGCCGGCCTCCTTCAGGCCCTCGGCGACCAGCTCGCCGGCGAAGGGCTCCATCCGGTTGAGCAGGCCCTTGCCGCGGACGAGGAGGGTGACCCGGCAGCCGAGGGCCTGCCAGGCGGTCGCCATCTCGGTCGCCACGACACCGCCGCCCACGACGACGAGCCGGCCCGGCGCCGCCTTGGCGCTGGTCGCCTCGCGACTGGTCCAGGGGCGTACGTCGGCGAGGCCTGGCAGGTCGGGGAGCTGGGCGCGGGTGCCGGTGCACACGGCGACGGCGTGCCGGGCGGTGAGGGTGCGGCGGGTGCCGTCCGGGGCGGTGACCTCCACCGCGCGGGGGCCGGCCAGGCGGCCGTGGCCCCGGTGGAGGTCGGCGCCGATCCCCTCGATCCAGCGGACCTGGCCGTCGTCCTTCCAGTCGGAGGTGAAGTGGTCGCGGCGGGCGAGCACCTCGGGTGCGCCGAGCGGGCCCCGCACCGACTCGCTCAGGCCGGGGAGGCGGCGAGCGTCGGCCTGGGCGATGACCGGGCGCAGCAGGGCCTTGCTCGGCATACAGGCCCAGTAGGAGCACTCACCGCCGACGAGTTCGCTCTCCACGACCGCGGTGGACAGGCCGGCCGCACGGGTGCGGTCGGCGACGTTCTCCCCCACGGGCCCGGCTCCGAGCACCACGACGTCGTAAGCATGGGAATCCGATTCCGTCATGGGGTCAGTCTTGCGGGTGGTGTGCGGCGCGGCCACACGGGTACGCGCGCGGTACGTGACCGTGCACGCACGGAATACCCCCGCCTCCCCTGGCGTTGGTGCGGACGGCTCACCCCGACAGCAGGAAGAGGGATCAACGCCATGAGCAGCACTGTGGAGCTCACCAAGGAGAACTTCGACCAGATGGTGAAGGAGAACGACTTCGTTCTCATCGACTTCTGGGCGTCGTGGTGCGGCCCGTGCCGGATGTTCGCGCCGGTGTACGAGAAGGCGGCGAAGGACAATCCCGACCTGATGTTCGGCAAGGTCGACACCGAGGCGCAGCCGGAGCTGGCGGCGGCGTTCGGCATCCAGTCGATCCCGACGCTGATGATCGTGCGCGACCAGGTGGCCGTGTTCGCGCAGCCGGGCGCGCTGCCGGAGCCCGCGCTGACGGATGTGATCGGGCAGGCGCGCAAGCTGGACATGGACGAGGTGCGCAAGGCGGTGGCCGCGCAGCAGGCGGCCGGGGCCCAGGGCGAGTGATCCGGGGTGCCGCTTGCGGACGCCGGGCCCCGGGGTCGGGGCCCGGCTCAGCTGGAGTCGCGGTGTACGACCGTGGCGCCGAGCACGCGGTGGGTCTCGGGGGCGGCGCCCGGGTCGCGTACGGCGCGGTCGACGAGTTCGGCCAGGTGGCGGCCTGAGGGCAGTTCGATGTGGACGGTGCTCAGCCGTGGGCGCAGCAGCCGTCCGAGCATGAGGTCGTCGGCGCCGATGACGGCGGTGTCGTGCGGGATGGCGATGCCTTCGTCCTGGAGGGCGCGCATGAGCAGCATCGCGTATTCGTCGTTGTAGGCGAAGACGGCGTCGAGGCCGAGGTGGTGCCAGCGGGCGGCGAGCCGGGCGGCGGCTTCCTCCTCGTAGGCGAGGGGCAGTTCGCGCAGGGTGGCGGTGGTGCCGTGCAGGGCGCGGCGGGCGCCGGCGAGGCGGGGCACGGAGAATTCGTCGAGGCCGGGTTCGGCGGGGACGACGACACCGATGCGGCGGCGGCCGCGTTCGAGGAGATGGGCGGTGGCCGCGCGGCCGACGCCCTCGTGGTCCATGAGTAACGCGTGCGCGCCGTCGACCGAGGCCGGGCCGATGGTGACGACGGCTCGCGCGCCGGAGCGCTTGAGGACGGCCACGCCCTTGGGGCCGAGACCGCCGGGCCCGGGTACGAGGACGGCGACGGGGCGCAGCTCCGCCCAGGCGCGGGCGGCGTCGTCACCGGAGAGGCCGGCGGTGCCGTACTGCACGACGGTGTAGTCCAGGCGGCCGAGGGCCCACTGGAGGTCGTTGAGGAACTGGCTGTGGAGCGGGCCGACGGGGATGGTCGGGGCGGGCATCAGGACGGTGCGGCTGTGGCCGGCGCGCAGGCTGCGGGCGGCGGCGTGCGGGACGTAGCCGAGTTCCTTCGCGGCCTCGTGCACTCTTCGGCGGGTGGGTTCGCTGATGCGGACGGCGCTGGTGTTGTTCAGGACGTAGGAGACGGTCGCGCGCGAGACTCCGGCCAGACGGGCCACGTCGGCACTCGTGGGCACGGCGGGCTGTGCGGGCGACGAGGGCGTGGACTGCTTCGGTATCTGCACCATGACACAGGCATCTTGGCAGAGCCGGGGTACGGGGCTCCGCGCGGGACCTGGTCCTTGAGGCTTCTACGAACGTGCCGCGCGTAGACGGCAGTTGGAGTCCGGCGGCGGCCTCAGTGCGGGGCCTCGGTGCCGGTCACCCGTGCGACGAGGTCGGCCCATCCCGCCTCCAGGCGCTCCATGGGCATCTCGCACTGCCTGGTCAGGTGGTGGATCAGGACGGGGTTGAGGTAGCCCATCAGGGTGTGGGCGAGGAGTTCGCCGTCCGCCTCGGGCAGTTGGCGGCGCAGCAGCATCGCGACATGGGCGTGCAGCGCGCGCCCGGGCGCCGCGGCGAAGCGGCGGTCGCTGCTGGGCTCGGCCGCGAGCATGAGGTCCAACTGCTCCACCGTGCGCCGCAGTACGGCGACGCCGAAGGCGCGCAGCCGCTCCACCGGCGGGGCGCCGGGGCCGAGCGGGGGCGGGCCGCTGATGAACGCGGCCTGGAACCGGCGCTCGGAGTGGTCGAGCAGTGCCGTGAGCAGTCCGGTGCGGTCGCCGAAGCGGCGGAAAACCGTCCCCTTGCCCACCTGTGCCGCCGTCGCCACTGCTTCCATGGTGACGCCTGCCGCGCCGTGCTCGGCGATCAGCCGGGCGGCCGCGTCCAGCAGGCGGGCACGGTTGCGCGCGGCGTCGGCACGCAGGCAGGGCCCGTCCTCGGGTGCTCCGAGCTGGATCAGTTCGACACCCGTGTCCGGCTGCGGTGAAGGCGGCGGAAGGAGGGGGAGGTCGGCGGACATGAAGACAGCGTAAACCATCGGGAATGGAACTGGACCCCGGTCCGGTTACCTGGTACACAGAAGTGGACCGCAGTCCGGATTCCCTGGACGGGCCAACTGGACCACGGTCCGGTTCTAGTGATACAACTTTCAACGGACCCCGGTCCGGATCCCTGGGATCCAGCTCGGACCCCATAAAAGCGGCATAGCTTTCAGCCATCAGGAGTAGTCATGTCTGTCCGCATCCTCGCGCTCGTCGGCAGCCTTCGCGCCGGTTCGCACAACCGCCAGCTCGCCGAGGCGGCCGTGAAGCACGCTCCCGAGGGCGCGCAGGTCGACCTCTTCGAGGGTCTGGCCGAGATCCCCTTCTACAACGAGGACATCGACGTCGAGGGCTCCGTCCCGGCCGCCGCCCAGTCGCTGCGCGAGGCCGCCGGCTCCGCCGACGCCCTCCTGCTGTTCTCCCCCGAGTACAACGGCACCATCCCGGCCGTACTGAAGAACGCCATCGACTGGCTGTCCCGCCCGTACGGCGCCGGCGCCCTGTCGGGCAAGCCGGTCGCCGTGGTCGGCACCGCCTTCGGCCAGTACGGCGGCGTGTGGGCGCAGGACGAGGCCCGCAAGGCCGTGGGCATCGCCGGTGCCAAGGTCCTGGACGACGTCAAGCTGTCCATCCCCGGCTCCGTGACCCGTTTCGCCGAGACCCACCCGTCCGAGGACGCCGAGGTCGTCGAGCAGCTCACCGAGGTCCTCGCGCGTGTGCACGGCCACGCGGGCGAGCCGGCTGCGGCCTGAGCGGCGCCACAGCCCGGGAAGGGGCCGCGGTCTTCGGACCGCGGCCCCTTCCGCATGTGCCGAGAGGCCCCGGCCGCAGTGCGGTCGGACGGCCGCGGCGGGCGGTCACAGCCAGTCGCGTCGTTTGAAGACGAGGTACAGGCTGACACAGACCAGGGCCATCAGGGCGAGGGCGAAGGGGTAGCCGATGACCCAGTGCAGCTCGGGCATATGGTCGAAGTTCATGCCGTAGACCGTGCCGATCAGGGTCGGGGCGAAGAGGATGGCGGCCCAGGCGGAGATCTTCTTGAGCTCGTTGTTCTGCGCGTGGCTCGCCTCGGCCAGCAGCTTCATCTCCTCGTTCTGCGCCTGGGAGACCAGGGTGGCGTTGACGGTGAGGATGTTCACCAGCATCTGCCGGAAGCCGTCCACCCGCTCGGCGGCCGTGGTGGCGTGGTCGGCGACGTCCCGCAGATAGCGCTGGAGCTCCTCGTCGGTGCCGTACTTCTCGAAACCGGCCTCCAGATCCCGCATGATGCCGAGCAGCGGACGTGCGGCGCGCTGGAACTCGATCACCTCACGGGAGAGTTCGTAGATGCGCCGGGACACCTTGGGGTCGCCGCCGAAGACCTCGGTCTCGATCTCGTCGATGTCGTTCTGGAGACCGCCGATGACGGGCGCGTAGCCGTCGACCACCGCGTCCAGCACGGCGTAGAGCACCGCCTCGGGGCCGAGGGCGAGCAGCTGGGGGTCCTTCTCCAGGCGGGCCCGCACCGCGCCGAGGTCGGGGGCCTGGGAATGGCGGACGGTCAGCACGAAGTCGGGGCCGATGAAGAGGTGTATCTCGCCGAAGTCGACCTCCTCCGCCTCGTCGAGGTAGCGCGCGGCGCGCAGGACGACGAACAGGGTGGTGCCGTAGCGCTCCAGCTTGGGCCGCTGGTGGGCGACGATGGCGTCCTCGACGGCCAGCTCGTGCAGGTCGAACTGTTCGGCGGCGGCCAGCAGCTGGCTCGCCGCGGGCCGGAAGAGGCCGATCCAGGCCATCGTGCCGGGCTCGCCGGGCAGCTTCGCGTAGATCTCCGCGAGCGAGGACGGCGCGGGGATGCGGTGTCCGTTGCGGTAGAGGGCGGCGTCGACGACGCTGTGCGCCAGGGACACCGAGGCCTCGTCCTGCTCCTCGTCGTCGGCGCGCGGGTCCATGGTGTGCTCGGGCGCCTCTTCCTCGTCGCCGACGGGTGCGGCGGCCGGCCGGGTGAAGGGCCGCTTGCCCGCTCGTACCGCACGTCCGCGCCAGTCGGCCATGGCCGCTACCTCCAGTGGGACAGAAGCTGTGCCGGCGACGGGGAGAGGGCGACGTGGCACCAGGGCGCGCCGATACGGGCGCGTATGCGCCTTGTCCCTGTGCTTCAGGCTAGCCCCGGGGCCGGGATCGCGCGCGATCCGGTCGCATCCGCGCCGCCGCCCCGGACCGGTACCGCGTCACCGCCCGCACAGCGGCCCGTCGCCGTGCCGCTCAGCGGGCCCGCCGGAGAGTTCACGCAGGGCGCGGCCCAGTAGGGCCATCCCCTCGGCGATGACGCCGGGCGGCGTGGCGGAGTAGCCGAGGACCAGGCCGGGGTGGCCGGGGGCCGGCGATCGGCGCGGGCGGGCGCGGCGCGCAGCGCGTCGAAGTCGGACGCGGGTTCGGTGAACAGGCTGTCCGGTGCCCGGTCCGGTTGCCGCGCGGGGGCCGGGGGCGCCGCGACGACGACCGTGCCGCCGCGTCGGCGGCCCTCCGCTGGTCCATGGCGGTCGGCCGTCCGCGGTGCACGCGGGGCCGGGTCACGGTCCTGGTACGTCTCACCAGCCCGTGCGCAGCAGATGGTTGAGCAGCAGCGCCAGCAGCGCCTGCGCGGTGAGCCAGGCGCGCGGGTGCGGCAGGAACGCACAGCACGGGAGCAGCCACAGCGCGAAGGGGAGCCAGATGCGTTCCGTCTCCGCCTTGCTCATGCCGGAGAGGTCGGCGACCAGCAGGGCGAGCAGCGCGGCGACGACGAGCAGCGCCAGCCTCGCCGCTCCACACCCGCCCGCTTTCCCGCCGCCCCCGCGGAGCAGCAGCGCGCCGGTCCGCCGCAGTCCGGCGACGGTGGCCGGGCCGGTGACGAGGACCGTACAGGCGAGGTTCGCCCACACCCAGTAGCCGTACGGCCGGACGCCTCCGGCGCCCTGGTGGTAGCGGGTGACCAGCAGCCGGTAGGCCTCCCACCAGTCGAAGCCCGCGAGCGTGAAGGCCGCCGGGACGACGGCCAGGCCACCGAGGAACAGCGTGCACAGCGCCAGAGGCCGTTCGCGGACGCGGGCACGGCACAACAGCAGTACGGCGGCGCCGACGAGGGCGATGAGGGTCAGACCGTAGGAGAGATAGCAGGTCAGGCCGAACAGCAGTCCGGAGGCGGCCGCCGGGGCGAGGGAGCGGCCGGTGACCGCGAGGGCCAGCAGGGCCACGGACCACGCGGCGACGGCGGCGAAGTAGGCGTCGGCCGAGGTGCCCATCCACACGGCGGCCGGGGCGAGCACCAGGAACGGAGCCGCGCGCCGGGCGAGCTCCTCGGTCGCCAGGGCACGGACGGCGACGAGGACGGCCGGAGCGGCGGTCGCGCCGAGGACGATGCACACGGTCCCGGCCCAGCCGCCCCCGCCCAGCCCGATCCGGTCGAGCAGCACGAAGCTGAGGGTGGCCCCGGGCGGGTGTCCGGCGACATGGGCGGGCCAGTTGTCGGGGGCGTCGATGAGGATGTGCGCGGTGAAGTCCCGCAGGGCGGCGGGGATGTCCGGGAAGCGGTGGACCGAGCGGAGGTACTCGCTACGGGTGGTGAGCTGCTCCGCGATGCCCTTGTGCCAGCCGTCGACGAGGGCGAGGGAGACGGTCCAGGCCGTGCCCGCGGCCCAGACCGCGGCGAGCAGCCGCCCCCAGCGCGGGCGGGCCGCGACGGCCGGGCCGTACGCCACCACGGCGGCCCCGACCAGCAGGGCGGCCGGGGTGCCGGGGCCGAGGTGCGGCTCCCAGGTGGCCAGCAGCGGGGGCCAGCCGACGAACAGGGTGTGCCGGGTGTGCTGGATGTGCCGCCCGACGAGCACGGCCACGGTCACGAGCAGCGCGGCGGCCAGGACGGCGTACAGATCACGGCGGAGGGATCGGCTCACAGCGGCACGCTAGGCCGCGCGGGCGCCACGAACACGCCGGCGGTACCGGACGTCAGCGTTTCGTCACGGGTCGCGCGGGCGACGCCCGGCCGTCACCCCTGCCGGACGTCAGCGTTCCGTCCCGGCCGCGCGGAGCGCCGCCCTGCCGTCACCCGTGCCGGACGCCGGCGCTTCTTCCCGGCCGCACGGGGCGCCGCCCTGCCGGACGCCAGCGTGTCATCACCGACCGCGCGGGCGACGCCCGGCCGTCACCCCTGCCGGACGCCAGCGTTCCGTCCCGGCCGCGCGGAGCGCCGCACGGGCGTCACCCCGCCCGACGTCAGCGTTTCGTCACGGGTCGCGCACCCGTCCGGTGCCCGGTGCGGGCCTACCGTCGTGCCATGCGCGACGCACACCGGCTCCCCACCTCGCCCGGCTTCTGGCGCAGCCCGCTGCGTGGGACCGCTCTCACCTCGGCCCTCGGCCTCGTCCTGCTCGTCGGCATCACCGTGCTGTTCCTGACCGGGCTGGTGTCCTACGCCGCCTACAACCCGGATCTGTCCCCGGTGAACGACAAGACGCCCGACAAGGGCCTCCTCGGCTTCTATCTGTTCCCCTGGCCGACGAACCCCTACTGGCTGTACCGGCTGAACCAGGGCGTGCACGTCACCCTCGGCATCACGCTGATCCCGGTGCTGCTGGCCAAGCTGTGGTCCGTGGTGCCGAAGCTGTTCGCGCTGCCGCCCGCCCGGTCCGTGGCCCACGCGCTGGAACGGGTCTCCCTGCTGCTCCTCGTCGGTGGTGCGCTCTTCGAGTTCGTCACCGGCGTGCTCAACATCCAGCTCGACTATGTCTTCCCCGGCTCCTTCTACCGCCTGCACTTCTACGGGGCGTGGGTGTTCTTCGCCGGTTTCGCCGTGCACGTGGTGCTCAGACTCCCCGTCGCCGTACGGAACGCACGGCTGATGCTGGAGGAGCGCGCGGGGCGGAAGGGGCCGGGCGGGGACGTGGTCCGGGAGGAGCCGACGGACGCGGACGGCCTGGTGCCGCCACGGCCCGCCGAGCCGACCGTGTCACGGCGCGGCGCGCTGTGGTTCGTCGGGGGCGGGTCACTGCTGCTGTTCCTCACCACGGTGGGGCAGAACTTCGACGGTGTGCTGCGGCGCACCGCGCTGCTCGCACCGCACGGCGGGGCGGAGCCCGGCAGCGGCCCGAACGGCTTCCAGATCAACAAGACCGCCGCCCACGCGGGCGTCTCGCCCCGGGAGACGAGCGAGGAGGCGTGGCGCCTGGTGGTCACCGGCCGGACCGGCACGGTCCGGCTCAGCCGCGCGGAACTGCTCGGACTCCCCCTGTACAGCGCCGCGTTGCCGATCGCCTGTGTGGAGGGCTGGTCGACCTCGGACCAGTGGTGGCGCGGGGTGCGGCTGCGGGACCTGGCGGCCCTGGTCGGCCACCCGGACGATCCGCCCGACGTTCTCGTGGAGTCGCTCCAGCGGCGCGGCGCGTTCCGCCGGGCGGCCCTGCGGGCGAACCAGGTCGCCGACGAGCGTTCCCTGCTCGCCCTGTTCGTCAACGGCGAGCCCCTCTCCCCCGACCACGGCCACCCGGCGCGGGTGATCGTGCCCGCCGCGCCCGGGGTGCTCAACACCAAGTGGGTGGCCCGGATGACGTTCGGAGACCTGTGATGCGCACCCGGATCCCGCTCGGCAGCCCGTTCCAACTCCTCCTTTTGGCCTGCTCGTTCGCACTGGCCGGCTACGCCGGTGTCCGGCTGCTCGACCGCGACCCGTGGAGCGTCGCGCTGTGGTTCGTGGGCGTCGCCCTCCTGCACGACCTGGTGCTGGTGCCGCTCTACGGCGCCTGCGACCGGGCCCTCGTGAGGGGGGCGGAGGCGGTGGACCGGCGGGCGTGGGTGAACCATGTGCGGGTGCCCGCCGCCCTGTCGGCCCTGCTGCTGCTCGTCTGGTTCCCGCTGATCGGCGGGCGGGTGGACGAGCGCTACCGGTCGGTCACGGGGCTGTCCCCGGACGGCTTCCTGGCGCGCTGGCTGCTGATCACGGCGGTCCTCTTCGGCGGCTCGGCGCTGCTGCTGGCGCTGCGGCTGCGCAGGGCGACGAAGCGGCGGTCGCCGACGGCCCACTGACCGGCGTCCCGCCAGCCGGCCGCGCGGGCGTGCCGCAGCAGGGCGGGGGTGCCGAGCCGGGCCCAGGGGAACGCGGCGCCGGGCGCGCTCCGGGCGCCGACCAGGTCGACGACCTGCACCTGGGCGCGCTCGTCCACGTCCGAAGGGTCGGTCTCGGCGATGAGCAGCCCGCCGGGGCGCAGCAGCCGGGCGGCCCGTTCCAGCAGGGTGCGCGGGTCGCCGCCGATGCCGATGTTGCCGTCCATCAGCAGCAGGGTGCCCCAACGGCCCTCGCCGGGCAGCCGGTCGAAGACCGAGCGGCACAGGGCCGGTCCGCCGAGCCGTGTGGTGCGGTCGACGGCGGCCGGGCTGACGTCCACGCCGAGCACGGTCCCGCCGCGGGCGGCGAGTTCGGCCACCAGCCGTCCGGGCCCGCAGCCCACGTCGAGGACCGCGCCCTCGCAGCGGTCGAGTGCCGTACGGTCGGCCGCGTCGGCGCGGGCGCACCAGCGCTCCACCTCCAGCGGCAGCAGCCAGCCGTCGGCGCGGCGCAGGAACAGCGGGCCCCGGCCGGTGCGCAGGGCCCCGGCGTAGGGGTCGGCGGCCGCCCAGGCGGGTGCGGTCGTGGTCACCGGTGGTCCGCCGTGGCGCAGCGGGCCAGCCGGGCGGCGAACCGGCCGTGCGGGGCGAGGGCGGCGACCGCGTGGGCGTCGGCCGCGGTGTCGACGTCCCGCAGCCGGGGCAGTTCGCGCACCCGCAGCCCGGCAGCGCCGAGCCGCTCCCGCTGGACGGCTCCGGTCTGCGGCGTCGACATGGGCACGCCACGCAGCAGCGCGGGATCGGGTTCGGCGAGGCCCAGCGCCCAGAAGCCGCCGTCCTCGGCGGGGCCGAAGCAGGCGTCGTGCCCGTCCAGGCCTCCGGCGAGCAGGGCCGGCGTCACCTGCGGGGTGTCCATGCCGATCAGCAGGGCGGGGCCCGTGCAGTGCGCGAAGGCGTCCGCGAGCCGCTCGTCCAGGGTGCCCGCGCACTGCGGTACGACGTCGAAGCCGGGCGGGAGCCAGCGGCCGGGAGTGCCGTCGAGCACGAGCACGCGCCGGGCCGCGGGGGTCGCCGCCACGGCCTGCAGCGTGTCGGCGAGGGCCGCCTCGGCGAGCCGCGCGGCCTGCTCGGGGGTGAACGGCGGGGTGAGGCGGGTCTTGACCCGGCCGGGTCGCGGTTCCTTGGCGATGACGAGGAGCGTGGTCACCGTACGGGCCTCCCGTCCGCGCCGGACGCGACGCCGGGCTCGGCCAGGACACGGCGCATGTCCCGGACGGCCTGCCAGGTGCCCCGCCAGGTGCCGGTCACCTTGGAGGCGCCCGCGCGCGGCAGATACGGCACGTCGTGCTCGGTGACCCGCCATCCGGCGTCGGCGGCCCGCACCACCATCTGGAGCGGATAGCCGCTGCGCCGGTCGGAGAGGCCGAGGGAGAGCAGTGGCTCGCGACGGGCGGCGCGCAGCGGGCCGAGGTCGCGCAGGCGCAGTCCGGTCCGGCGGCGCAGCAGCCGGGCGAGGGCGAGGTTCCCGGCGCGGGCGTGTGCGGGCCAGGCTCCCCGGGTGCTCGGGCGGCGGCGTCCGAGGACGAGGTCCGCCTCCCCGGCGCGGACCTCGTCGACGAACGGCACGAGGAGCGCCGGGTCGAGGGAGGCGTCGCAGTCGCAGAAGCAGACGACGTCGGCGGTGGCCGCGGTCAGTCCGGCGTGGCAGGCCGCGCCGAAGCCCCGGCGTGGTTCGCGCACGACGGTGGCGCCGAGGGCGCGGGCGATCTCCGGGGAGCCGTCGGTGGAGCCGTTGTCGACGACCAGGGCGCGCCAGCCGGCCGGAATCCGCGCGAGGACCCAGGGCAGGGCCTCGGCCTCGTCCAGGCAGGGCAGCACCACGTCGACGTCCGTTGAAGGGGTCGTCACGCTGTCACCCTACGAATCCGCACCGGGCATTTCGGACTTCCGGTCCTTACGAAACGCGGACGTCGCCTCCGCCCCCGCCCGGTCCCGCGGGTGAGATGCCAGGCTGGGGGCATGGAGCAGCACAATCCTTCACGAGACCCGGCGCCGGCCCGCGTCCTGGTCGTGGACGACGATCCGACCGTCTCCGAGGTGGTGGCCGGTTATCTGGACCGCGCCGGGTATGTCGTCGACCGTGCCGACGACGGGCCGGCGGCCCTCGGGCGGGCTGCCGCGCACTGGCCGGATCTGGTGGTGCTGGACCTGATGCTGCCCGGCATGGACGGACTGGAGGTGTGCAGGCGGCTGCGCGGATCCGGTCCGGTGCCGGTCATCATGCTCACCGCGCGCGGCGACGAGGACGACCGCGTCCTGGGGCTGGAGGTGGGGGCGGACGACTACGTCACCAAGCCCTTCAGCCCGCGCGAACTGGTGCTGCGGGTGGAGTCCGTGCTGCGCCGCAGCCGCCCCGCACCGGTGGGCGGGCGGATGTCCGCGGCGGGCCTGACGGTCGATCCGGGCGCCCGCCGCGCCACCAAGGACGGGGCCGAACTCGCGCTCACCCTGCGGGAGTTCGACCTGCTGCTGTTCTTCCTGCGCAACCCCGGGAGGGCGTTCGGCCGGGAGGACCTGATGCGGGAGGTGTGGGGCTGGGAGTTCGGCGACCTGTCCACCGTCACCGTCCACATCCGCAGACTGCGCGGCAAGATCGAGGACGATCCCGCCCGGCCGCTGCTGATCCGGACCGTGTGGGGTGTGGGGTACCGCTTCGAGCCCGGCGGGGAGGCGGACTGAGTGTCCGACACGCTGTTGATCGCGCTGTACGCCTTCGCGGGCGCCGCCGCGACCGGTCTGGCCGGGGCGGGGGCGCTGTTCCTGATCCGGCGGCGTTCGCTGACCGCGTCGCTGGCCGTGGTCGCGGCCGTCGGAGTGGTGGCGATGCTCTCGGGGACCCTGGCGGTGGCCTGGGCGATGTTCCTGTCGCCGCACGACCTGACCGTCGTCACCACGGTCGTCGCCATGGCGGCGGTCGTGTCGCTGGCGACCGCGCTGCTGCTGGGCCGCTGGGTCGTGGCCCGCAGCCGGGCCCTCGCCGTCGCGGCCCGCTCGTTCGGCGACGGCGGCGCCTTCGCCGCGCCGGACGGACCGACGACGGCGGAACTCGAGGCGGTCAGCCGCGAGTTGGCCGCCACCAGCGTCAGGCTCGCCGAATCCCGCGAGCGGGAGCGGGCACTGGAGACCTCGCGGCGCGAGCTGGTCGCCTGGATCTCGCACGATCTGCGCACCCCGCTGGCCGGGCTGCGGGCCATGTCCGAGGCGCTGGAGGACGGGGTCGCGGCCGAACCGGACCGCTATCTGCGGCAGATGCGCACCGAGGTCGACCGCCTCAACGACATGGTCGGCGACCTCTTCGAGCTCTCCCGCATCCAGGCGGGCGCGCTGGCCCTCACACCCACCCGGATGTCCCTGTACGACCTGGTCGGCGACGCGCTGGCGGGGGCGGACCCGCTGGCCCGGGAGCACGGAGTGCGGCTGGTGGGCGACGGCGTCGAGCCGCTGCCCGTCGAGGTGGACGGCAGGGAGATGAGCCGGGTACTGGGGAACCTGCTGGTCAACGCGATCCGGCGAACCCCGGCCGACGGCACGGTCGCCGTGGCCGCCGAGCGTTCCCCGGACGGCGTGGTGCTCTCGGTGTCCGACGGCTGCGGAGGCATCCCGGAGGAGGAACTGCCGCGCGTGTTCGACACCGGCTGGCGCGGCACCGACGCCCGTACGCCCCCGGCGGGCGCGGGGCTCGGCCTCGCCATCGTCCGGGGCATCGTGGAGGCCCACCGGGGCCGGGCCACCGTCCGCAACATCCCGGGCGGCTGCCGCTTCGAGGTGACGCTGCCGACGGTGCCGTAGGGCGGGGACGAGGCCCCGTGCGGGGTCGCGGTGGGGTCAGGGCCCTTCTGACGGATCGCCGTGGGAGTGGGAGCGGCGTCCGGTGCGTGCGCTCGGCGTGTGGTGTGGAGGGTCATGTGGCGGCGCCACCTGTCCCTCCGCGCCGCGCGGCTGGGGGTACCTCCCACGCCCTCAAGGGCGTGCCGGGCGTCGCGACGCCGCGGAGATCCGTCAGAAGAGCCCTAAGCCCGCTCGTCCGCCGCGAACTCCCGCATGCCCTCGGCGAATCCGACCCCGGGCCGCCAGCCGAGGTCGCGGCGGAGCCGGGCGGAGTCGGCGGTGATGTGCCGTACGTCGCCCAGCCGGTACTCGCCCGTGACCCGGGGCTCGGGCCCGCCGTGCGCGGCGGCGAGGGCGCCGGCCATCTCACCGACGGTTCGCGGGTCACCGCTGCCCGTGTTGTACGGGGTCAGCAGGCCGGGTGCGAAGTCGGCCTCCAGCGCGAGGACGTTGGCCGCCGCCACGTCCCGGACATGGACGAAGTCCCGCCGTTGCCGCCCGTCCTCGAACACCCGGGGTGCCTCGCCGCGGGCGAGCGCGGAACGGAAGAACGAGGCGACTCCCGCGTAGGGCGTGTCCCTGGGCATCCGGGGCCCGTACACGTTGTGGTAGCGCAGGGAGACCGCCGATCCGCCCGTGCAGCGGGCCCAGGCGGCGGCGAGGTGTTCCTGGGCGAGTTTCGTCGTGGCGTACACGTTCCGGGGGTCGGCCGGGGCGTCCTCGCCGACCAGCCCGGGCGACAGCGGTGCGCGGCACCGGGGGCAGGCCGGCTCGAACCGGCCCGCGTCCAGGTCGGCGACGGCCCGCGGACCCGGCCGCACGGCGCCGTGCCGGGGGCACGTGTAGCGTCCCTCCCCGTAGACGACCATCGACCCGGCCAGCACCAGCCGGCGTACCCCGGCCTCCGCCATGGTCTCGACCAGCACGGCCGTGCCGAGGTCGTTGGCCGACACGTACGCGGCGGCGTCGGACACCCCGTCACCGAGGCCGACCTTCGCGGCCTGGTGGCACACGGCGTCCACGCCGGCCAGCACCCCGGCGACCGCGTCCGGCGCGCGCACGTCGTCGCCGCTGTGCCGGCGGACGTCGAGGACGACCGTCTCGTGCCCGCGGCGCCGCAGCGCCTCGACGACATGCGACCCGATGAACCCGGCACCGCCGGTGACCAGTACACGCATGCCGTCACGCTAGGCCGGACCGGGCCTCGCGAGGGCGTGCCCTGCCGGGGACGTCATGGGTCCGTAAGACCCGGCCCGGCGGACCCGGTGGCCGGCTTCTCGGCCAAGGGCGTTCCGCGGGCCCGCTTCTGACGTTACCGTTCGGTAGGACAGTTGTGCTCCCGGAGGTGTCCCGTATGACGCTCGACCGTTCCGCCGGACTGGTGGAGACCGCCCGCGCGCTGGCCGCCGGGGAGGTGACCGCGCGGGCGCTCGTGGAGCGGTCCCTGGCGCGGATCGAGGCGACCCAGGGGTCGCTCAACGCCTTCCGGATCGTGCGCGCCGAGGCGGCTCTCGCCGAGGCCGACGCGGCGGACAGGGCGCTCGCCGAGGGGGCGCGGGGGCCGCTGCTCGGGGTGCCGGTGGCGGTGAAGGACGACATGGACGTGGCCGGGGAGCCGACCGCGTTCGGCTGCCCGGGCGAGTTCCCGGCGGCAGCCGAGGACGGTGAGGCGGTGCGGCGGCTGCGGGCGGCCGGAGCCGTGGTCGTCGGCAAGACCAACACCTGCGAACTGGGACAGTGGCCGTTCACCGAGGGACCCGCCTTCGGCGCGACCCGCAACCCGTGGAACCACGGTCACACGCCCGGCGGTTCGTCCGGCGGGTCGGCGGCCGCGGTCGCCGCGGGCCTGGTGCCCGCCGCGCTCGGCTCGGACGGCGCGGGCTCGGTGCGCATCCCCGCCTCCTGGACCAACCTGGTCGGCATCAAGCCGCAGCGCGGACGGATCTCGACCTGGCCGCGCGGCGAGTCCTTCCAGGGCATCACCGTCAACGGCCCGCTCGCCCGCACGGTCGCCGACGCCGCCCTGCTGCTCGACGCCGCCAGCGGCAACCACGCCCTCGACCCGCACCGGCCCGCGCCCCTGGACATCTCGGCGGCGGCCGGCCGCGACCCCGGACGGCTGCGCGTCGCCCTCGCGCTCAAACCGCCGTTCACCGCGCTGCCCACCCGGCTGCACCCGGAGATCCGCGCCCGGACGGTCGAACTCGCCGAGAAACTGGCCGCGTTGGGACACCACGTCGAGGAGGCGGACCCGCCCTACGGGCAGATCGGGCTGACCTTCGTGCCGCGCGCCACGGCCGGGCTCGCCGAGTGGGCGGGCGACGTGCCCTCCCCCGCGCTGCTGGACCCGCGCACGCGCGAGGCGGCCCGGCTCGGCCGGCTGCTGTCCGGGGCCCCGCTGCGCGCGGCCCGCCGGGCGGAAGCCACGCTGCACCGCCGGCTCGGCGGCTTCCTCACCTCGTACGACGTGATCCTCGCGCCGACGACGGCCGCTCCCCCGCCGCTGATCGGCGCGCTGGCGAGCCTCGGCGGCTTCGCCACCGACCGGGCGATGATCGCCGCCTGTCCCTACGCCTGGCCGTGGAACGTGCTGGGCTGGCCCGGGGTGAACGTCCCGGCCGGGTTCACCGGGGCGGGGCTGCCGGTCGGCGCCCAGCTCCTCGGGCCCGCGGCGAGCGAACCCCTGCTGGTGTCCCTCGCCGCGCAGTTGGAGGCCGAGCTGCGCTGGCACGAGCGGTGGCCGCCGCGGGAGCTGAGCGCGGATTCACCGGCCGCGTGAGCGGGCCGGGCCCGTACGCTGTGACCATGGACGACACCACGATGGTCGGGCTCCTCGGGCGGGTCACCGGCACGATCGGGCCCGGCCTGGTCGGCGAGGTGATCGTCCGCGTGCGCGGCGGCGCCGAGCACTTCCTCGCCTACGCGGCCACCGGGACCGACCGCATCGAGCGCGGCACGGTGGTGACGGTCGTCGAGTACCTGCCGCCCCGCACGGTCTACGTATCGGCCGTGTACGGCGGTTGAGGGCCCACGTCCCGTAAGTGCTCTGTACCAAGAGGGCAACAGGCCCTCGGTGGTGTATGTACACCCCGCTGTGCCCTGCCTCACACTCCCGGTACGTTCGGTGCCCTCACGGCACCCGGAACAGGGGGTGTGTGCCGATGTCTGTCGGCGTCATCGCGGGGACGGCCTTAGGCGCCCTGCTCGTTCTGACCGGTCTGTTCAAACTGATGTGGCGCGTCGCGGAACCCAACGAGGCCCTGATCATCTCCGGCTCCAAGCACAAGGTGGAGGGCCTGGAGGAGGGCATGGGGTTCCGTATCGTCACCGGCCGGGGCACGCTCGTGCTGCCCGGCGTGCAGGCCGTGCGCAAGCTCTCGCTCGACCTGAACCAGACCGAGCTGCACGTGGACTGCGTCACCCACCAGGGCATCCCGCTGAAGGTGCGGGGCGTGGTCATCTTCAAGGTCGGCGACGACTTCGTGTCGATCGCCAACGCCGCCCGCCGCTTTCTGGACCAGCAGAAGCTCATGGCGGAGCGGGTGCACACGGTGTTCGCCGGTCATCTACGGGCCATCGTCGGCGGGTTGACGGTCGAGGACATGATCCGCGACCGCGAGAAGCTCACCGGGCAGGCGCGGGCCGCCTGTGGCACGGAGATGGAGAAGCTGGGACTGATCGTCGACTCCCTCCAGATCCACGAGATCGAGGACCCGACCGGCTACATCAAGAACCTGTCCGCCCCGCACACCGCCGCCGTGCACCGCGACGCGCGCATCGCGCAGGCCGAGGCCGACCGGCTGGCCACCGAGGCCGAACAGCAGGCGTTCGCGCGGATGGCGGAGGCCACCCGGGACAGCGAGATCCTCAAGGCCGGCTACCAGGCCGAGCAGGACAAGGCCGCCGCCAAGGCCCGGCAGGCGGGGCCGCTCGCGGAGGCCGGGGCCAGACAGGAGGTCGTCGTCCAGGAGACCCGGGTCGCCGAACTGGAGGCCAAGCGGCGCGAACAGCAGCTCCAGGCGGACGTGCGCAAGCCCGCCGACGCCAAGGCCTACGAGAAGCGCACGCTGGCCGAGGCCGACCGTGACGCACGGATCTCGGTGGCCGAGGCCAAGGCGCGCGAGACCCGGGCCACCGGTGAGGCCGAGGCGGCCGCCACCCAGGCCAGGGGGCTGGCGGAGGCCGAGGCGCTGCGGGCCAAGGGGCTCGCCGACGCCGAGGGCATCAAGGCACGGGCGGCGGCCCTCGCCGAGAACCAGGAGGCCGTGGTCGCCCAGCAACTCGCCGAGAACTGGCCGGAGATCGTCCGGGCCGGCGCGTCGGCCTTCGGCAACGTCGACAACATGGTGCTGCTCAACGGCGCCGACGGCATGGCCGACCTGTTCGCTAAGGCGCTCACCATGGGCGGCACCGGGCTGGGTCTGGCCCGGCAGCTCCTCGCGTCCATGAACACGCAGAACTCGCCCTCGGAAAACGGCACTTCAGCGTTGAACGGGACCGCGACGCCGGCCGTGAACAAGGTCGGAGCCGACGGAGCCTGATCCTCGGTCGGCCAGCGCGGTCACGGGAGCGTCGACTTCGCCCCCGTGACCGCGTTCCCGTCGGCCGTCCCACGGACCCGCGTTCCCGTCGGCCTTCCCACGGCCCGCGTTCCCGTCAGCCGCCCCACGGACCCACGTTCCCGTCGGCCGTCCCACGGACCCACGTTCCCGTCGGCCGTCCCACGGATCCGCCACGAAGCCGCTGCCGGGCCTGACCGGGGCACGCGCGTCACGGACTGCCCCCGCCACGAGGCCGTTGCCGGTCCGGCCACCGGGCCGCGCCTCGCAACCGTCCCGGCCCGCAGGCCATCGCCCGGGAGCGAGCCGGTTCCCGGTCGCTCGGCGCGAACCGGGGTGCGCCCGGCGCCCGCTCGTCCGCAGCCCGTAGGGTGCCCCCGTGACCGCGTCCACCGAAGAGAACACCCCCGGCCGCCACGGCCCGTACGCCACCACCGACGCCCGGCCGCGTGAGGTGGGCCGAGTGCGGACGGAGTACGCGCCCGTGCACGACGGCGACCCCGACCCCGGGGAGATCGTCTGGACGTGGGTGCCGTACGAGGAGAACGACGGGCGGGGCAAGGACCGGCCCGTACTGGTCGTCGCCCGCGAGGCGGCCGGCACCCTGCTCGCCGTGCGGCTCTCCAGCAAGCGGCACGACGGCCGGCGCGACTGGGTGCCGATCGGCAGCGGCCCCTGGGACCGCACCGGGCGGGAGTCCTGGGTGGACGTAGACCGGGTGCTGCGGCTGCACGAGCGGGGCATGCGGCGCGAGGCCTGCGCCCTGGACCGGATGCGGTTCAACCTGGTCCGCCACCGGCTGCGGGAGCGCTACGGCTGGACCTGAGGGCGGCCGGCGCGCGCAGGGCGTCCGGAAGCGACACCCTATACGAACACGCGCTCGAAGGCGCCTCTGACCACCGCTCCCCGCGTGCGGTCCAGCACCCCGAACACCACGTGCTCGAAACGCCCCTCGAAGCGGCCGCCGGGCCGCAGCAGCGCGTGGAACGCGCCCGCCACCTGCGCGGGATCGTTCCGGAAGACCCCGCAGCCCCAGGCGCCCAGCACCAGTCGGCGATACCCCTCGGCGGCGGCCACCTCCAGGACGCGTTCGGCCCGGCCGCGCAGCGCGCGCGGGATCTCGGCGGCCCGCTCCGGGGACGTCCGCAGGACCACGCCCGCGTTCGGCGCGGCGGCCGTGAGGAAGCCCGCGAGGAACGGCTCGTCCAGCAGGCCGCCGTGGTCGTCGCGGAAGACGGGCACGGCGGGTGAGTGGATGACACGGTCCGTGTAGAACGTGTCGCGGTGGGTGCGGTGGTGGTCGTAGAACTCCGGAGCCTCGCGCAGGCAGGTGTACAGCGCCGAGGCGCGGCACAGGGCCTCTTCCTGGGCCTGGGCGCCGTTGAGGAAGCCGCCTCCCGGATTGCGGGCCGAGGCGAAGTTCAGGACGGCCACCCGGCCGCCGACGCGGCGGGCCGCCTCGAGGCTGCTCTCGCCGGTGACCTCGGTCTTCGTGGGTACCGGATCGGCCGGTGGGGGTGCCACCGGAGCCGGTCCGTACATCCGCGTGCCCTCCCGGGCGGCCGCGATCGCCGCGGCCAGCGGAACCTGCCGTCCGGCGGCGGAGCGGTAGCTCCCGGCCGCGACGATCTCTTCTGTCTGCCGGGCGATGCCACGCAGGCGCGCGCTCACGGCGCCACCCCCGTAGCCGCCGTGAACGCGCGTCCCGTGCCCTCCCCCGTCGTGCTCATGGAGAGATCCTGCGCGATGCTGTACGGGGCGGGCAAAGGGTTTTCCCGCGCCCCGCCCGGGCACCCGGGCCGACATCGCGAGAGCGCGGAGGGAACGGACCGGAAACGGACGGAGGCGTGCCGGGCCCCGGCCCCCGACTCACCTCGGGAGGACGGCCACGACACCGCGGAATCGGAGGTTCGGCGTCCTGGAAGTCGCGAAGGGTGCCCTTGTGCAATCCGTCACGGGGGTCTTGGGTGGGACGGGTGATGCCGACCGGGACCCTCGGGAACCGGGTCGGCGGCATACGGGAATCTCAGGAGGACCCCGACGTGTCCGATTCGGTAGGCGACTGTACGGGCGGCCGTACAGCGATCACGGAGGCAGAGGTCGAGGCGCTGGTCCACGGCATCTGCTTCAAGACGGGTCCACCCCGCACGGTCGGGGTGGAGGTGGAGTGGCTGATCCACGAGCCGCTCCGGCCACAGCAGCCGGTGGCACCCGAACGACTCTCCGCGGCGTACGCCGCACTGCGCGCCGTCCCGCTGAGCTCGGCGCTCACCGTGGAACCCGGCGGCCAGCTGGAGCTGAGCTCGCCGCCCGCCCCGTCCCTGACGGAGGCGGTGACCCTGGTCTCGGCGGACCTCTCCGCCGTGCGGGCGACCCTGCGCGAGGACGGACTCGCGCTCCTCGGTGTCGGCCAGGACCCCTGGCGTCCGCCGCGCCGCTATCTGCACTCCCCGCGCTACGACGCGATGGAGACCTGCCTGGACCGCACCGGCCCCGAGGGCCGCGCCATGATGTGCACCTCGGCCTCCGTCCAGGTGTGCCTGGACGCCGGTCACGAGGAACCGGGTCCGCTCGGACTCGGTCGGCGCTGGTGGCTCGCACACCAGCTCGGCGCGGTGCTGGTGGCCGCGTTCGCCAACTCTCCGCTGGCCGGCCGGCGGGTCACCGGCTGGCGCTCCACCCGGCAGCTGACCTGGACCCGGATCGGCCCCGGCCGGGCGGGCGCGCCCGCGCTGGACGGCGATCCGCGGGGCGCCTGGGCGCGCCATGTGCTCGACGCGCCGGTGATGTGTGTGCGCGGGGACGGCGGGACCTGGCAGGTGCCCGAGGGGCTCAGCTTCCGGGAGTGGACCCGCTCGGGCGTGCCACGGCCGCCCACCCGTGAGGATCTGGACTACCACATCACCACGCTGTTCCCCCCGGTGCGGCCGCGGGGGCATCTGGAACTGCGCATGATCGACGCCCAGCCGGGCGACGACGGCTGGATCGTGCCGCTCGCGGTGACGACCGCCCTGTTCGACGACCCGGAGGCCGCGGAGACGGCCTACCGGGCGGTGAAGCCGCTGGCGGAGCGGTCGCGGTCGCTGCCCGCGCCGCACAATCCGCTCTGGCGCGACGCGGCCCGCGACGGACTCACCGACCCGGAGCTGCGCGAGGTGGCCGAGATCTGCTTCGCCGCCGCGCTGGAGGCGCTGCCCCGGCTCGGGGCGGGCCGGGAGATCACCGACACCGTCGCGGCGTACACCGAGCGCTACGTGGCCCGCGGGCGCTGCCCCGCCGACGATCTGCTCGACCGCGTCCATGACACGGCTCTCCCCCCGGTCGCCGGGAAGAGGTCCGTGCCGCACGGGAAGGACATCCCCGCATGACCACCGAGCCCGCCCACGACGCCGAGGCCCTGCGCGACCTGGCGCTGGTCTCGCTCACCACGGCCCGCGCCCGCACCACCCTGCTGACCAGCTGCGTGGAGGACCCGGATCTCACCGCCCAGCACTCGCCGCTGATGTCGCCGCTGGTGTGGGACCTGGCGCACATCGGCAACCAGGAGGAGCAGTGGCTGCTGCGGGCCGTCGCCGGGCAGGAGGCGATACGGCCCGAGATCGACAGCCTGTACGACGCCTTCGAGCACCCGCGTTCGGAGCGGCCCACGCTGCCGCTGCTGGCCCCGGCCGAGGCCCGCAGGTACGCCGCCGAGGTGCGCGGCCGGGTGCTGGACGTGCTGGAGGGTGCCGCGCTGCACGGCACGCGGCTGACCGAGGCGGGGTTCGCCTTCGGGATGATCGCGCAGCACGAACAGCAGCACGACGAGACCATGCTGATCACCCATCAGCTGCGCAGCGGCCCGCAGGCGCTGACCGCGCCGGACCCGGAGCCGGTGCCGCTGTTCACCGGGCCGCCCGAAGTCCTGGTGCCCGGGGGCCCGTTCACCATGGGCACCTCGGCCGAGCCGTGGTCGCTGGACAACGAACGCCCCGCGCACGTCCGCGAGACGGCGCCCTTCTGGATCGACACCACGCCGGTCACCAACGGCGCCTACCTCCGGTTCATCGAGGACGGCGGCTACGGGTCCGAGCGCTGGTGGACGGCCGAGGGCTGGGCGCATGTGCGCCGCAACTCCCTGCACGCCCCGCTGTTCTGGCGCCGCGAGGGCGGGCAGTGGCTGCGCCGCCGGTTCGGGGTCACCGAGGTGGTGCCGCCCGAGGAGCCGGTGGTGCACGTGTGCTGGTACGAGGCCGACGCGTACGCGCGCTGGGCCGGGCGGCGGCTGCCCACCGAGACGGAGTGGGAGAAGGCCGCCCGCTTCGACCCGGCCTCCGGGCGCTCCCGGCGCTACCCGTGGGGCGACGCCGCCCCCGCGCCCGAGCACGCCAACCTCGGCCAGCGCCATCTGCGCCCGGCCCCGGCCGGCAGCTATCCGGCGGGTGAGTCCCCGCTCGGGGTGAGGCAGTTGATCGGCGACGTGTGGGAGTGGACGGCGAGCGACTTCCTGCCGTACCCGGGGTTCTCCGCGTTCCCGTACAAGGAGTACTCGGAGGTGTTCTTCGGCCCCGAGCACAAGGTGCTGCGCGGTGGTTCGTTCGCCGTGGACCCGGTCGCCTGCCGGGGCACCTTCCGCAACTGGGACTATCCGATCCGGCGGCAGATCTTCTCCGGGTTCCGCACGGCCCGCTCGGAGGACGTCTGATGTGTCGTCATCTGGCCTACATGGGGCCCGAGTTGCCGATCGGCCGACTGCTGTTCGAGCCACCGCACTCGCTGTACCGGCAGTCCTGGGCGCCCCGCCGGCAGCGGCACGGCACCGTGAACGCCGACGGTTTCGGGGTCGGCTGGTACGCCGAGGGCGATCCGGTGCCGGCCCGCTACCGCCGCTCCGGGCCGATCTGGGCCGACGGCGGCATCACCGATCTCGCCCGGGTGGTGCGTACGACCGCGCTGCTGGCGGCGGTCCGGGACGCCACCGTGCCGAGCGCGGACGGGGAGGCCGCGGCGGCCCCGTTCGCCGCGGACCACTGGCTGTTCAGCCACAACGGCGCGGTGGCGGGCTGGCCGGACTCCCTGGCCCGGATCGCCACCGGCCTCCCCCCGGTCGATCTGCTGCGGCTCGCGGCGCGCAGCGACTCGGCGGTCGTCTGGGCGCTGGTCCTGGCCCGGCTCAGGGCCGGGGACGACCTCGGCCGGGCGCTGGGCGACACCGTGCCCGAGGTGGCCTCGGCCGCCCCGGGCTCCCGGCTGAACCTGCTTCTGACCGACGGCACCGCCGTCGCGGCGACGGCCTGGGGCGACACGCTCTGGTACCGCGCGGAGCCGGGCCGGGGCACGGCCGTGGCCTCCGAGCCGTACGACGACGATCCGCTCTGGCAGGAGGTGCCCGACCGCACGCTGCTCGTGGCGAGCGCCACGGACGTGCAGCTCTCCCCGCTCAAGGAACCGAGTGACGCCTCGGCCCCCGCAACCCCGAAGGAGCCCCGTACGTGAGCCCGTTCCTTCTCACCCGCCTGCTGGCCGAGGACGCCATGGACGCCGCGCTGCGCGCCGACGTCCTGCACGGTCTGACCGCGCGGCCCAAGACGCTGCCGCCGAAGTGGTTCTACGACGCCCACGGCAGCGACCTGTTCGAGCAGATCACCGAACTGCCCGAGTACTACCCGACGCGCGCCGAGCGGGAGATCCTGCTCGGCCGGTCCGGCGAGATCGCCGCGGCGCTGCCCGCCCGGACGCTGATCGAGCTGGGCTCGGGCTCCTCCGACAAGACCCGGCATCTGCTGGCCGCGCTGACCTCGCTGGAGACCTACGTCCCCGTCGACGTCAGCGAGAGCGCCCTCGCGCAGGCCGGGGAGTCGCTGGTGGAGGAGTTCCCGGGGCTCGCCGTGCACGGGCTGATCGCCGACTTCACGGCGGGGATGAGTCTGCCGGACACGCCGGGCCCACGGCTGCTGGCCTTCCTCGGCGGCACGATCGGCAATCTGCTGCCCGCCGAGCGGGCCGCGTTCCTGGCCTCCGTACGGGCGCTGCTCTCCCCCGGGGACGCTCTGCTGCTCGGCACGGACCTGGTCAAGGACGAGGGGGTGCTGGTCCGGGCGTACGACGACGCGGCCGGGGTGACGGCGGCGTTCAACAAGAACGTGCTGACCGTGGTCGACCGGGAGCTGGGAGCCGACTTCGACCCGGCCGCGTTCGAGCACGTGGCGCTCTGGGACGCCGAGCGGGAGTGGATCGAGATGCGGCTGCGCTCGCGTGCCGAGCAGACCGTGAAGATCCCGGCGCTGGACCTCGCGGTCGACTTCGCGGCCGGCGAGGAGCTGCGCACGGAGGTGTCGGCGAAGTTCCGCAAGGAGGGCGTGCGCGGCGAACTCGCCGCCGCCGGGCTCGAACTGAGCCACTGGTGGACGGACTCCGAGGGACGGTTCGCGCTCTCGCTGAGCACGGCGCGGTGAGCGCGCGTACCGGGCGGTGAGCGCGCGTACCGGGCGGCCCGGGTGTCCGGCCGCCCGGTACGGCACCGGGCGGGGCGGGACTCCGCGCGGCCGCCCGGCGCTCGGCCGGTTCAGTACAGGGACAGCTGGTCGGTGATCCGGTCGGAGGCACGGCGGGCCTCGGTCTCGGGGTCGGCGCCGCCCAGCACCCGGGTCATGTACGGCTTGATGGGGTTCTCCGCCTCCACCTTGGCCCACTCGGGGGTGGTGGGGGTGGCCCGGCCCTGCGCGGCCCCGGCCGCCATGGCGGCGACGCCCTCCTCGCCCGCCACGGCGGCGGCGAGCGTGGTCTTGTTGGGCACGTAGTTCATGGTGCGGGCCAGGTCGGTGTTCCACTTGGCCCCGGTGAGCGCCTCGACGACCTCGATCGCGCGGTCGGGTACATCGGTGTTCTCGGGCACGACGAGGTCGCTGCCGCCGGTGAAGACGGCGCCGGGCTGCGACGCGTCGCGGCCGGGCACGGGGAAGAAGCCCAGCTTGCCCTCCAGTTCGGGGTTCTGCTGCACGATCGCCCGGGCGAGTCCGGGGACGGCCACGATCTGGGCTATCCGCCCCTTCGCGAACTCGCCCGACTGCGGCGGGTGTTCCTCGTCCGCGTCGACGGGGCCGTCGCCGAGGGCCTGGAGGCTGCGGTAGTACTCCATGCCGCGCAGCGCCTCCGGGCTGTCCAGGGCGCCCTGCCAGGGGCCGCCGGTGTCCTCGGCGAGTTCGCCGCCCTCGTCCCAGATGAACCCGGCGAGGGTGTACCAGTCCTGACCCGCCAGGTAGATGCCCTGGTTGCCGTCGGAGTCCAGCTTCTCGGTGACCTCGAGCCACTTCTCGCGGGTCTTGGGCGGTTTGACGCCGGCCTCGGCGAACAGGTCCTTGCGGTAGATCACCACGCGGTTGGCGGCGTACCAGGGGATGCCGTACTGATGGCCGCGGAGTTTGCCGGGTTCGGCGAGGCCGGGCAGCCACTGCGCGCTGCCCCAGTCCCGCACGGACTCCAGGGTGAGATCGAGGAGTCTGCCGCCGTCGACGTACTGCGGCACCTGGGTGTTGCCGACCTCGATGACGTCGGGGCCGGGCTCCGCTTCCTCGCCCTTCGCCTCCAGCGCGGTCTGGACCTTGGCGCCGATGCCGGTCCATTCCTGGATGCGGATGTCGAGGTCGATGTCGGCGTGGGCGCGTTCGAAGTCCTCGGTGAAGCGTTCGATGTACTCGCCGGAGGCGCTGTCCTTCATGAGCCAGACGGTGACGGTCTGCCGTTCGGTGCTGCCCGGCAGCATTCCGCATCCCCCGACGAGGGAGGCGGACACGCAGACGAGGGCGAGGAGGCGGCGTTTCACGGGGTCGGTCCTGTTCTGCCTGACGGACAGGGCAAAGGAACCCGACGTGGGGGGACGGGCAAAGGCGCCCGCACGGGTGAAGCAGGATTTTGGTATGTACCAATGCGAAGGTCAAGGGGCGGCGGCCGACGCCTCGCGCTCGGCCGCCGCCTGGGGCACGGTGGAGTGACGCGCGCCACACGCGGCGCTGCCGTCGTCTCAGGAGGAGCACCCGCATGTCGAACCACACCTACCGGGTCACCGAGATCGTCGGAACCTCGCCCGACGGGGTCGACCAGGCCGTCCGCAACGGCATCGCCCGCGCCTCGCAGACCCTCCACAATCTGGACTGGTTCGAGGTCACCCAGGTCAGGGGCCAGATCGAGAACGGCACCATCGCGCACTGGCAGGTCGGCCTGAAGGTCGGCTTCCGCCTGGACGAGACGGGCTGAGCCCGCTCAGGTCCGCCCCTCGCCCTCCTGGGCCGCCCTCAGCTCCCCCGACGGGGCGGTCCAGCGGGCGCGTACGACGCGGAAGCCCGCCCGTTCGGCGTCCTCGCACACCAGCTCGTCGTCGTCCACCAGCATCCGGACCTCACGGGTCCGGGCGAGGCGGCGCAGGACCTCCAGCTTGGTGTGCCGGGCGGGCCTGCGGTCGCCGTTGCGCCGCATGTGCAGCGGCCCCTCGGGCAGTCCGTGGGCCGCGAGCCACTCCAGGGTGTCCCGGCGGCAGCGCTCGGGCCGCCCGGTGAGGTACACGACCTCGCACTCCCCGGAGCTCTCCAGCGCCAGCGCGACCCCCTGCGGGATCGGCGGGTCATGGGGCGCGGCCGCGAAGAACGCGTCCCAGTCGCGCGGCCTGGCCTCCAGGAAGCGCTGGCGGTGGGCGGTGCCGGCGAGGGTGTTGTCCAGGTCGAACACGGCGAGCGGCCGTCGGCTGTCAGTGGTCACGCGCTCACCCTAGGGCCCTTCTGATGGATCTCCGCAGGAGAAGGAGCGGCATCCGGTGCGTGCGATCGGTATGCGGTGCGGAGGGTCGTGTGGCGGAGCCACCTGTCCCTTCACGCCGTGCGGCTGGGGGCACCTCCCACGCCCCTGAGGCGGTGAGGGAGGGCGTGCCGGGCGTCGCGACGCCGCGGAGATCCCTCAGAAGGGCCCTGGAGCGGGAACGCCGGCTTCCGGCGGGCGGAGTCACTGTCCCCGGGGCCGGCCCGCGTACGCCCGGCCCGGAGGGGCCGCGGAAGTGCCCGAGATCGAGGTGGTGACGCGGTGCCCCCGACGGGCGACAGGACCAGGGGCGGTCCCGCATGGGTTCGAACCACGAAGTACGCGTGACCGGCGCACCGGGCACTTCCGGCGCCCAGGCCGCCAGGGGCCTGGTCAGGGCTTCACCGTAGGCGGGTACGGCGTGAGTCGGCCGGCGGATCACCCGGCCGGGCTCGACCGTCCGCCGCCGCGCCCGCCTCTCGGCACGGTCACCAGCCTCTCCAACTCCCTGCGCGTGGGCGCGGACCGGGTGATCGACCTGGGCCCGGGCGGCGGCGAGGCGGGCGGCCGGACCGTCGCCGCGGGGAGCGCGCGGGAGGTGGCGAGAGCCGCGGGGAGCGCGCGGGAGGCGGGCGCGGCGGCAGGGAGCGCCACGGCGCCGTATCCGGCGCGGGCGTTGCGCCGTGGGGCACGGCCGCGACGGGCACCGGACCCCGGGTCCAGGGCCCTTCTGACGACGCCGCGGTGATCCGCCAAAGGGCCCTGGAGGCCGTCCCTAGGCGACGAGGGCCGCGTGGGTCCGGTCGGGGCCGCCGCCCACCGTGCCGAGTTCCGCCGCGTGGGCCAGCGTGCGGCGGTCGGGGTGGGACAGGGGGGCGATGGGCGGCCGGAGGTCGACCTCGGCGATCACCTGGCGGGTGGTGACCACCCGCCACACCGAGGTGAGCAGGGAGTCGTCGCCGATGAAGGCGGGCAGCGTGGTGGCCGAGCCGTCGGCGAGCCGGTAGCGGATGCGGACCGGCTGGACGGGGACGCCCGCGTCCAGGGCGGCCTGGAACACCGCCCGCCGGAACCGGCCCTGGGCGCGGCCGCACCAGGTGCTGCCCTCGGGGAAGACACCGACGGCCGCACCGGAGCGCAGGGCGTCGGCGAGCCGGGCGACCGTGTCGGGCAGCGCCCGCAGCCGGTCCCGGTCGATGAACACGGC
Organism: Streptomyces sp. NPDC005017; assembly: GCF_042873115.1. Lineage (NCBI taxonomy): Bacteria > Bacillati > Actinomycetota > Actinomycetes > Kitasatosporales > Streptomycetaceae > Streptomyces > Streptomyces sp. NPDC005017. The sequence goes on along the minus strand of NZ_JBIALD010000004.1, from coordinate 189,320 downwards.
GCCGCGCGCGGCGAGCGGGCCCGCCACGGGCCAGTCGCGGATCTCCTTCTTGGCCAGCATGCGGGCCGGGCGTACGGCGGCCAGCAGCGGGATGTCCAGCCAGGAGATGTGGTTGGCGACCAGCAGCAGCCCGCCGGAGGAGGCGGCGTCACCGGTGATGCGCGGCCGCACGCCCGCCGAGCGCACGATCCACCGGCACCAGCGCCGCACCAGGTCCGGGGGGATCCGCCCGCCCAGCGGGGACGCCAGGACCCCGGCGAGGACCAGCCCCAGCACCGCCGTGAGCCGCAGCACACCACGTGCCACGGCCACGGCGGACGGCCCCGGGGCCTCCACGCACGCGCGGGAGGTGCAGGGCGCGCTGGGCAGCCAGCCGCTCATCAGACCGGGACGAGCGAGAGGAAGTGCTTGAGGTAGCGCGCGTCGACCCGGCGCATCGACAGCAGCACATACAGGTCGGCGACCCCGAAGTCCGCGTCGTACGCGGGCTCGCCGCACACCCAGGCGCCGAGGCGCAGATAGCCGCGCAGCAGGGGCGGCAGCTCGGTGCGGCCGGCGGGGCGGGTGACGCCCTCGGTGTTCCAGGGCACCAGCGGCCGTACCCGGAACTCCTCCGGGGCGAGGTGCTTGGCCCGCACCCGGTCCCAGGTGCCGGCCGCGAGGGCGCCGCCGTCGGCGAGGGGCAGCGAGCAGCAGCCCGCGAGCCACTCGTGGCCGCCGTCGACCATGTAGCGGGCGATGCCGGCCCAGATCAGGCCGATGACCGCGCCGTCGCGGTGGTCGGGGTGCACGCAGGAGCGGCCGACCTCGACCAGGCCGGACCGGATGCCGTCCAGCCGTGACAGCTCGAACTCGCCCTGCGAGTACAGCCGTCCGGCGACCGCGGCGCGCTCCGGCGGGAGCAGCCGGTAGGTTCCGACGACCTGGTCCGTGAGGGTGTCCCGGACCAGCAGGTGGTCGCAGTAGGCGTCGAACTCGTCGATGTCGAGCCCGGGCCGCGCGGTGGCCAGGCGGGCTCCCATCTCCCCGGCGAAGACCTCGTGGCGCAGACGCTGAGCGGCGCGCACGTCGTCCTCGGTGCGGGCCAGGGTGACGGTGTAGCGGGTGGGTGCCGCCGGCTGTGGGGGGCGGTCGAGGGTGGTGACACCGGACATGGCTCTCTCCTGGGCACGGGCCGGTCGAGCGGGGCTGGGGACACCCCTGTTCTCCCGATGCCGGTTGTCGTGTACGTGACCTGTGCCAGGAGCGCGGATGTGAGGATGCTGAATGGCAGGGGCGGAGCGGCGTGACGCGAGACGGGGCCGGGGAAGAGCACCGCTCCCCGGCCCCGCCCGTCCGCGCTTCCCGGCGAACGTTCACATCACGCCCCGAGGGGCGCCGGCGCCCCCGCGGCCGCACGGCCACGTCCGGACGACGGCCGACCCTCACGGCACCACCCGTACGCATCCGCGCACGGCAGGTCCCCTACGGCATCACCCGTACGCCGCTACCGCTTGGCCTTGCGCACGGCCCGCAGCCACTCCTTGTTCATGCCGGTGATGGACACCAGCGGGATTCCCTTGGGGCACGCCGTCGCGCACTCCCCCGCGAGCGTGCACCCGCCGAAGCCCTCCTCGTCCATCTGCGCCACCATGTCGAGCACCCGGGTCTCCCGCTCGGGCGCGCCCTGCGGCAGCACGTTCAGATGGTTGATCTTGGCGGAGGTGAACAGCATCGCGGCGCCGTTCGGGCAGGCCGCCACGCACGCCCCGCAGCCGATGCACTCCGCGTGCTCGAAGGCGAGGTCCGCGTCGGGCTTGGGCACGGGCGTGGCGTGGGCCTCGGGGGCGGAGCCGGTGGGCGCGGTGATGTACCCGCCGGCCTGGATGATCCGGTCGAACGCCGTCCGGTCGACGACCAGGTCCTTGATCACCGGGAACGCCGACGCCCGCCACGGCTCGACGTCGATCGTGTCGCCGTCCTCGAAGGACCGCATGTGCAACTGGCAGGTCGTGGTGCGCTCCGGCCCGTGCGCGTCGCCGTTGATCACGAGCGAGCACGCGCCGCAGATGCCCTCGCGGCAGTCGTGGTCGAAGGCCACGGGGTCCTCACCGCGCAGGATGAGTTCCTCGTTGAGGGTGTCCAGCATCTCCAGGAAGGACATGTCGGGCGAGATGCCGTCCACCTCGTACGTGGACATGGCGCCGTCGGCGTCGGCGTCGCGCTGGCGCCATACGCGCAGATTGAGCCTCATGCGTAACTCCGCTGAGTGGGGTGGACGTACTCGAAGACCAGGTCTTCCCGGTGCAGGACGGGCGCCTCGCCGGTGTCGGTGAACTCCCAGGCGGCCGCGTAGGAGAACTCCTCGTCCCGGCGGGCCGCCTCGCCGTCCGGGGTCTGGGACTCCTCGCGGAAGTGCCCGCCGCAGGACTCGGCGCGGTGCAGCGCGTCGAGGCACATCAGCTCGGCGAGCTCCAGGTAGTCGACGACGCGGTTGGCCTTCTCCAGGGACTGGTTGAACTCCTCGCCGGTGCCGGGCACCTTGATCCGCCGCCAGAACTCCTCGCGGATCTGCGGGATGCGCTCCAGCGCCTTGCGCAGTCCGGCGTCGCTGCGGGCCATGCCGCAGAACTCCCACATCAGTTCACCGAGTTCGCGGTGGAAGGAGTCCGGGGTGCGGTCGCCGTCCACCGAGAGCAGCAGATTGAGCCGGTCCTCGGTCTCCGCCAACGCCTCCTGGACGACGGGGTGTTCGTCGGTGACCGGTTCCTGGTGGGGGTTACGGGCGAGGTAGTCGTTGATGGTGGACGGCAGCACGAAGTAGCCGTCGGCGAGTCCCTGCATCAGCGCGGACGCGCCCAGCCGGTTCGCCCCGTGGTCGGAGAAGTTGGCCTCGCCGATCGCGAACAGACCGGGGACGGTGGTCTGGAGGTCGTAGTCGACCCACAGGCCGCCCATCGTGTAGTGCACGGCCGGGTAGATCCGCATCGGCACCTCGTACGGATCCTCGTCGGTGATCCGCTGGTACATGTCGAAGAGGTTGCCGTACTTCGCCTCCACGGCCTTGCGGCCCATCCGCGCGATGGCGTCGGCGAAGTCCAGGTAGACGCCCTGGCCGCCGGGGCCGACACCGCGGCCCTCGTCGCAGACGTTCTTCGCGGCGCGGGAGGCGATGTCGCGCGGCACCAGGTTGCCGAAGGACGGGTAGATGCGCTCCAGGTAGTAGTCGCGCTCGTCCTCGGGGATCCGGTTGGCCGGGCGGGTGTCGCCCTTGGCCTTCGGCACCCAGATCCGGCCGTCGTTGCGCAGCGACTCGCTCATCAGCGTCAGCTTGGACTGGTGGTCGCCGGTGCGCGGGATGCACGTCGGGTGGATCTGGGTGAAGCACGGGTTGGCGAAGTACGCCCCGCGCCGGTGGGCCCGCCAGACCGCGGTGGCGTTGGAGTTCATGGCGTTCGTCGACAGGTAGAAGACGTTGCCGTAGCCGCCGCTGGCGAGGACGACGGCGTCCGCGAAGTAGGTGTCGATCCGGCCGGTGACCAGGTCCCTGGCCACGATCCCGCGCGCCCGGCCGTCGACCACGATCAGGTCGAGCATCTCGGTGCGCGGATGCAGCTCCACGTTGCCCGCGGCGATCTGACGGCTGAGCGCCTGGTACGCGCCGAGCAGCAGCTGCTGGCCCGTCTGGCCGCGGGCGTAGAAGGTCCGGGACACCTGGACGCCGCCGAAGGAGCGGGTGTCGAGCAGGCCGCCGTACTCACGGGCGAAGGGCACGCCCTGGGCCACGCACTGATCGATGATCTCGACGGAGATCTGCGCGAGGCGGTGCACATTGGACTCGCGGGCGCGGAAGTCGCCGCCCTTGACGGTGTCGTAGAACAGCCGGTGCACCGAGTCGCCGTCGTTGCGGTAGTTCTTCGCCGCGTTGATGCCGCCCTGGGCCGCGATGGAATGCGCGCGGCGCGGGGAGTCCTGGTAGCAGAACTGGACGACGTGGTAGCCCTGTTCGGCGAGGGTGGCCCCGGCGGAGCCGCCCGCGAGGCCGGTGCCGACGACGATCACCGTGTGCTTGCGCCGGTTTGCCGGGTTGACCAGCCTGGCCTCGAAGCGGCGCCTGTCCCAGCGCCCGTCGACGGGCCCGGAGGGCGCCTTGCCGTCGGCGACCGGCTCACCGGTCCGGTACTGCGTGTACGGGTTCATCTTCAGCTCACCACTCCGGTCATCACGCCCACGGGCACGGCGACGAAGCCGGCGGTGAGCAGCAGGGCGAGGACGTCGGCGCTCGTCTTCAGGGCACGGTCCCGGGTGCGGCTGCCGACGCCGAGGGTCTGCGCGGCGCTCCAGAAGCCGTGCCGTACGTGCAGGCCGACGGCGAGCATGGCCACGATGTAGATCACGTTGCCGTACCAGGTGGAGAAGGTGTCGACCACGTTCTCGTAGGGACGGCCCTCCTGGAAGCCGCCGCTGTGCACATGGCCGGTGGTCAGGTCCAGGAGGTGCCAGACGATGAACAGGGCCATGATGATCCCGCCCCAGCGCATGGTCCGGGTGGCGTAGCTCGCCCGGAGCCTGCTGTGCGCGTACTTGGCCGGCCGGGCCCTGATGTCGCGGCGGCTGAGCTGGTACGCGGAGACGGCGTGCGCGACCACGGCGACGATCAGCACGACACGGAACAGCCACAGCGTCCAGCCGTAGTGCACGAACGGCTCACCGAGCGTACGCAGCCAGTGGGCGTAGTGGTTGAAGTCCCCGGGACCGAAGAAGATCTTGAGGTTGCCGAAAGCGTGTACGACCAGGTACAGCAGCATGATCACACCGCTGACGGCCATCACGGTCTTCTTGCCGACGGTGCTGTCCCAGATGGTGCGCGCCAAGGACGGCCGTCGGTCCGTCCGCGTTGCCAGAGCCATGGGTCATGACGCTAGGGCCGTCGGACCCCATCGGTCCAAGACATGGTCCGGCTCGTTTCCATAGGCACTGACTATGCTTGCAGGATGCAGTTCCAGCAGCTCCAGTACTTCGTGGCGGTCGCCGAGACCCGGCACTTCACCCGGGCCGCCGAGGCGGTGCACGTCGCCCAGCCGTCCCTGTCCCAGCAGATCAAGGCGCTGGAGCGGGAGCTGGGGGCCGATCTGTTCCTGCGGGCGCGCGGGAACATCACGCTCACCGACGCCGGTGAGGCGCTGCTGCCGCTGGCCCGGCGGATCCTCGCGGACGCGGACACCGCGCGGCACGAGGTGCAGGAGCTGGTGCAGCTCCAGCGCGGGCGGGTGCGGCTGGGCGCGACGCCGAGTCTGTGCACGGGGCTGCTGCCGGATGTGCTGCGGGCCTTCCACGACCGCTATCCGGGCATCCGGCTGCTGATCGAGGAGGGCGGCTCGCTCGACCTCGTACGCCAGCTGGCGCGCGGCGTGCTCGATCTCGCGCTGGTGGTGCAGCCGCTGCCGACGCCGGCGCCGGCGCTGACGACGGTGGTGCTGCTGCGGGAGGACCTCGTGGTGATCTCCTCACCGGACTCGCCGTGGCCGGGCGCGCGGCGGACGGTGGCCGTCGCCGACCTCGAGGGGCAGCGGCTGGTGATGTTCCGGCACGGGTACGACCTGAGGGAGCTGACCGTCACCGCGTGCCGCTCCGCCGGGTTCGAGCCGGACTTCGCGGTGGAGGGCGGGGAGATGGACGCGGTGCTGGGGTTCGTGCGGGCGGGGCTGGGGGTGGCGGTGGTGCCGCGGATGGTCGCGGCGCGGTCGGGGCTCGGGCTGCGGGTGACGCCGCTGGCCCGGCCCGGACTGCATCGCACGATCGCGCTCGCGCATCGCAGTGACGTGGCGCCGCCGCGGGCTGCGCGGGAGTTGCAGCGGATGCTGTTGGAGCGGTGACGGTTTCGCCGTGGGGCGCAGGGTGGTTTCGGGGTTTCCGTTCGTCGTGGTTGTTCGCCGTGGGGCTCGGGGTTGGTTTCGGGCCTTTCCGTTCGTCGTGGTTGTTCGCGCAGTTCTTCGCGCCCCCGAAAGCAGGGCGTTGCTGCCCCGCGGCCCACGACGTCACCCCGGAGTCGGTCACGACCCCGCGGCGAGCCGCACATCCATACAGCCCCGCGCCCCTGAAAGCAGGGCGGCGGAGCCGTGGGGTGGTACGGCTCCGCGGCGTTGAAAGGCAGGGCGGCCTGGCTCAGCCCGTGGCGTCTGCCAGGGCCAGTTCGTGGAGGCGTTCCGGGGGGCCGGGGCGGGCGTAGTACCAGCCCTGGGCCGTGTCGCAGCCGAGTATGCGGAGTTGTTCCGCCTGGGCTCCGGTCTCCACGCCCTCGACCGTGACCGCGAGGTCGAGGCTGTGGGCGAGGGAGACGATGCCCTCCACGATCTTCAGGTCGACCGGGTCCGCCGGGAACTGCTGCATGCTCTGGGTGAAGGAGCGGTCGAGCTTGAGCACGCTCACCGGCAGACGGCGCAGGTTCGCCAGGTTCGAGTAGCCGGTGCCGAAGTCGTCCAGGGCGATGTCCACGCCCATGTCCGCCAGTCGGCGCAGCGGCTTCAGCAGGGCGTCGTCGGCGCCGATCAGGGCCGACTCGGTGACCTCCAGACACAGGGCGTCGGGGGTGACGCCCTCGGCCTCCAGGATGTCCACGGTGTCCTGCACCAGGCGGGGATGGCTGAGCTGGCAGGGCGAGAGGTTGACGTTGATGCGCAACGGGACGTCCCCGACGTGCCGTTCGCGCCACTGGCGGGCCTGGCGGACCGACTGCTCCAGCACCCAGCGGCCCAACGGCACGATGAGTCCGGTGTGTTCGGCGAGCGGGATGAAACGGTCCGGGCCGAGGACACCGTGCTGCGGGTGCAGCCAGCGCACCAGGGCCTCGGCACCCCGGACACCACCGTCCCCGAGGTGGACGATGGGCTGGTACTCGATGAAGAACTCGCCGTGCTCCAGGGCGGTGGGCAGCGCGGTGGTCAGGCCGTGCCGGGTGATCGCGCGGGCGTCGGCCTCGGGGTCGGCCAGCTCGAAGCGGTTGCCGCCCGCCGACTTGGCCCGGTACATGGTGATGTCGGCGCTGCGCAGCACCTCGGCCGCGCTGCGCTCGCCGCCCGCCGGGCCCTCGACGACACCGATGCTGCCGCGCACGGTGAGCTCACGGCCGTCGATGCGGACCGGGGCGAGCAGCGCGTTCATGATGCGGGCGGCCAGGTCGTCGACCTCGGTCCGGGTGTCCGGGCCGGTCGTCAGCGCCACGAACTCGTCACCGCCCAGACGGGCGACCATCTCGCCCGGCGCGGTGGCGCAGGACTGGAGCCGGTCGGCGATCTCCACGAGCAGCCTGTCGCCGGCCGCGTGGCCGAGGCTGTCGTTGATGGTCTTGAAGCCGTCCAGGTCGAGGTAGCACAGGCCGAAGCGCTGGCCGGGCGCGGCGTTGAGGGCCTTCTCCAGGCGCTCGAAGAACAGGGTGCGGTTGGGCAGGCCGGTGAGCGCGTCGTGGGTGGCCTCGTAGCGCAGCCGCAGGTTGAGCAGCCGGCGCTCGGTGGTGTCCTCCATCAGTGCCAGCTGGTACTGGGGGCGCCCCTCGGTGTCACGCAGCAGGGACACGGTGAGGTTGGTCCACAGGACGGTGCCGTCGGGACGGTAGAAGGCCTTCTCGACGTGGTAGTGCTCGCGCTCGCCGCGCACCAGCTCCTCGTACAGCCGCCACACCTGCGGGGCGTCCTCGGCGTGCGTCCAGTCGCGGACGTTGCGGCCGCGTACGTTCTGCTCGAAGCCGCCGAACATGCGCAGCAGCGCGTCGTTGACCTCCAGGATGTTGCCGTCGAGGTCGGAGATGCCGATCCCTATGGCGGCGCCCTCGAAGACCGCGCGGAAGCGGGCCTCGCTGGCGTGCAGGGCGTGGGCCACGACGCCCTGGGCGCGCAGCGCGGCCTGCGCGATGGACTCCTGCTCGGCGAGGGTGCGTTCGCGCAGCTCCTGGGCGAACCCGGCGGCCATGGCGTGCTGGAGGCGGGAGGAGCGGGCCCGCAGGTCCTCCTGGACGCCGTCCTCGCCGCAGTAGAGCACCAGATAGGCGTCGACGCAGTCGAGGGTGCGGCTGAGGGCCTCGGGGTCGGTGCAGTGGACGTCGACGAGGGCGGCGCCGACCGCCCGGCCCTCGGCCGCGTCGAACGCCCTGGCATGCAGCGCCGCGCTCAGCCGCCGGGCGAGCGGCAGCAGTTGCGTCTCGAACTCCGGCCGGGTCAGCGAGGTCGCCGTGACCGGGTACACGGCCCGGCTCCAGATCGTCGCGAACCGGCGCAGTCTGTCCTCGGGCCCGTCCGGTTCCGCGGTCACGCGGTACGCCCCACGCCCGCGAAACCGGAGAACGCGTAGGGATCCTCGTCCTCCGGTGCGGTGTCGGGCCGCCAGTGCGGCATCGCCACCAGTCCGGGTTCCACCATGTCGTACCCCTCGAAGAACCGCGCGATCTCGTCGCGCGAGCGCATGATCAGCGGGTTGCGGATGTCCCGGTACACGTCCACCGCGCCCTCGGCCCGCTCGGCGGGGACCGGGATTCCCTCGTACGAGGCATGCGTGAGGATCAGCATGCTGCCGGGGGCGAGCGCGTCGCGCAGCCCGGCCACCGCTCGGTACGGGTCGTCCGTGTCTTCCACGAAGTGCAGTATGGCAACCAGAAGCAGCGCCACCGGTCGGTTCAGGTCGATCAGCCGGCCGACTTCGGGACTTCCGAGGATGTCCTCGGGCTTCCTGAGGTCGGCGGCGACGACGTCCGTGCGCTCGTTGCCCGCCAGTACCGCCCGGCCGTGGGCGACGGCGACCGGGTCGTGGTCGACGTAGACGACGTGCGCGTCGGGGTGTACGGCCTGGGCGACCTCGTGGACGGCGCCGTGCGTGGGGATACCGGAGCCGATGTCGAGGAACTGGGTGATTCCCTCCCCGGCCGCGTGCCGCACCGCGCGGCGCATGAACGCCCGGTTCGCCTGCATGATCTTGGGCAGGCCCGGCATGAACTCCATCGCCTTTCGAGCGGCTTCCCGGTCGACCTCGAAGTTGTGCGAACCGCCGAGGTAATAGTCGTAGATCCGGGAAACGCTCGGCACCGAGATGTCGATGCTCCGTGGGGCCCAGGCGGGACGCTCCATCTATCTCTCCAAGGGCGTTGGCGATCCGGTGTTCGAGCAGAGGCTACTGATCGCCCGCCAAAGGAGCGAGCCGAAACGGAAATTGACCATCCGTTCCCGGTCACTGCCTGTGGCACGTGCCGTTATGGAGACGTGCGGTGAACCACTGCAAACACACCAAAGCGGTCCGCCCCTCCGAGGGGGCGGAGGGACGGACCACTGGGGGCAGGCTTCCGGCTACTCCTTGGGAGCGCCGATCGGCTTGCCTTCGGGCGACACGGCATACCATGTGCCGCCCACGCCCTGACCGTTGGTGTCGCCGGGGGCCTTGTCGCCCGCGAAGGTGTAGATGGGCCAGCAGTCGATCGTCTGCTGCTTGGCCCCGTCGGGCCGGGTGAAGGTCATCAGGCCCTTCTTCTCGACGCCCTTGGTGTCGTTGACCGCGACCGGCGCGACGACCGGCCACTTGTCCAGGCAGGCGTCGACACAGGCGGAGACCGGCTTCGGCCAGGCCTCGTCCTTCATGAACCGGTACACGGTCATGCCGTTGCCGTCCACGACGATCTCCCCGAGCTTGGGGTCCTTGCGAGTGGACAGGCCGGGCAGATCGGACGCCGTGTTGGCCTTCTTGCCGTCGGGGGCGAGTGCGTACCAGGTGCCGCCCACGCCCTGGCCGTTGGTGTCGCCGGGCTGGGCGTCCTTGGCGTAGCGGTAGGCGGGCCAGCCGCCGACGGTGAGCTGCTTGGTGCCGTCGGGCCGGGTGACCTCGCCCAGCAGGGACGGGTCGACGCCCTCGCCGGCGCTGGCGTCGTCGGACAGCACGGGCGGCCAGGCCGCGGCGCAGTCGCCGTCGCAGTTCGTCTTGGGCGGCTCCGCGGTGTCCTGGTCGAAGCGGTACAGGGTGCGGCCCGCGTTGTCGGTGAGCACCTCGCCCAGTTCGGCGTTCTCGGAGACGGCGAGCTTGCCGGCACCCTCGGCGGCCTGTCCGGCGGCATCGGCCCCGCCGGCCTGTCCGTCCTGGGTGCCTCCGCTGCCGACGTCGTACCCGCCGCCCGCGTCCGCCCCGTATCCACCGGCCGGGACGGTCGCGCCCACGTTCTGGGCCCCCGCTCCGTCCGCCTTTTCCTGACCGCACGCCGTCGTCAGCGCCAGCACGGCCACGGCGCTCGCCACGATCGAGGCGCTCCGCCAGGAGGTCTTCATCGTCAACTCCCCATGATTCCAAATTTGTTGCGGCGGACTGCTGCCGCCGCCGCACGGCATGGAGTACGCAGGCGGGCGCGCCGGTGTTCAGCCGGTGGGGGATTTCTTTTTCGGAAGGTTCGCCGGGACGTCCGGCAGCGGGTCACCGTGCGCGTCCGAGGCGTCACACCGCCGCGCCCGACTCGCCGCCGCGTCAACGCCGTTCGAACCTCCCGGCCCTCACGTCCCCCGTTCGGGGCAATACCCCCGGGACAGGGCATGGCGGATCCCGGGAGGGCTCAGGATCTTGGTCGTGCATCGAGCAGAACCGACCCGCCGCGCGGTCGTCGTGCGGGTGTTGGCCCTGGTGGCGCTCTCCTGGGCCCTGGCGGGCCTGCCGGTCGGGGACGCGGCCGCCGACGCGTGCGCCTACGCGTCGACCGGGCCCGGCGGCACGGTGGCGGTGGCGGTCGCGGGCGGCAAGCCCTGGCCGACACCGTGCCCCGAGCCGCCCCCTCCCCCTCCCCCGCCCTGCCCCGAGCCCACACCGACGCCTACGCCCACCCCCACCCCGACACCGACCCCGGAACCGCCCGAGCCGACGCCTCCGAAGCCGACGCCCGCTCCTCCGCCCCCGCCGGAGCCGCCCCCTCCGCCGAAGCCACGCCCGCGGCCCACGCCCCCGGCTCCGGCACCCCCGCCCGCCCCGGCACCGGAGCCACCCCCCGCCCCCACGCCCCCTCCCCAGCCGAAGCCGAAGCCGACCCCCACGCCGCGCACCTCGGCGACCCCGGTGAGCTACCCGCCGTACAAGGCACCGCGTCAGCAGCGCGTCGTGCGCCACGGCACCACGCCGCTCACCTTCGTCCTGCTCATCACCGTTCCCGCGGTGATCGCCGTGGCCGCCCTGCGGGCGCGCTGAACCTGGAGGCTCCTGTTGCCGGAATGGCTTGTTCTCACCCTCGCGATGCTCGCCGCGTGCGGGGTGGTCGTCGCGATCACCCTGCTGCGCCACCGCGCGGCGAGCGACGACGAGGACCCCAGCGAGACCCCGGACGTCATCGAGTACATGACGATGTGGATCGGTGTGGTGTACGCCATCGTGCTGGGCCTCGCCATCGCGGGCGTCTGGGAGGCCCGCAGTGCCGCCGAGGACCAGGTGCGGGCCGAGGCCCAGGCGCTGCACGAGATCTCGGAACGGGTCCGGGTCTATCCGGCCGACGTGCGTGACCGGATCCGGGAGGATGTCAACGCCTATGTCGGACACGTCGTGCACACCGAGTGGCAGCACATGACCGACCAGGGCGAGGTGACCGAGCGCGGCGAGGAGCTGCTGTCGCGCATCCGCCAGGACGTCACCGACTACGAGCCCGCCAGCGACTTCGAGGCCCAGGCCTACCAGCCGCTGGTGGACCAGGTCGCCGCCGCCGACCAGGCCCGCACCTCCCGGGCCACCTCGATCGGGGCGACGATGCCGGGGGTGGTGTGGTTCGGGCTGCTGGCGGGGGCGGTGATCACCATCGGCATGGTGCTGGCCCTCCAGATCCGGCGGACACCGCGCGAACTCGTCCTCGCCGGACTGTTCTCCGCGCTGATCGCCTTCCTGCTGTTCCTCATCTGGGACTTCGACGCGCCCTACAGCCGGGGCATCACGGCGTCGGCGGAGCCGTTCCTGCACCTCTTCCCGGGCGTGGAGAACTGACGGACCGGAGGGGCGGGGCCGCCGCCCCCGGAGCAGGCTCGCGCCGGGCTCAGGCGCGCGGAGACCCGGCGCCCGCGGCCGGGGCGGCTTCGGACTGACGCCCCTTCACCGTCCGGCGGCCCGGCGGCGGCCGCCACGCCGCCGTCGTCCCCCGCCCGGCGCACGCAGGTGCCCCATTCGCCCGACAGCGTTCGCGCACCTGTGCGCACCTTTCTAGCGTTTCGGTCATCGAGGTGCATTTCTGACGCAAGCGGAAAAGGTCCGCAAGCTGCTCCTCGGGGACCGGAGGATTGACCATGCGCGCGATACGCGTCGCCTCGGCCGCACTGCTGGGGGCCACCGCACTCGCCTGCTTCGCGCCGGCCGCCGCCGCGGAGGGCGGCCACGACATCACGCCGTTCGGCTTCAGCGTCCTGCCCTCGACCATCGCCGCGGGCGGCCAGGTCACCCTCCGCGTGGACCGCGACGGCGGCTGCCGGGGCAAGGTCACGGTGACCTCGGGCGTCTTCGACACCGTGCACATCAAACCGCACCATTCCGAGGCCACGGCGACGGTGGACTGGGACGCGAAACCCGGGGTGATGTACCGGGTGACGTTCACCTGTGACGGGGTGAGCGGCTCCACGGACCTGACCGTCGCCGGCGGCCGTCCGAACCACCACACCCCGGTGCCCCTCACCCCTCCGTACGGTGTGCACGCCGGCGAGGGCGGCACCTTCGGCGGGTTCGACCTCAAGGAGATCGGGCTCGGCGCCGCGCTGATCGCGGGCTCGATCGGGGCGGCGTACCACTTCTCCCGCCGCCGCACGGGCGAGGAGAGCTAGGGCCCTTCTGATGGGTCTCCGTGGGAGTAGGAGCGGCGTCCGGTGCGTGCGATCGGCGTGCGGTGCGGAGGGTCGTGTGGCGGAGCCACCTGTCCCTTCGCACCGTGCGTCGAGGGTGCGTGCCGGACGCCGTGACGCCGCGGAGACCCATCAGCAGGGCCCCAGGGCCCTGCTCGCGGCGGACAACGGGCCGGCCCCGGATCCCAGGATCCGGGGCCGGCCCGTTGTCGCTGCGCGCGGGCGGTGTCAGACGCGCTTCTCGGCGCGGCGGCGCATCCAGAACACGCCGCCGCCGATGGCGGCCAGCGCCACCAGACCGCCGCCGATGGCCATGTCGGTCGGGGTGGCGCCGGTGGTGCTGCTGCCGCCCAGACCGCCGCGGACACCGCCGATGACGGTGAACGCCGCGTCCCGCGTGAGCGGCTGACGGCCGGTGCAGTTGACGGTGATGCTGTACGACCCGGGGGCCGCGTCGTTGTTGATGGTGGCGGTGCCCTTCGACGTCTCGTTGGCGCCGTTGATGGGCGACAGGTGGGTGGACGGGAAGGCGCTGGACGTCGCCGTACCGCCCTGGGGGCAGCCGTCGACGGTGATGGTCATCTGGCCACCGCGCGCGATGACGCTGGGCAGGGCGACGATGTTGCTGGCACTGTCCCACGCGACGGCCGCGGGGGCGGCGAGCCCGAGAGCTGCGACCGCCGCGGCGGAGACCGCCAGAGCACGAGAATTGCGCATGTGATCCTCCGCGGAAGACGCCCCGGGGCCCGTCCCCGGTCGATCGGCGAGAAAGCGCCTCCCGGAACGACCCTCAGATGCCGTGCGGACGACCGCATTTCGGCGATGGTCCGTCCTGGTGAGGCAACACGCCGTAAGACAACCGCACAATCGGATATTGCCGCAGGTCACGGACCGTCAGAAAAATCCTGTTCCGCGCTACTCGGATGGCGCACCGGCCGTCCCCCGCTTAACCCGTTCGACTCTCCCCCGTCGCCGGTTCCGTGCGCGGGACTTAGCGTTCCCGTATGCGCGAAACGACGTGGCGACGGCCGCGTCGAGAGGGGATGGCGAATGTCTGCGTCCGAGCTGGCCGAAGAGGAGGAGCGGCGGAAGAAGCGCGCCCCCTGGGGCGTGATAGCGCTTGTTCTGCTGACCGGCCTCGCGCTCATTCGCAACGGGTCCGGGGAATTCGACGTGGGTCCGCCACAGCCGGCGTCCGCGGCGGCCGCCGACGGCCGCACGGCGGTGGGCGGCGTCCTCGGCCGGAGCCCGGACCCGCTGCCCTACGGCGTACCGGACCGGGTGCGGATCCCGGCGATCCGGGTCGACGCGCCCATGATGTCCGTCGGTCTGGACGCGGACGGCTGGGTCGGCGCGCCGCCGCCGGAGGACCCCAATCTGGCGGGCTGGTTCACCGGCGCCGTCTCCCCCGGCGAGAAGGGCACGGCCGTCGTCGTCGGGCACGTGGACAACAAGCAGGGCCCGGCGGTCTTCTACGGCCTCGGGGCACTGAAGAAGGGCAATCGCGTCGAGGTCGCCCGCAAGGACGGGAAGACGGCCGTGTTCGAGATCTACGGCATCGAGGTGTTCGAGAAGAACGACTTCCCCGGCGACCGCGTCTACGCCTCCAAGGGCGCCCCCGAACTGCGGGTCATCACCTGCGGCGGAGGCTTCTCCCAGCAGAACGGCTACGACGGGAACGTGGTCGCCTTCGCCCGCCTGGTCGAGGTCCGCTGAGCGGATCCCCGGCCGGGCGGGCGCCGGGCGTCAGAGGTGCTGCCGGCTCGGCACGGTGACGTGGTAGCCGTCGTCCAGCAGTTGCGGCAGATACGCGCGCAGCGCCCGGACGCTCTGGGAGCGGTCGCCCCCGGCGTCGTGCGAGAGCACCACGACACCGGGGGCGGCGCCGTTCTCGACACGGCGGCTGATGGCGCGGGCGCCGGGGGTCGTCCAGTCGAGGGTGTCCACGGTCCAGGCCAGCGGCTCCATGCCGAGCTCGGCACCGATCTGGAAGGCCGCGCGGTTCCACGCGCCGTAGGGGGCGCGGAACCACTCGGGCCGCTCTCCGACGGCCTCCTCGATGACGTCGCAGGTACGTTTCATCTCGGAGTGGATACGGGATCGGGAGAGCTTGGTCAGCAGCGGATGCGACCAGGTGTGGTTCCCCACCACATGCCCCTCGTCGGCCATGCGCTCCAGCAGTTCCGGGTTCTCGGCGGCCATCCCCCCGCACACGAAGAACATCGCCCGGACGTCGTACTCGCCCAGGGTGTCGAGGATGTCGGGGGTGTAGCGGGGGTCGGGGCCGTCGTCGAAGGTCAGCACCATCGTGCGGCCGCGGTCCGCGATCCGCAGCAGCGGCTCGTGACGCACCAGCGTCCTGGCCGGGGCGGCGCGCGGGGGTCCGTAGCCGGTGAGCGGCTGGAGCCGGTAGGCGGAGGGCTTGAGGGGGAAGCGGCGGGCGGGGGCACCGGCCGCGGGGGCGACAGGGGCGGCGGACTCGCCGCCCAGCGCGAACAGACCGGCCGTACCGGCCGCACCTGCGGCAGCCGCGCCGGCGATCAACACCCGGCGCCTGGTGAACAACTGATCCTTCTTCATGACTCATCAGTCGCCCTGCGGACGGCTGACGCACCACCACGCCACCGGTAAGGCGGTGCGAATGCACCCGCCCGGCCCAGCGCGCCCGCGGTTCGGCGGCGCGAGACGCCTTCGCTGCCCCTGGGCACGAAGGAGAGCAGGACGAGGAGGCCGGTTCGCGCCGACCGGGACGATCAGGGTGTCGAGCTGACGGACGACGGGCCGCAGGGGGCGCGCAGCGGCGGGACCAGGGCCGGCAGGGCGCACAGCAGGCTGAGGGCGCCGAAGAAGACGGCGAAGGCCTGGGGCCCCTCGGCGAGGTGGCCGCCGCCGGGCCGCCGGGTCCGCGCGGGGGCGTTCCGGGCCGGGGCGTTCGGGGCTGGGGCGTTCGGGGCTGGGGCGGGGCGCGCACTCCGGCGCTCACGAGTCCGCCCGCACGATGGCGGTCATGATCCCGCCTTCAGGGGTGGCGCTCATGATTCCGACTGCAGGTACCAGGGCGGAGGCGCCTGTCGGGGCGGGCGCCGCGGACCGGCCGGGCGAGGGCGGCCCCTGGCGGCGGCCGGGCGGGGACGGGGTGCGGGTTGTGGTGGGTTGTTCGCGCCCGCGCGGCGGAGCCGCATGTCGATACGGCCCCGCGCCCCGGGGGTTGGCAGCTTGGGCGTCGGGGTGTTCTGACCGTTCGTCGGACGGCGTGGTGTGGCTGCGTGCCGCCCTTCGGGGGCGCGGGGAACTGCGCGAGCGGGCACAGGCGGCCAGCAGACGGCGGGCGGGGGCGGCCGCCGGCGGAGTCCGGGCGGGGCGGGCTCTCCGGCAGCGGCCCGGCGGGGGCGGACCCTGGGGCGGCCGGGCGGTGCGGGCTCCCCGGCGGGGCCGGAGCCGTGGGTTCCGATAGATTTCCGGCTGTGACGGATCAGCACCGGTTCGAGCGGGGCACCGACGGCCCCAAGGTCATCATGGTCGGGGTCGACGGCTCGGACTCCTCGCTGCGGGCCGCGGCCTACGCGGGCGGTCTGGCCCGGCGGCAGCGCGCGCTGCTCGCGGTCGTGTACGTGCAGCCCGTGCTGGCGGCGGGCGCGGCGCTGGGCGCGCCCGTGGCGGAGGCGACGGGCGGGATCGCGGAGGACCTGGTGGCGCAGATCCGCGAGGCGGCCGAACGGGTCAAGGGGATATTCGACGTGCGCTGGGAGTTCCACACCCTCCGCGGTGACCCCTTCGCCGGTCTGGTGCAGGCGGCCGACGAGCTCAAGGCGGACGCCGTGGTCGTCGGCGCCTCGGAGCAGGCCGGCCACCGCATCGTCGGTTCGGTGGCGATCCGGCTGGTGAAGGCCGGGCGGTGGCCGGTGACCGTGGTTCCCTAGGGTGCCCGTGTCCGGCGGTCCCCAAGAAGCCGTCACTTCGCCATCACCAGTCCGTCCTGGGCCGCGCCCCGGCTGAGGACGACGTCACGGATGCGGTCGCGCACGGCTCTGACGTCGGCGCCCTGGCGGAGCGCGGCGTTGAGGTCGACGACCCGGCCCGCGTCGACGTCGAACAGCTGTGGCACGAACTCGGCCCTGGTGACCTCCCAGCGCCCGCCCGGCCGGGCCGGCGGCGTGAAGGTGAAGCGGCCGACGCTCGACTGGTTGCCGCGCGGGTCGCGGACGCCCTCGTGGTTGGTCATCTCGCCGGCGATCTGGTCGCCCATGCCGTAGATCACCCAGGTCCCGTTGACCTTCTCGTAGGCCTGCGGGACATGGGCGTGGGTGCCGAGGATCAGGTCGACGTCGGGGCGGCTCCCGGTGCGGGAGGCGGTGAGGGCGCGGGCCAGGGCGAGCTGCCGGTCGTCGGGGGCGTCCTGCCACTCGGTGCCCCAGTGCACGGACACCACGACCACGTCGGCGCCCGCCCGCCGGGCCGCGCGGGCGTCGGTGATCATGCGCTGTTCGTCGATGAGGTTCACGGCCCACGGCTGTCCGGCGGGCAGCGGGAAGCCGTTGGTGTCGTACGTGTAGGACAGATGGGCGACCTCCGCCGTGCCGGCCCGCAGCACGGTGACCGTGCGTGCCTCGGCCTCGGTGCGGGCCGTCCCCGCGTGCCGTACGCCCGCCCTGTCGAGGGCGTCCAGGGTGCGCAGGATGCCCGCCGCGCCGTCGTCGAGGCTGTGGTTGGAGGCGGTGGAGCAGCCGTCGTAGCCGGTGGCGGCGAGAGCCGGGGCGATCTCGGGCGGGGACTTGAAGGCGGGGTAGCCGGTGTAGTCGCCGTTCTCGCCGTAGACGGTCTCCATGTGGCACAGCGCCAGGTCGGCGCGGGCGACGACGGGTTCGATCCCGGACAGCATCGGGCGGAAGTCGTAGCCCGTGCCGCCCGCGTCGAACCGGGCCCGGTCGATGATCGAGCTGTGCGGCAGGACATCGCCGGAGGCGACGAGGGTGAAGCCGCGGGGGGCGGCGGCTCTGGGGGCCGGGTGTCCGGCTCCGGGTTCGTGGCGCTGGGCCTGACAAGCGGCGCCCGCGGTGAGGAGTGCGGTCAGGACGAGGGCGACCTGCCGTCTGCGTGCGATCATCCGTTCACCTCATATTGGTCATATTTACTGACCAATAGGTACGAAGGTGACCGGCACCCCAAACGGCCTCCACACCCCCTTTAACCCGTCCGGTCCGCGCGGATGGAGGTGTCCGGGACCGTTCGTCGAACCGTTCGCCGACGCGTTCGACCGTCCGCCGCACATCCGTGCGCACGCCCTGTCCCGGTACGGATCGCTGCGATGCCATACGCCCATGACGGCCGTGACGACTCTCACCCCCGGGACGACGACCGCCGAGCACGAGCTCGCCGCCTTGCAGCGGGAGCACGGCCGGCCCCTCTTCGCACTGCTCCTGCGGCTCTGCGACGGCGACCGGCAACGCGCCGAGGACCTCGTGCAGGAGACCCTGGTCCGCGCCTGGCGGCACCCCGAGGCGCTGCGCGCCGACGCCTTCGAATCCGTACGGCCCTGGCTGCTGACCGTGGCGCGGCGGCTCGCCATCGACGCGCGGCGGGCCCGCCAGGCACGTCCGGCCGAGGTCGGGGACGCCGTGCTGGACAGCGCGCGGGTCTGCGCCGACCACGCCGAACGGTCGGCCGCGACCGTGGATGTGCGCGAGGCTGTGAAGACACTCACTCCGGAGCACCGTGAAGTCCTGGTGCTCGTGTATTTCCAAGGGGCGAGTGTGGCGGAAGCCGCGCAAACCCTCGGCATTCCACCCGGTACCGTGAAGTCCCGCGCTTACTACGCGCTGCGCGCCCTGCGCCGGGTGCTACCGGGATACGCGGCCGACCTGCGGTGAAACCGAAAGCCGGGTCAAGCCTCCGTAAAGTGCCTTGCCCGGGACCCCGGTTGAGTAATCGGCTGTCCTCATCCGTGTTCCGGATGGGCCCTTCAGTACGGGGTCCGGGGTCGGGCGACGCGCACGCACCGGAGGAAGGCAGGAAGGGATGCAGCACAGAGGTCATCAGAGCACCGACGGCAACGGCGGCGGGGAACTGACCGTCCCCATGGCCTGGTTGTACGCCGAGTACATCGCCGACGAGCTGCTGCGGTCGGGAGACCTGATGCCGCCGACGTCCTTCGAGTTCCGGGCCGGCCGCGACGCGCTGGCGCTCACCGTCTTCCTCTCCGACACCGAGGGGGAGCTGTCCGGGATCCGGGTGGTCACCCAGCTGGAGACCTGGCTGTCGCTGACGGCCTACGACCAGCCCTGGCAGGACTGGGTGCGCGCGCGGATGGCCGAGCTCGCCGAGGAGGCGCAGGCGGCCGTGGTCCCCGCGCCCGATCTGGAACTGGCAGCGGCGGCCTGGCGCTGGCTGGAGGAGACCGAGCTGCTCGCCCCGGACCTCAACGCCGTGCCCGGCGGGGGCCTCGGCGAGGACGACAGCCCGAAGGTCTGGACTCCGGCCTGGCAGCTGGGACTTCCCCTCGGGCATCTCGCGATCAGCCTCTTCTGAAGCCCGTCCGGCAGGCCCGTACAGCCCCGTGGGGACAGGGTTTCGCGCCCCCGCGGGGGTCGTCGACGGGCCTGATCCCGAACCGATCGCGACCTTTTTCGGGACGGGACCAATCCGGGGGCCCGAGGGCTCCGAATCCCCTGGCGCCGATTCGCGCGTGGCTTGAGTGATTCGGCGGTGCGGTGCGTACGGATGGGAGCAAGGAGTAACCCCACCCGCACTCAAAGGCACGAGGATTCGGCATGAGGTCCCAGGAACGGCATCGCGACGTCGCCGCCTACGCGCTCGGCGTGCTGGACGAGGCGGAGTCCTTCCGCTTCGAGGACCACCTCATGGAGTGCCCGCGGTGCAGCGCGCATGTGACCGAATTCGGTCCCGTCACACGGCAGCTGATGCTCTACCGCACCGCGACCCCGAGGGCCGTGCACCCCATGGCGGCACCCGGGCCCCGGCTCCTGGACCGGCTGCTCGGCGAGGTCGCCGCGCGCACCCGGGCCCGGCGCAGGCGCTCGCTCTACGCCGTGGCCGCAGCGGTGGTGCTGGCGGTGGCCGGGCCGGCGATCGCGCTGACGGCCGAGCGCGGCGCCGACCCCCTGCGGGTCGAGGCGACCGACGAGCGCTCGGGCGTGTGGGCGCAGGTCACGGCCGTGGCCGAACCGTGGGGCAGCGAGGTGTCGCTGGAGGTCAAGGACGCGGCCGGTCCGAGAGTGTGCCGGCTCGTCGCCGTCGGGCACGACGGCTCCGAGGAGACGATCACCACCTGGACCGCCTCCGCCCGCGACGCCCGCCCGACCTCCACGGAGGGCGGCGCCGCCCTGCACCCGGACGAGATAGCCCGCTACGAGGTCCGCACGACGACCGGGGAGCGGCTGGTCACGATCCCCGTGCAGTGACGTGCGGGTCCCGCGGAGGCACTTGACGCCGGGGCCGGCCCGGAGCACCCGGGGAGGCTCAGTCCCTGAAGGCGACGTCCTTCGTCGCCACGGTGCCCGCGCTGCGGCCGGGGGCCTTCTGCTCGTTCCAGTAGAGGTTGGTGTGCGCGATCACCAGCTCCGGGGACGGGGCGCCGTACTCGCTGAGGTCCTCGGTGGTGTGGGCGTCGCCGACCAGCAAGACGTCGTAGCCGCGGGTGAAGGCGCCGTGGACGGTGGAGCGGATGCAGGCGTCGGTCTGCGCGCCGGTGACGAGGATCCGGCCGATCCCGCGATCGGCGAGGACCTCCTCCAGATCGGTGTCCTCGAAGGAGTCGCCGAAGTGCTTGTGCACGACGGGCTCGCCGTCGCGCCGCACCAGCTCCGGCACGTACTCCCAACCCTCGCTGTCCCGTATCAGATGCTCGTCCGAGTGCTGCACCCACACCACCGGCACGTCCTCGGCCCTGGCGCGGTCGACCAGGGCGGCGATGTTGGCGGTGACTGCCTCGCGGTCGTGCGCCGACGCCACCACGTCCTTCTGGAAGTCGATGACGAGCACGGCGGTGTGCGGACGGTCGGGCAGAGTGCTCACTGGGGCCTCCCGGTGCGGTGCCTGCGGTCGCGGATCACGTACGGGCCAGGCCAGGACACCCCACTGACACGCCGGCCCGGGTCACTTCAGCAGCCGGGACATCCGGCGGTCCGCGAGCGGTTTGCCGCCGGTCTGGCAGGTGGGGCAGTACTGGAGGGAAGAGTCGCTGAAGGAGACCTCGCGGACGGTGTCGCCGCAGACCGGACAGGCCTCGCCGGTGCGGCCGTGGACGCGCAGTCCGCTCTTCTTCTCGGCCTTCAGCCGCCCCGCGGCCAGGCCCCGGGACCGCTCGACCGCCTCGGTCAGGGTTTCGCGCAGGGCCGTGTAGAGGGTCCGGGTCTCGTCCGGGGTCAGCTTGGCGGCCAGTCTGAAGGGGGACATCCTCGCCGCGTGCAGGATCTCGTCGCTGTAGGCGTTGCCCACGCCGACGATCAGGCTCTGGTCGCGCAGGGCGCCCTTGAGCTGGCGGTGCTCGTCCTTCAGCAGCGCGGCGAACGCGGCCTCGTCGAAGCCGTCGGCGAGGGGGTCGGGGCCGAGCCGGGCGATGCCGGGGACCTCCCCGGGGTCCTGGACGACGTACACCGCGAGGCGCTTCTGGGTGCCGGCCTCCGTCAGGTCGAAGCCCGCGCCCGTCTCCAGGGCGACGCGCAGGGCGAGCGGACCCCTGCCGGGCTTGGGCATGCCGTCCGGGAGGCGGTCCTTCCACTGGAGCCAGCCCGCGCGGGCGAGGTGGGTGACCAGGTGCGGTCCGCCGTCGGTGGCCAGGGCCAGGAACTTGCCGCGCCGTCCGACGCCGGTGACCGTGCGGCCCTCGAGGGCCGAGAGGGGAGGGTCGTACGTCTTCAGGACGCTGATCGCGACGGGCAGCGCGCGGACGATCTCATGACCGGTCAGATGCTCGGTGAGGAAGTCCTTCAGCGCTTCGACCTCGGGGAGTTCCGGCATAGGTCCAGGGTGCCATCAGGGAGCGGAACGCTCAGATCCGCACGGCCGGCCGGAGGGCGCCGCCCCGCCCTCAGGTCCCCACGGCCTGGCGAACAACGACGCCCCGCCCCGCCCTCAGGTCCCACGGCCTGGCGAACAACGACGCCCCCGCCCGGCGCTCGGGTCCGCGCGCCCGGGCGGACATCCGGGTGCGGTCCCCGGCGCGGCGCTCACCTCCGTCGGTTCGGCCGCCGCCGGTCGCTCTCCGGCACGTCGAACTCGCACCACACGCACTTGCCGCCGCCGCGGGCCTCCACGCCCCAGTCGTCGGTGAGCAGGTCGACCAGGAGCAGACCGCGGCCGGAGACCCCGGACTCCCCCGCCTCACGGCGGCGCGGCAGGGCGCTGGAGGAGTCCTCGACCTCGACCCGCAGCCGCCGGCCGCCGGCCAGGGCCCGCAGGGTGACGATCGCGGCGCCCTCGGTGTGCATCAGGGCGTTGGTGATCAGTTCGTCGGCGATGAGTTCGATCTCGTCGGCACGGTCCCGGGCACCCCAGGTGTGCACGGCGGCACGGACCATGTGCCGGGCCTCGTGCAGGGCCTCCGGGTCACCGGGGGCCACATGCTGCTGGAGCCGCCCGCCGCCCACGGGCGCGTCCAGGCCGCGCCGGTGCAGCAGGAGCAGGGCCACGTCGTCGTCGCCGCCGCGCTCCTCGGCGAGGTCGATGAGCATGTCGGCGAGGCGGCGCACGTCCTCGGGGCCCGAGGCGATGAGCGCCGTGAGGGTGCGCATGCCGTCGTCCAGGTCGGAGCCCGGCATCTCGACCAGGCCGTCGGTGCACAGCAGCAGGGTGTGCCCGGGGTCGAGCTCGACGGTGGAGACCGGGTACTCCAGGCTGCCGAACTCCGCCGACAGCCCGAGCGGCAGCCCGCCCGGGACGGGGATCCTGCGGCAGGAGCGGTCCGCGTGGCGCAGCAGCGGGTCGATGTGACCGGCGCGCACCACCTGGACCACTCCGGTGGCCAGGTCGGCCTCGGCGTAGAGGCAGGTGGCGAAGCGGTCGGTGTCGAGCTCGTGCAGGAAGACGGAGGCTCGGGCCATCACCGTGGCCGGGGTGTGGCCCTCGGCGGCGTAGGCGCGCAGCACGATCCGGAGCTGGCCCATGACGGCGGCGGCGTGCGTGTCGTGGCCCTGGACGTCCCCGATGACGGCGCCGACGCGGCCGCCGGGCAGCGGGATGAGGTCGTACCAGTCGCCGCCGATGTCCCGGCCCTGGGAGCCGCCGATGGCGGCGGCGCGGTAGCGGACGGCGACGTCGGCGCCGCGCACGCTGGGGATCGTGCGCGGCAGCATGGCCTGCTGGAGGCCCTGGGCGATGTCCTTCTCCTGCTCGTAGAACATGGCCCGTTGCAGGCTCTGGGCGATGCTGCTGCCGAGCGCGACGAGGATGTTGCGTTCCTCGGCGGTGAAGCCGCGGCGGTCGTTGTAGAGCAGGCCCATCGCGCCGATCGGGCGGGCCTGCACGATCAGCGGCAGATAGGCGGCCGAGGTGATCCTCAGGTCGGTGATGTGCGGCCACAGGATCGGATAGCCGGCCGCGAACTCCTCGGGGGACTCGATGAAGCGGGGGCTGAGGGTCCGTACGACCTCGTTCATCGGGTACGGCTCGTCGATGCCGGTGACGTCGGTGCCGGCGACGAAACTGCCCGCGGGTCCCTCGGCGATCAGCCGGACGCGGCCCGCCTCGACCAGGCCCATCACCAGGCTGGTGGCGCCGAGGTGGGTGAGCCCGTGGGTGTCCTTGAGGACGTCGATGACGTCCTGGACGGTGCGGGCGTGGGCGAGGGCGGCCGTGGTCAGCTGGACGACATTGGTCTGTTCGCGCAGTGCCGTGTCCTGCTCGAGCCGTTCACGGCGGGTCGCGATGTCGGCGAGTTCCTGGGTGGCGTCACGGACGACACCGATGATCCGGCGGGGCCGGCCGGTCTCGTCGCGCCGGATGTAGCCCTGGGTGTGGGTCCACTGCTGGGTGCCGTCGCGGCGGCGGATGCGGAAGTAGGCGCCGTAGTTCTCGCTGCCGTCCTTGAGGGCCTGCGAGACGGTGGCGTCCAGCCTGCGGGCCTCGTTGGGCGGCACGCGGACGGCGAGGGTCTCGGGGCGGTCGTCGTACTCCTCGGGGAGGATGTCGAAGATCGCGTGTGCCTGGGCGTCCATCACCATCAGGCCCGCGTCCAGGTCCCAGTCGAAGCTGCCCATGCGGTTGAGCGCGAGGATCGCGTTCGCGTGGTCGGGCCAGTCGTCCGGGAGTGACATCGTGCCCGCTCCCCGATCAGCCATGGGCCCACCTTGCCAGGATTCGTCCGATTCCACGAGCGGGGCCTGCCGGCCGGGCGACCCCGCCACGGGTGGCCTTCTCACCCGCCGAGGAAGCCGAGGGGGCTGCCGAAGACGATCCCGGTGGCCCGGGGCGCGGCCGGGTCCTCGGGGATCAGGCCGCCGCCGTCGGGCAGGTCGGGGGAGTCCGGGACGGTCTGCGGTCCGACACCGCCGCCGGGCGACGTACCGGTGCCGGGCTCGCTCGGCGGACGGGCGCCGGGGGGCGTCGCGGTCACCGTGGCCGTCGGGCAGGCGGTGGCGGTCGCGGTGGGCGGCGCGGCCGAGGGGGTGGCGCCCGGGGTGACCGTCACGGTCGGCGTCACGAGGCAGTCGGCCGGGGACTCGCCGGGCTCCGAGGCGCCGGGCTCCGAGGCGTCGGGGGACGTGCTGTTCCCGTCCCGCAGGTCCTCTCGGGGAGCGCTCGGGCTCGACGGGTCCGGGCGGGACCGGTCCGGGTCGGGCCGGCCGGGGGGCGAGGTGTCCTCGCCCGGGGTGCCGGTGCCGGTGCCGGGGCCACTCGGACTCGCGCTCGGGCTGTCCGACCCGCTCGGGGACGGGGGCCGGGTCACCCAGGCGGGCGGGGCCACCGGACGGTCGTGGCGGGCGTCGCGGCCGCACCGCCGCTCGATCCAGGTGTCGTTGACGACGTCGACGATGGTGATGTGGGTGATCACCTTCGGCGCCGGGGTCACCACGACCACCTCGGCCGGGCGGTAGCCGGACCAGGCCGTGCCGGCGGTCGACTCGGGCCCGCCCGCCCCGGACGGCGGCAGCAGGGGGTTGCCGCAGGCGCAGCGCACCCGGGGCACTCCCCTCGTGTCGACGAGGACGGCGGTGCCGGCCTGGAGGACCGACTGGTAGACCGTCGTACGGCCGTCGCGCCAGCCGTGGTTGGTGACCCGGGTGTCGGCGCGCAGCTGCACCGGGGTCAGGCCGCGCAGATAGCCGGGGACGGCCTGTGCGCCGATGCCCTCGACCTCGGCGAAGGCACGCGCCTTGGCCGGGTCCGCGGTGAGGTGGCCGATCTGGCGCCCCACGTCACAGCTGCCGACCCCCTCGGTGCCGCCGTACAGACCGGGCGTGGCTCCGGAGACGAGGCGTGGCCGGGCGAGGGGTTCGGAGCCGCGTGGCGTCGGGGTGGCGGGCGCGGGCTTCGCCGTCGGGCCGGCCGTGGAGGCCGTGAACGGGTCGGGGCCATGGGCCGCGGCCGGCTGGAGGAAGACCTCGCCGCCCGCCTCGCCCGGCTCGGTGTCAGCGCCGGCACAGCCGGCGACGACCAGCGCCGCCAGGAGCGCGCACGCGGTGACGAGGGTTCGGATGGGTGAGGGCACCACGTTCTCCCGCCTCGTTTCGGGCAATACCTCACCATTGTTTGCTTCACTCACTTGGGTTACGCAAGCGGAGCATGCGGACACGCGCTGTGACCGGTCCGGGCCTGCCGGAGCGGAGGAGATCCGGGCCCGCCGGAGGAGAGGAGCTACGGCCGTGGACTGGTTCACCGAGTCCGGCTACTGGCTGAGCCGGCTGGTCTTCCAGCGGGCCCTGGCCGCGGTGTATCTGATGGCGTTCCTGACGGCGGCCCTGCAGTTCCGGGCGCTGATGGGCGAGCGCGGCATGCTGCCCGTCCCCCGTTTCGTCGCCCGGGTGCGGTTCCGCGACGCGCCCAGCGTGTTCCAACTCCACTACTCGGACCGCTTCTTCGCGGTCTGGGCGTGGGCGGGCTGCGCGGTGTCCGTGGCGCTGCTCGCCGGGCTGGACTCCTGGCTGCCGCTGTGGGGCGGGATGCTGCTGTGGCTGGTGCCGTGGGTGCTGTACCTGTCGGTCGTCAACGTCGGCCAGACCTGGTACGCGTTCGGCTGGGAGTCCCTGCTGCTGGAGGTCGGCTTCCTCGCCGTGTTCCTCGGCAACGACGAGGTGGCCCCGCCGGTCGTGGTGCTGTTCCTGCTGCGCTGGATCCTGTTCCGGGTGGAGTTCGGGGCGGGTCTGATCAAGATGCGCGGGGACGCCTGCTGGCGAAAGCTGACGTGCCTGGACTACCACCACGAGACCCAGCCGATGCCGGGCCCGCTGAGCTGGTTCTTCCATCGTCTGCCGCGTCCGCTGCACCGCGTCGAGGTCGCCGCCAACCATGTCGTGCAACTCGGCGTCCCCGTGATGCTGTTCACCCCGCAGCCGGTCGCGTCGGCCGCCGCCGCGCTGATGATCGTGACCCAGTTGTGGCTGGTGCTGTCCGGCAACTTCGCCTGGCTGAACTGGATCACCATCGTGCTGGCCCTGTCGGCGGTGCGGTTCCCGGCCGACCCGCCGTCCGTGCCGGACGCCCCGCTCTGGTACGAGGTGACCGTGCTCGCCGTCGCCGCGCTGATCGTGTTCCTCAGCTACCACCCGGTGCTGAACATGGTCTCCCGGCGCCAGGTCATGAACCGCTCATTCGACCCGTTGCACCTGGTCAACACCTACGGCGCGTTCGGCAGCGTCAACCAGATCCGCTACGAGGTGGTGATCGAGGGCACCCTGGACGACAGCCCGCGCGCCGAGTCCGACTGGCGGGAGTACGAGTTCAAGGGCAAGCCGGGTGATCCCCGGCGCTGGCCGCGGCAGTTCGCGCCCTACCATCTGCGCCTCGACTGGCTGATGTGGTTCGCGGGGCTGTCCCCCGGCTACGCCGGTGCCTGGTTCGGGGCGCTGGTCGAACGCCTGCTGGAGGACGACCGGGCGACCCTGAGGCTGCTGCGCCGCTCACCGTTCCCGCCCGGCACACCGCCGAGGTTCGTGCGGGCCCGTCTCTTCCGGTACCGGTACACGACGTGGCGGGAGCTGCGGGAGACGGGGGCGTGCTGGGAGCGGACGTATGTGCGGGAGTACCTGCCGCCGACGCGGCTGGAGGGGCCGGTGCGCCGGGGCTGAGCAGCCCGTCCGCAGAGGCTGAGGGGCCTGGCATGCGGCTCCGCGGGACCGGCCCGGCGGTCACACCTCACCGGCGGCCCGCCTCAGCCGCAGGGTCATCAGCTCGAACGGCCGCAGACGTACGACGATCCGGCCGCCGTCGAGCCGTGGCCCGGCTGCCTCGGGCAGGGGCCGTTCCAGCAGGTCCGTGGCCTGCACCCCCGCCACGCCGAAGCCGGGGGTCAGCACGGCGCGGCAGCGGCCTCCGTGGGCCTCGTGGAAGCGGACCACCACGTCACCGCTGCCGTCGTCGGCCAGCTTCACCGCCGTGACCACGACCGCGTCCTGGTCGACGGCCACCAGGGGCGCGACCTCGTCCGCGCCGGTGAGCCGGCGTTCCGGCAGGTTCAGCCGCCAGCCCTCGCGGACGGCGTCACCGATCCCCGCGCCCGGCAGCAGGGCGTGCCGGAACCGGTGCACGCCCTGGTCGGTCTCGGGGTCCGGGAAGCGGGGCGCGCGCAGCAGCGAGGCCCGGACCGTGGTGGTCGTACCGAGGTCGCCGTCGGTGCGGACCGTCCGGGTCACGTCGTGGCCGTAGGTGGAGTCGTTGACGACGGCGACGCCCCAGCCGGGCTCCGCCACATGCACGAACCGGTGGTTGCAGGCCTCGAACTTGGCCACCTCCCAACTGGTGTTGGTGTGGGTGGGCCGGTACACATGCCCGAACTGGGTCTCCGACGCGTACCGTTCGGCGTGCACGTCCAGGGGGAACGCGAGTTTCAGGAACTTCTCCGTCTCGTGCCAGTCGACCTCGGTGTCGAGCACGAGCCGTCGTTCGCCCGGTGCCAGGGTGAGGTGCTGGGTGACGCGGGAGGCGCCGAAGGTGCGCACGACCCGTACACGGGCGCCGTCGCCGACGGCCGTGACCTCGTCGGCGTCGGTGAGGTCGGTGACCGTGTTGCGGTAGAACCGGTCGACGTCCCAGGCGTCCCACATGTTCGGGAAGTCCGGGTGCAGTTGGAGCAGGTTCGCCGCCCGGCCCGGCGCGACGGTCTCCCGGTCGGCCTCGACGTCGTACGCGGAGACGACCAGCCCCGCGGCGTCGATCTCGACCCGGAGCAGCCCGTTGTCGAGCACGAAGCCGCCCCCGGGGCGGGGTGCGCGGGTCGCGGGCCGGGGCTCGTCGGGAGTGCCGGCTCCGCCCGCGGGGACGCCGTCCCGGCTGTGCGGGGTCGGGTTGAAGACGAGTTCGCGGCCGCCTTCCCCGGCCAAGGCCCGCTGGGCCGCGTCGACGATGCCGTTCAGTTCCTCCGCCACACGGGCGTAGGTCAGGCGGGCCTCGCGGTGCACCCAGGCGATGGATGAGCCGGGCAGGATGTCGTGGAACTGGTGGAGCAGAACCGTCTTCCAGATCCGGTCCAACTTCTCGTAGGGATAGGGCGATGCGGTGCGCACGGCGGCCGTCGCCGCCCACAGTTCGGCCTCGCGCAGGAGGTGTTCGCTGCGCCGGTTGCCCTGTTTGGTCCGCGCCTGGCTGGTGCGGGTGGCGCGGTGGAGTTCGAGGTAGAGCTCGCCGACCCAGACGGGCGGGTCGGGGTACTCGGCCTCGGCCTTGGTGAAGAACGCCGCCGGGGTCTCCCACTCGACGGTCGCCGAGCCCTCCAGGTTCCGCAGCCGGGCCGCCTTGGCGACCATCTCCCGGGTGGTGCCGCCGCCCCCGTCTCCCCAGCCGGTGGGGGCGAGGGAGCGGCGGGCGGCGCCCTTGTCCCTGAAGTTGCTCACCGCGTGGGCGAGTTCGCCGCCGCGCATCGAGCAGTTGTAGGTGTCGACGGGCGGGAAGTGGGTGAAGATCCGGGTGCCGTCGATGCCCTCCCACCAGAAGGTGTGGTGCGGGAATCTGTTGGTCCGCGACCAGGAGATCTTCTGCGTCAGCAGCCGTCTGGAGCCGGCCGCCCTGATGATCTGCGGCAGACCGGCGGCGAAGCCGAAGGTGTCGGGCAGCCAGGCCTCGTCGTTCTCGATGCCGAACTCGTCGAGGAAGAACCGCTTCCCGTGCACGAACTGACGGGCCATCGCCTCCGACCCCGGCATGTTGGTGTCCGACTCCACCCACATCCCGCCGGCCGGCACGAACCGCCCGTCCTCCACCGCCTTGCGCACCCGCGCCCACACCTCCGGCCGGTGCTCCTTCACCCACGCCCACTGCTGGGCCTGCGACATGGCGAACACGAAGTCCGGCTCGTCCTCCAGCAGGGCCGTCATGTTCGCCGTGGTCCGGGCCACCTTGCGGACCGTCTCGCGCAGCGGCCACAGCCAGGCCGAGTCGATGTGCGCGTGACCGACGGCGCTGATGCGGTGCGCGGAGGGCACGGCGGGCACGGCGAGCGCGGGGCGCAGCAGTGAACGGGCGTGTTCCGCGGTGCCGTTGACGTCCTGGAGGTCGATCGCGTCCAGCGCCTGTTCCACGGCCCGCAGGATCTCCCAGCGGCGCGGCGCGTCCACGGGCAGCTCGGCCATCAGCTCGCCCAGCACCTCCAGATCGAGCACCAGCTCCCACACCGACCGGTCGAACACGGCGAGGTCCATCCGGGTCAGCGTGTACTGCGGCTCGCTGCCCGCCGTCTCCTTGTCGCCCAACCGAGTGGGTCTGAAAGGGGGGTAGCCGAGTACGACGGGGTTGGAGGCGGCCTCGATGTGCAGCCGCACCTCCTCGCCGCCGGCGACGGGCGCGCCGATCCGCACCCACTGGTTGCGCGGGTTGAGGCCCTTCACGGGGGTGCCGTCGGGGCGGTAGACGAGGCCCTCGCACTGGAAGCCGGGCATGTTCTCGTCGAAGCCGAGGTCCAGGAGCGCCTCGACGGTCCGCCCGGCCCACCCCCTCGGCACGGTCCCGGTGACCCGGAACCAGCTGGTGCCCCAGGGGGCGCCCCACCGGGCTCCCACCCCGATCGGCCCGGGTTCGGCCGCCAGCCCCTCGGCCACCGTGACCGGCTCGTCCGGGGCGTGCCAGACGGCCACCTCCAGCGGCACGGACTCGGGGTACACGGCGGGTCGGACGCGCTCGTCGAGGACACGCCGCAGCCGGGCCTCGACGAGAGTGCGGTCGTCGTGCATGAGGTGCTCCGTGGGTCGTCTCGCTGCTGACGGGCGTGGGTCACGGTCACGGGGGCCGACGAGATGTACAGCTCCCCCGCCGCGCGCGGTTCGAACCGTGCCGTACGTCCCTGCTGCCCGGTGGCGTGCGAACCGGGCTCCGGACTCTCGACGTACGACCCGCGCGGAGGCGGGGTTCTCCCTGCGTACTCGCCAGTAGCCCCGTCCTGAGGAGCCGCCGCGACCAGCCGGGCGGGCCGGACCGCCGTCGACATGGCCGCCGCCGTACGGGAGAAGCGGGTGACAGCGCGGGAAGTGGTGGCGGAGCATCTGGCGCGGATCGAGCGGCTGGACGGGCGGATCGGGGCCTTCCGCGTGGTCCGGGCCGGGGCGGCGCTCGCCGAGGCGGACGAGGTCGGAACGCGGGACGACCTGGGCGAACTGCCGCTGGCGGGGGTGCCGGTGGCGCGTCCGGGGCCGGAGGCGGACCTGCTGGATGTCGCGGGGCAGTTGGAGGAGCCGCATCCCTGGCGGCGGACGGCGCCGCTCGAGTAGGGCCCAGGAGGGCTTCGTCAGCCCGGTGTCGTCGCAGGCCGAGGGCGTTGTCGGTGGGGTCCCCTACGATCCGGTGCATGCGAGCATCAGGAACGTTCAAGGTGGCCGAGTTCACTCCCGCGCCCGTCCCGCAGCCGGGGATCGAGACCGGGGTCCCCGTGGGCTTCGCCACGATGGAGAAGCGGTACGAGGGCGAGATCACCGGCCGCTCGGTCACGCTGTTCACCTCGGCGTACGGGGAGAGCACGGGCAGCGGCACCTATGTGGCCATGGAGTCCTTCGACGGGGCCCTGCACGGCGTGTCCGGCACCTTCAACTTCGCCCACACCATGACGACCACGGGCCGGGGCACGGACAGCGCGTACTTCATCGTCGTACCCGGCAGCGGCACCGGCGCGCTCGCCGGGATCACCGGGACGGGAGGCATCGTGGTCGACGAGGACGGCACGCACCGGATCTGGTTCGAGTACGAACGGGCCGGGTGAGCGACGGCCGGGAAGGCCGCGAGCGCGGCGGTCGGATGCGGCCTCGCCCTCGTGGGGCGGCGTCGGCGGTGATCGCGGAGGGCGGCGGATCGTCACCGCATGGGCGTGGGTCCCGCACGCCCATGCTCCAAGGACTCCCGCTCAGTCCACGCTGGGCAGGATATGGGGCTCGGCGAGGTCGTCCTCGTAGCCCGCGAGGCGGATCGGGGCCGACCGGGCCCACACGTCGAGGCTGCCGATCTCGCCGGGCCGACGGCCGGCGCGGTCCTTGCGTTCCTTGGGGCGTTGATCGCGATTCGTCTTCTCCGGTGTCACCGCGCACTCCTTATGTGTCGGGTCACCCTCGGGCGATTCCGGTCAGTCTGCGCTCCGGCACCTGACGCCCGCTCGGGTCTGGCTGGAAAACCTCGGTCGCGGTGGCGCCCTTCCTGGTGCGGGAGCGGGCCGTGGTAGACCGGCTCGTCCCGGGACGGACCGTGGGTGTGGGTAGGACCCGTACTGCTGTCCGTCGCGCATCAGGATAACCAAATGAGCAGGGGTGCGCTCGATCGGGCTGAAAACTTGAGGTAACTATCCGAGGTCGGTCACGCTCGGAGCGCAAGCGTTCTGCACCTATTTCCTACAAGATCAACCCGTTTGCCGCCACCTGTTCAGCGCAGGGCTCGAACGGAATTCCGGCACTGTGAGGTCGTTCAGATCCCGTTGGCCCGGCAGAAAGCTCGTCATGATCTGCTGGCGTACCGCTACGGCTGTCTCGCGGGAGGACGGACCCATGGAGCTGCGCGGCGTCGACGAGCTGATGGACCTGCTGAGCGCCTGCCGGGGTGTCCGCGCCTCCGGCCATCCGGTCGACCTGCACGAGCACTCCCTGCAGACCGCGGCCCTGCTGCGCCGCGGCAGTCCCGCCGACAAGGAGCTCCAGGTCGCCGGACTCGTGCACGAGCTCGGCCGTGTACTGCGACCGGGTGATGTCACCGGTCACGCCGAGCTGGCCGCCGACGCCGTACGGCCGCTGCTGGGCGAGCGGGTGTCCCGGCTGGTGCGGCTGCACACGCCCGCGGGGCGCTGTCTCGGCGTCCTCGAAGCGGCGCCC
This sequence comes from Streptomyces sp. NPDC005017, assembly GCF_042873115.1. Lineage (NCBI taxonomy): Bacteria > Bacillati > Actinomycetota > Actinomycetes > Kitasatosporales > Streptomycetaceae > Streptomyces > Streptomyces sp. NPDC005017. The sequence goes on along the minus strand of NZ_JBIALD010000004.1, from coordinate 157,078 downwards.
GGCCGGGCCGCGATGTCCGAGGCGGAGGCCGCCGCCTTCGCCCGCGACCCGCTCGCCGAGGAGGCGCTGGCCCTGCGGCAGGCGGACGACGCGGCGCGGGTGCCGGGCCTGGACGCGGGCGTGCTGGAGGACTGGCGCACCCTGCTGGAGCTGCTCGCGGCGCGCCCCTCCCGGCTGGGCGCGGTCGACTGACCGGCCCGCGCCATCCGCCGGCGGCGGGCCTCAGTCCGGACGCCTCACCACTTGCCGGGCAGGTAGTCCTTCAGGAAGACGCCGTAGACGTCGTCGCCGGACTCGCCGCGCACGATCGGGTCGTAGACCCGGGCCGCGCCGTCGACCAGGTCGAGGGGTGCGTGGAAACCTTCCTCGGCCAGCCGCAGCTTGTCGAAGTGCGGGCGCTCGTCGGTGATCCAGCCGGTGTCGACGGAGGTCATGAGGATGCCGTCGGAGGTGAACATCTCCTCCGCGCTGGTCCGCGTCACCATGTTCATGGCGGCCTTGGCGGCGTTGGTGTTCGGGTGGCCCGCGCCCTTGTAGCCGCGGTTGAACACACCCTCCATCGCCGAGACGTTCACGACGTAGGCGCGCTTGCTGGCGGCCCTGCGCGCGGCCTCGGCCATCGCCGGGCGCAGCGCGCTGATCAGGATGAACGGGGCCGTGTAGTTGCACAGCTGGGTCTCCAGCAGCTCGACCGGGGAGATCTGGTCGATGCTCTGCACCCAGGTGTTGCTCTCGACGACGTCCGGCACCAGGCCACCCGCGTCGATGGCCGTGCCCGCGAGGTGGCGCTCGATGCTGGCGTTGCCCGCGACCAGCGCCAGGTCCGCGACCTTCTGCGCCTCGAGGCCGCTGACGCCGAGGGGCAGCGCGGCGAGGCCGTCGACCGCGCCGGAGTTGAAGGCGCCGATGACCTGGTGGGCGGGCAGCTCACCGGCGGGCAGCGGAGCGCTCTCGCCCTCGACCAGCGCGGCGTAGGCGGACGGCAGCCGGCGTACGGTCTGGGTCGCGTTGTTGATCAGGATGTCGAGCGGACCCTGCTCGGCGACCTGTTCGGCGAGCGCCACGGCCTGGGCGGGGTCGCGCAGGTCGATGCCGACGACGTCCAGGCGGTGGATCCAGTCCGCGGAGTCGTCCATGGCCTTGAAGCGGCGGATGGCGTCCTTGGGGAACCGCGTGGTGATCGTGGTGTGGGCGCCGTCGCGCAGCAGCCGCAGCGCGATGTACATGCCGATCTTGGCGCGGCCGCCGGTGAGCAGGGCGCGCTTGCCGGAGAGGTCGGTGCCGGCGTCGCGCTTGGCGCGGTTGACGCGGGCGCAGTCCGGACAGAGCTGGTGGTAGAAGTAGTCGACCTCGACGTACCGGGACTTGCAGGTGTAGCAGGAGCGCGGGCGCTGGAGTATGCCCGCGATCCTGCCCTCCTCGGTGCTCGACGACGGGAGGATGCCCTCGGTCTCGTCGTCGATGCGCTGGGCGGAGCCGGTCGCGGTCGCCTCGGTGACCGCCCTGTCGTGGGCGGTCTTGGCGGCCCGGCGCTCCTGCTTGCGGCGCTGCTTGACCGTGCGGTAGATGTGCGACGTGGCCCGGCGCACCTGGATCGCGTCGGGGTGGTCGACGTCCAGCCCGTCCAGTTCCTGGAGCACGCTGAGGCACACGGCGAGCCGTTCGGGGTCGATGCCGGGCCCGTACACGACCTCGTCCGTGGTCGCCGGACCGTCCTCTGTCACCGTCATCGCCGCTGCGCTTCCTGATTCCCTCGTCGCGGCGCTCCGGTAGCACCCGCTGTCGAACGGGGAATTCTACGGAGCGCCGGGCCGGACCGGCAAAATCCGCCGAGGTCAACCGTCGCAGGCGGTGATGAGCGTCTCCACCTCCGCGGCCAGAGCGGCGGCGAGCCGGTCCAGATCGGGGACGGCCTCGGCGTCGGCGACGAGCCCGTAGTGCACGCTGCCGCGGTACGTGGAGACGGCCACGGCCAGCGACTGCCCGCGGGCGAGGGGGGCGTACGGGTAGACGGCGGTGAGCGGGTGCCCGCCCAGGCGCAGGCCGAGGCTGGGCAGCGGCACGCTGGTGACGAGGATGTCGAACCAGAGCCGGGCCGCCTGCGCGGCGAGCGGTCCGCCGAGCCGGTGGCCGAGCGCCGGGACGTGGTCGGCGAGCAGGGCGACAGCGCCCGCGCCGCGGTTGGGTCCGGCGTCCTTGTTGCGGTCCATCGCCGTACGGACGGTCTCCAGGCGGGCGAGCGGGTCGGGCTGGCCGACGGGGAGCCGTATCAGGTAGCCGGAGAGCCGGTTGCCCTGTGGGTGGGCAGTGCGCGGGCGGCGCTTGGAGACGGGGATCAGGGCGCGCGGGGCGAGTCCCTCGCAGCCGTCGCCGCGTTCGTCGAGCCAGCGGCGCAGGGCGCCCGCGACGACGGCGATCAGCACGTCGTTGACGGTGCCGCCGACGCGCTTGCGGACCCGGTGGATGTCGTCGAGGTCGAGGACCGCTCCGGCGGTACGGCGGGTGCCGGACGGCTCGGCGGTCAGCGCGGCGGTCGAGCGCACGCCGAGGCCGGACACGGCGACCGACGCGCCGATGTCGAGCGCGCGGCCCACGTCCGACAGGGCCCCGCGGACCGCCCCGGGCAGCCGGCGCACGTCCGGCAGCAGGCCGGAGCGGGGCTCCTCGGGGCGCCGGGGCCGGGCCACCGGGACGTCCACCGGGTCCATCACGGCGGCGGCGAGCATCAGCGCGCGCAGGCCGTCGGCGAGGGCGTGGTGGAACTTGAAGAGCACGGCGAAGGACGCGCCGTCCTCCCCCGGCAGCACATGCGCCTCCCACGGCGGCCGGGCCCGGTCCAGCGGGCGCTGCATCAGCCGCCCGGCGACGGCCTGGAAGTCGGCGGCCGGGGCGTGCAGGGCCACGTGGTCGAGGGGGTCGAAGCCGCGGTACGGCTCACGGGCGGCGCCCCCGAAGGAGAGAGGACGCAGCAGGCGGGAGGGCCGCCACGCGTCCCGGATGCGCATCCGCAGGCCGGGCACCGCGGCGGCGCGGGCGGCCAGCAGGTCGGCGGCGTGCGCGGCCGCGGTGGGCGAGGGGGCGGAGAAGACACCGAGCGCGCCGAGGTGCATGGGGTGCTCGGGGGACTCGATGTTCCAGAAGGCCAGGTCGAGGGGGGCGAGCGGATCTGAAGTCAAGGGCTTGCCTCGCGTCGTCGACGGGTGAGTCAGCAGTCAAACCCGAGTGGGTGATTACGGTCAAGTACGATCAAGTTACGCACAGTTAACAGATGATTAAGTAACGCCGCAAAGGCCCGATGGTCACGGCGTGTGCGGCCGGACGGTCGGTGACGGCGTGTGCGGCCGGACGGACGGTCGGGGCGGTGACCTCGCGTCCGGACGGACGGCCGGCCGGAGCGCGCGGCATCGGGCCCCCGCACGGCCCGCACGCGTGCCGAGGCGCCACGAAGCCCCCGTGTCACGGCGCCACGGCGAGACGCTCACGTGGGCGCGGCCACCCCGACACCCCGGCATCGAGAGACCCGCCCCGAGGGGCTCACGGCACCCGCTGTCCCTTGCCCAGGGCGATCACCCCGTTGCGGGAGACGGTGTAGAGCTGGGTGTCCCGCTCCGGGTTGACGCCGATCGTGGCGCCCGGCGGGACCTCCACGTTCTTGTCCAGCACCGCGCCCCGCACCACCGCCCCGCGCCCGATGTGCACGTTGTCGTGCAGCACCGAGCCCTGCACCACCGCGCCGGGGTCGACCACGACACCCGGCGACAGGACCGACCGGGTGACCTGGCCCCGGATGAGGCAGCCCGCGCTGATGATCGACTCGCCCGCGATGCCGCCCGCGTTGAACCGGGCGGGCGAGAGCTGGTTGGAGTGGGTGTAGATGGGCCAGCCGCGGTTGTACAGGTTGAAGGCCGGGCGTTCGGCGATCAGGTCCATGTGGGAGTCGTAGTAGGCGTCCAGGGTGCCCACGTCCCGCCAGTAGCCCTGGTCGCGGCTGGTCTCGCCGGGGACGTGGTTGTCGCCGAAGTCGTAGAGCTGGGCCTCGCCGCGGTGGGTGAGCTGGGGCAGGATCGAGCCGCCCATGTCGTGCACGGAGCGCTGGTCCTCGGCGTCCCGCTGGAGCGCCTCGATGAGGGCCTTGGTGGTGAAGATGTAGTTGCCCATCGAGGCGAAGACCGAGTCGGGGGCGTCGGGCAGTCCGGGCGGGTCGGCCGGCTTCTCCAGGAAGCGCTCGATGCTGCGGCCGTCGGAGCCGGGCGTGATCACCCCGAAGGCCGGGGCCTCCGTGCGCGGGACTCTGATCCCGGCCACGGTGACCCCGGCCCCGGCCTCGATGTGCCGGGCCAGCATCTGCCGCGGGTCCATCCGGTACACGTGGTCGGCGCCGAACACGGCGACGTACTCGGGCTGTTCGTCGTGGACCAGGTTCAGCGACTGGAGGATGGCGTCCGCGCTGCCCAGGTACCAGCGCGGACCGAGGCGCTGCTGCGCGGGGACGGGCGTGATGTAGTTGCCGAGCAGGCTGGACATCCGCCAGGTGGTGGTGATGTGCCGGTCCAGCGAGTGCGACTTGTACTGCGTGAGCACGCAGATGCGCAGGATGTCGGCGTTGACGAGGTTGGACAGGACGAAGTCGACCAGGCGGTAGGTGCCGCCGAAGGTGACCGCCGGTTTGGCGCGGTCGGCGGTCAGCGGCATCAGGCGCTTGCCCTCGCCGCCCGCCAGGACGATCCCCAGTACCGAAGGCCCACCACGACGCATCGCCGCTCCCCTCACTCCGGTTGCCTCTTCTGCCTGCCCCTGAGCAAGGGTGGCTAAGCCTGTTCGAGGACCTGCGCGTAGAGCGCGGCGGTGCGCCGGGCGACGGCGTCCCAGCCGAACTCCTCCACCGCGCGCGCCCGTCCGGCCTCGCCCATCCGCCGGGCGGCAGCGGGGTCACGTAGCACCGCGTCCAGTGCGCGGGTCAGTCCGGCCTCGAAGTCGTCGTCCACCGTGACCAGCCGCCCGCTCACGCCGTCCTCGACGACCTCGGGGATCCCGCCGACCCGCGAGGCCACGACCGGCGTACCGCACGCCATCGCCTCCAGGTTGACGATCCCGAGCGGTTCGTACACCGACGGGCACACGAACACGGCCGCGTGCGTGAGGAGTTGGATGACCTCGGGGCGCGGCAGCATCCTCGGGATCCAGTGCACGCCGTCCCGCACGGCGCTCAGGTCCTGGTAGAGCTCGCGGAACTCCCGGTCGATCTCCGGGGTGTCGGGTGCGCCCGCGCACAGCACGACCTGCGCGGCGGGGTCGATGTCCCGTACGGCGCGCAGCAGATGGGGCACGCCCTTCTGACGGGTGATGCGCCCGACGAACAGCACGAAGGGGCGGTCCGGGTCGAGTCCGACGCGCTTCAGGACGTCGGTGCCGGGGTCGGGCCCGTACAGCCCGGTGTCGATGCCGTTGTGCACGACGTGGACACGGCCGGGGTCCAGGGCGGGGTAGCAGTCGAGGATGTCCTGGCGCATGGCACCGGACACGGCGATCACGGCGTCGGCGGACTCCACCGCGGTGCGCTCGGCCCAGCCCGACAGGGCGTATCCGCCGCCGAGTTGCTCGGCCTTCCAGGGGCGCAGCGGTTCCAGGGAGTGGGCGGTGAGCACGTGCGGGATGCCGTACAGCGTCTTGGCGAGGTGACCGGCGAGGTTGGCGTACCACGTGTGGGAGTGGACGAGCTGGCGGTCCTCCAGGGCTGCGGCCATGGCCAGGTCCACGGAGAAGGTGCGCAGCGCGTCGTTGGCGCCGTCGAGGGCCGGCCAGGGGCGGTGGCGTACGACGCCGTCGGCGCGGCCCTCGCCCCAGCAGTGCACGTCGAGGTCGACCAGGGAGCGCAACTCCCGGGCGAGGAACTCGACATGGACGCCGGCGCCGCCGTAGACGTCGGGGGGAAACTCTCGTGTCAGCAGTCCCACACGCACCGGATCCCCCTGTTCTTCGCACCAGGCTCCTCATGGTCACCCAGATGTGTCGCGCGGGGAAGAGCGCGGCGGGCGGGTGAAGCAGCAGTCGCCGCACAGGCCGCCGCCGGGCACCCGGTAGTACAGGCAGCAGCTGCGCCGCCGGAAGCCCGTGCCCGTGAGGGTGCCGGCGCCGGTGAGCAGGGGGTGCGCGAGCAGCTCGGCGGTGAGGGAGCGGGTCCTGGCGACGGCCTCCGGTCCCGCGGTCGCGCCCGCCTGGCGGACCAGCTGCCGGGCGGTCCCGACGAGGGCGGAGGCGGCGTTGCCGCGCAGCAGGCCGGGCGCGAGCCGGTACCCGGAGCGCAGGGCGGCGGCGAGGGGTTCGAGATGGCCGAGGAGCACGGCCTCGGCGAGGCCGGGGGCGTCGGCGGCGTGCCCCGGCCGTACCTCGGTGAGCCACAGGTCGTCCGGGGCGCTGCCTTCGGGGTCCCAGTGGAGCAGACTCGGGTCGAGGTCGGGGAGCCGCCCGTGGACGACGGCGCAGCCGAGGGCGATCGACCACAGTCTGGCGGCGAGCCCGAGGTGGGCGATCGAGGCGGCGACGCGCGGCTCGGGGGCGCGCAGCGCGGCGGCGGTCCTGCGGACACGGAAAGTCAGTGGATTCGGGTAAACGTCCGATGTTACGAATCCATAGGCCTGCGCGAGTGTCGCAGGGGGGTGGGGCCGGTCTCCGGCCGAGCCTAGGAGTGTGCGCACGGCGAAGAAGGGGCCGAGGTCGCGCAGAGCGGCGAGACGGGGGTCGAGGTCCACGAACATCAGTAGTACCAAGCCCCCTAGGGGTGATGACTTCAGGGTCTCCACACGGTGTCACCCGCCTGAGGGAGGACGAGGGCCCCTGCGTACTCCATCGGTAGTAGGAGCCATTGAGGTCTCAGGGACGACGACGGGAACAGCGGGAGGGGGCATGGTGTTGTCCATGGAAGCCGATCGTTCGCCGCGCCGGGCCGCAAGGACCCGCCTCACGCAGAGGAGCAGCTCATGAGCGCCCTCGCGTTGTCCGTGCTCCTGTCGTTCGTGTCCGCCGTCGCGTACGCGGGCGGTGCGATCGTGCAGGAGCGCGTGGCGGAGACCTCCCCGGGCGAGCAGTTCGCGCCGGTGCGCAGGCCCGTCTGGTGGGCGGCCATCGCGCTGAACAGCCTGGGTGGTCTGCTGCATGTGGTCGCGCTGGCGTTCGGACCGCTGAGTCTGGTCCAGCCGCTCGGTGCCCTGACCATCGTGTTCGCGCTGCCGATGGCCGCCCTGTTCGTCGGCCGCAAGGCCGGGGCGACGGCCTGGCGGGGCGCGATCATGGCGACCGTGGGTCTGGCGGGTCTGCTGTCGTTGGTCGGTGCCTCCGGTTCGCACTCGCTGAGCGGCCCCGAGCGCGTCGGCGCCTTCGTCGTCACCGGCGGTGTGGTCGCCACGCTGATGGTGGCCGGCCGGGCCGCGCACCGGCATCTGGCGGTGCGCGCGATGCTGCTGGCCACGGCCTCGGGTATCGCCTTCGGCATGTCCTCGGTGTTCACCAAGACGGTGGCGGTCGACTGGACCGGCGGCGTGGCGCTGTCGGACGTGCCGTCGCTGGCCGCGATCGCGGTGCTGGCCACGGCGGGTCTGCTGCTGTCGCAGGCGTCCTACCGGGGCGCGGGCCTCGCGGCTCCGCTGGCCACGCTGACCGTGGTGAACCCGGTGGTCGCGGCCGCGGTGGGCATCACGATGTTCGGCGAGACCTTCCGCTACGGCACCACCGGAACCGTGCTCGCGCTGGGCTGCGGTGTGGTGGCCGCGGGCGGGCTGATCCTGCTGACGACCGAGCGCATCGCCCGCGAGGAGGCCATGGCCACCGCCCCGGAGCCCGCCTCCGAGGCCGAGGCGCCCAGGGAGTCGGATCCGGTCACGGCCAAGACTGTGGTCCCGTCGCCCGCGACGACGCCGGAGCCGGTCACCGCCGAGGTGCTGGTGCCCTCGCCGGCCGCGGACCCGGAACCGGTCGCCGCGGCCCGGCGGCGGGACGTGCTCGACGAGCTGAGCCCGCTGCTCGGCATGGCCGCCCTGGTACCGGCGCCGATCCCGGCGGCCGCGTTCGAGCGCGGGCCGAGCGCCGAGGACATCGCGTTCGTCCGGGCCTACGCCCTGCCGTACGTCCCGCTGCCGGTCCTCGACCGGCACCGTATGCGTGTCAAATCCTGACGCCGCCGGCGCGCAGGTAGGCGATCGGATCCACGTCCGAACCGAAGCCGGGCCCCGTCCGCACCTCGAAGTGCAGATGAGGGCCCGTGCTGTTGCCCGTGGAGCCCGAGCGGCCGAGGCGCTGGCCCGCGCCGACGCTCTGGCCGGACTTCACGCCGATCGCGGACAGATGGGCGTACTGCGAGTAGCGGCCGTCGTCGTGGCGTACGACCACCTCGTAGCCGAAGGAGCCGCCCCAGCCGGCGCTGACCACGCGGCCCGCGGCGATCGACTTCACCGAGGTGCCGGTGGGCACGGGGAAGTCGACGCCGGTGTGATAGCCCTTCGACCAGGACGAACCGGCCTTGTGGTACGGCGTTCCGGCGGCCGCGTCGACGGGTGCCACCCGGGTGGCACTGCCGTGGTTCTCGGCGCGCTCGGTGGACCGGGACGGCTTGCGCTGCTGGTCCGAGGAGGGCGCCTTCGCCCTGGGCTTCTTCTTCTCCGGCGCCGGCGGGGCCGCCCGCCCGGTGTGCCGGGGGGTCTTGGTGCCGTCCAGGCTGAGCCGCTGGCCGGGCAGGATCAGATCGGGGTCGGCGCCGATGGTGGCGCGATTGGCCGCGTACAGGCCCCGCCAGCCGCCGCGCACGTCCTCCTCGTCGGCGATGCGGGACAGCGTGTCGCCCTGCACGACGGTGTACGTCTCGGCGCGGCCCGCCCGCGACTGGGGCGTGGTCTGGGGCTGCACATCGCGCACGGAGCTCTTGGCGGTCTGCTGGGTGCGGGCCGCCTGCCGGGTGTGCACGTCGGGGCCGTCGCCGCCACGGGTGAGCCCGGCGCGCTCGGAGCAGACGGGCCAGGCGCCCGGCCCCTGCCCGTCGAGCACCTTCTCGGCGACGGCGATCTGCTGGTCCTTGGTCGCCAGGTCGGCGCGCGGCGCGTATCTGGTGCCGCCGTACGCCTCCCAGGTGGACTGGGTGAACTGGAGGCCGCCGAAGTAGCCGTTGCCGGTGTTGATGTTCCAGTCGTCGCTCGACTCGCACGCGGCGACCTTGTCCCAGGTGTCCAGGTCGGCCGCCTGGGCGGCACCGGCGCCGACCAGCGGGAGGGCCATTCCGGCACCGCTCGCCGTGACGGTGAGCGAGGCGCGGTTGATCCTGTTCGGCTGATACCGGCGGTGCCGGCCGCGTACGGCCATGAAGTGCCCCCTAGCAAGCGTCAGGAGGGCCAAAAGTATGCGCGCGTAACAGGCCATGACAAGACGGCTATCGGTCGCGCAGTCACCCCAAGTGGCCGGGATCGACTCCCCGTTGACTTCGGTTCACGGTGACGGCGACTTCGGTTCGGGGTCATGGCGATTTCGGTTCGGGGTGACGGGCGACTTCGGTTCGGGGCGACGGCGGTGAGCCACCGGGCCGCCCCCGTACGTAATGAGCCCTGACGGACCCCGTAAGCAGTCGGTGTACCGGCACGTCAGGACGGCCCCGGTGGGCAATACTGACGGTCACGCCCGGCACGTATCGCCCAGGAACCACCAGAGCCACCGGATCTTCTAGGAGCAGGCGGAAATGAGCACTTCAGCCCAGATCGGCGTCACGGGTCTCGCGGTCATGGGCCGCAATCTCGCCCGCAACTTCGCCCGCAACGGCTACACGGTCGCCGTGCACAACCGGACCGCCGCGCGCACGCACGCGCTGGTCGAGGAGTTCGGCCACGAGGGCGAGTTCGTGGCGGCCGAGACCGCCAAGGAGTTCGTGGCGGCCCTGGAGCGGCCCCGGCGCCTCGTCGTCATGGTGAAGGCGGGCGGGCCGACCGACGCGGTGATCGAGGAGTTCGCCCCGCTCCTGGAGCCCGGCGACATGATCATCGACGGCGGCAACGCCCACTTCGCCGACACCCGCCGCCGCGAGCGCGAGCTGCGCGAGCAGGGCATCCACTTCGTCGGCATGGGCGTCTCCGGCGGCGAGGAGGGCGCGCTGAACGGGCCGAGCATCATGCCCGGCGGGCCCGTGGAGTCGTACGACTCGCTCGGCCCCATGCTCGAGAAGATCTCCGCGAAGGCGGCCGACGGGGCGCCCTGCGTCACCCACGTCGGTCCCGACGGTGCCGGGCACTTCGTGAAGATGGTGCACAACGGCATCGAGTACGCCGACATGCAGCTGATCGGCGAGGCCTACCAGCTGCTGCGCGACGTCGCCGGGTACGAGCCCGCGCGGATCGCCGAGATCTTCCGCACCTGGAACACGGGGCGGCTGGACTCGTACCTCATCGAGATCACGGCCGAGGTGCTGTCGCACGTGGACGCGGCGACGGGGAAGCCGTTCGTGGACGTGGTGGTGGACCAGGCCGAGCAGAAGGGCACCGGCCGCTGGACCGTCCAGATCGCCCTGGACCTCGGCGTCCCCGTCTCGGGCATCGCCGAGGCGGTCTTCGCCCGCTCACTGTCCGGTCACGCCGCGCTGCGGGCCGCCTCGCGCGACCTGGCCGGTCCGTCGGCGGCGCCGCTGGGCGAGGCGGAGGCCGCGGCGTTCGCCGACCGGGTGGAGCAGGCGCTGTACGCCTCGAAGATCGTGTCCTACACCCAGGGCTTCCACGAGATCGCCGGGGGCAGCGAGGAGTACGACTGGGACATCGACCTCGGGGCGGTGTCCGCGATCTGGCGGGGCGGGTGCATCATCCGGGCGGCCTTCCTGGACCGCATCCGGGCCGCGTACGACGCGCGGGCGGATCTGCCGAGCCTGCTGTCCGACGGGACGTTCGCCCGGGAGATCGCGGAAGCGCAGGACGACTGGCGTGAGGTGCTGGTCACGGCGACGCGGCAGGGGGTGCCGACGCCGGGGTTCTCCGCGGCGCTGGCGTATTACGACGCGCTGCGCGCCGAGCGGTTGCCTGCGGCGCTTACGCAGGGGCAGCGGGACTTCTTCGGGGCGCACACGTATCGGCGGGTGGATCGGGAGGGGGCGTTCCACACGCTGTGGGGTGGGGATCGGTCCGAGGTGTCCGGCTGACGGGTTGTCCGGCTGACGGCTGAGCTGTTGGCCGGTTGTGCGGTTGCTCCGTTGTCGGGTGCGGGTTCGTCGGGGCTGGTCGCGCAGTTCCCCGCGCCCCTGCAGGGCGTTCGGCCCCCGGTTGCTCTGTGGAGCGGCTGGGGGTCTTTGCTGGTCGGTGCGGGTTCGTCGGGGCTGGGCGCGCAGTTCCCCGCGTCCCTGTAGGGCGTTCGGCCCCCGGTTGCTCTGTGGAGCGGCTGGGGGTCTTCGGTTTTCGGGGGCGGGGTTCCTCGTGGCCGGGCGCGCAGCTCCCCGCCTCCCTTTGGGGCGGGGGTTGCTCCGGGGGCTTTGGAAGTGGGGGGTGGGGTAGGCGGGAGAGTGGGTGGGGGAATGTTCTTGTTCGTTCTCGGAGGGCGTCATGAGTGAGCCGCGACCCGATCCTGTTCCGCCTGGGCCGACTCCCGGGCCGCAGCCTTATCCGGAGCCGGTACCGCCGGTGCCCGCTCCCCCGCCGGGGCCGCAGCCGGTTCCTGAACCGGATCCGTCCCCGATCCCGCCGGGGCCGCAGCCGGTTCCTGAACCGGATCCGTCCCCGATCCCGCCGGGGCCGGAGCCGGTGCCCGACCCCGAGCCGGGGCCGCCCCTGACCTGAGGCGGCCGCCCGGTCAGGCCGTGACGGCCTGGGGGCTGCGCAGCTGGTCGGAGCCCGGGACCGGCTCGCCCGCGTCCGAGCCCAGTGCCACGATGCGGTTGTCCGCGTCCACGTGCACGACCCGCGGCTTCAGCGCGCGTGCCTCGGCGTCGGTCACCTGGGCGTAGCTGATGATGATCACCAGGTCCCCCGGGTGCACCAGGTGGGCGGCGGCACCGTTGATCCCGATCACGCCGGACCCGCGCTCGCCCTCGATGACGTAGGTCTCGAGGCGGGCGCCGTTGGTGACGTCCACGATGTGGACGAGCTCCCCGGGGAGCAGGTCGGCGGCGTCGAGCAGGTCCGCGTCGATGGTCACCGAGCCCACGTAGTGCAGGTCGGCCTGGGTGACGGTGGCTCGGTGGATCTTGGACTTGAACAGAGTACGCAGCACTTTGGACTCCTGTATGACGGCTCCCTGCCAGCTTTTTGCAGGTCAAGGGCAGTCTTCACTCTACACGGGCACGCGTCGGAGTCGATGATTGTGAGGAACATCGCTTCTTAATTGGGGATAAGGCTCCCTGCCTGGGCTTCCGCGCCAACCAGGCTGTTGTGACACCACCGACCAGGTGCCTATTCGGACAGCCGTTTCAGGGTGTTCGGGAACTGATGCTGACCAGACGCTGACTTACCTGACGCCACATCAGGTGCATGCGGGTCACAGGATGACTCGCTGTCCGGGAGCACGCACTGCAGCCCGAGAGCTCCGCGAGGAGCTCACACAGCCGGTGTCAGGTGCACGGCCTTCGTGTCGTACCAGTAGATTTCCGCAGTCTTCAGTTCTACGACCGAGAAGCCCCCGACGCTCTCGCGACCAGTGAGCCGTCTCGTTCGGTTACCACGACGGGGCCGACCGAATGCTTAACCCTCTCCCCGGTCATCGCTATCAGCGCCAAGGGTCTCCCATGGCAAAGCAAGCTCGGCAGCGAGCTGGAACAACAGTAGATCTCCCCGTCGGTACTCCTATTGTGGCCGCCGACAGGACGCGGGTGTGCTGGTCGAGTCTCGGTGGGGCCAGGCGCAACCCCGGCCCCACCCGGTTGGTCAGACCCCGGCCTCAAGTACGCCCAGCGCCGTATGGAGAACCGGCTCCACGCGCAGGCGCGTCCCGTCTCGGTCGAACACCTGGAGGGCTTCCAAGCAGACGACGGACCCGCGTGCCTCCCCGGACGAGAGACCTGCCATCTCGGCCGCGGTGACGAGGTAGGCGTCGTCATGCCAATCGTTACCGAGCTGCTCGACGACCCCGTCGTAGGCGGCCTTGAGGGTGTCGTTCTCCAGCAGCCCCACGGCGTCGACGAACTGTTTGGCGCCGCTGCTCTGCCCCAGCCACGACGTCAGGTCCGCCAGCACTCGGTCCTGGTCCGGTCGGCGATCACGCAGCTGCAGCGCCTTGTCCAGCAGGTACGGCCAGCCACCGGTCGCCTCCGCCAGGCGCGTGAGCCGTTCCTCCGTCTCGCACAGGCTGTGGCGCTGCGTCCAGTCCTTCAGGCTGCGCAGGTCATGCCGACGCAGCACCACGATGGTGTCGTGGTCGGCGTCGGGACCGGTGAGGAGGCCGGACCAGAAGCCGAGCTGTTCCACACCCGACACGAGGACCACGGAGCGGGTCGCCTCGGCGGCCTCGGGCAGCACTGCCCTGGCCAGGTCGAAGGACTCCCGGCAAGACTTCTCGCTGCCAAGAGAGAGATCGCTGATGAGCAGTCGCCGCTCGCCCGCGCGGCCGGCGGCGAGCTCCTTGCGGAACGTCTTGGCGCTTCCGATGGCGGGCACGGACCAGCCCGCCACCCTGCCCGTCACCTCACGCAGGGTCCGTTCCACATCGGCGACGCTGGTCGCCTGTGTACCGAGAACGACGCGGACCTGGTTGACGTATTCGCCCAGCAGGTAGTCGATCTGGTTGACGGTGAGGGGGGCGGACCTGCCGTCGTAGAGGTCCGGACGGCTCTCCAGGACAACGGTCTCCTCCAGCCGGGACTCCGTCTCCGCTCGCAGCAACCGCGCCTCGATCTCCTGGGCGGTACCGATCATGCGCAGCGCGTTGGGTCCCCGCAGATGCCAGCCCCGTCCGTCGTTGTTCGGCGCCAGGACACCGAGGCCGACCATCTCCTGCAGATAGGCACGGAACCCCTCGCTGTCCAGGTGCTCGAAGCCGCGGGGCCACCAGCCGGCACATTCCTCCCGCAACTCCCTGTCACTGAGCCGGGTTTCCAGACCGTTGTCCCGGGCGTGCTGGGCAAGGACATTGGCGATGACGTGGTAGCGGTCGTCGAGGGCGAGGGTGTCCTTGAAGGCCGCAGTGATGTCCGAGCGCAGCGAGGTGTCCTGCTCCACGGCGTCGACATCGGACTCCTCGATCGTGTACGGAGGCGGTGCGAGTGGTGCGCGTGCCCGCTTGTCCTGCATGACCTGCACCATCCGGCTGCCGAAGATCTGCAGCAGGAAGGGCTGGTACGAGCAGAAGCCGAGCACCCGGTTGACGAGGTCGACGTCGGCAAACTCGAAGCCGAGCGCACGCATCGGGTGCACGATCAGGTCGGCGGCGAACTGGGGGGCGAGCGGTCCGACGACCGTCGGCGTCTGTGCCAGGTGGCTGAACGGACCGTTCCTGGCGAGCCGGGTGAAGCGCTGCACCGAGTGCAGACCGGCGAACACAACCTTGGCCCGGCCGCGCGAGTCCTCACCCAGACCGCGTAGCCGGCGGGTCTCCGTGCACTCAGGGACGTCTGCCTCGAAGAAGCGGTCGCACTCGTCGAGGAGGATGAGCAGCCGCCGGTCGGGATCCTGAGCGAGCCACCGGGCGATCCCGTCGGTGACCCGCTGCCATGATTCCTGTTGTGGGCCCCGGCGTCGAGGCTCCTCCAGAACGCCCTGCCTGATCAGCTCCTGGTCGAGCGTGGGCCAGATGGCCTCGGCACCGAGTGCGGTGCCCCGGCCGATGCCGATCTTGTCCAGGTTGAGGTAGAGCTTGCGGTAGGCCCCCGGCCGCTGTTCCTCGAAGCGGTCCCCCGCGTCGGCCAGCAGTGCCGACTTGCCGAGACCCCGGCCGCCGTAAAGGATCTGGGTCCCCGCCGGGTCGTGGATGCTCTTGCGCTCGCGGTCCCGACCGTAGAACATCTCCCGGCCGATCTGGCCCCGCTTCTCCTTGATGTACGGGTTCACCGCGGAGAACGGCAGCAGGGTCTCGGTCGTGGCATCCACCCGCCGGTTGCCGTGCGCGATGAGGTAGGCCAGCGCGGCGTCGTCCACCACCATGATCGGCTTGGTGTCCTGGGAGGCAGCGGCCAGCTCATTACGGGTTCGGCTGTCCAGCGTCCCAAAGTGGACGACGAGCAGACTGCTCTCGTCGGGATCCTGCAGAGCGCGGGTGATGAGCAGTTTGGCCGCGGGCCGGCCCCAGATCAGCAGGGCGCGGAGCTTACCGCCACGGTCCTTGATCTGCGATCCGAAGGCGGGTGCCCAGGCACGGCCGGTGACGTGCACGGGCGCGAGTTCGAAGAACCGGTAGTCCTTGCCTCGCGGCAGATCGTCCAGAGGCCGTGCGCGCCGGGCCTCGTATCCGAGGAGGGCAAGAGCCGGATTGAGGCTCTCGCGCGGATTGATGTTGATACGGTCCTTCGTCGCGGCGAGCGTGCTCCACAGCTCCAGGGCAGCCGCGGCCCGTTCGGCCTCCTCCTCCGAGAGTCCTGCATAGTCCAGCACGGCGTGGTCACCGCACCGGCCACGGGCGCGGACGGCCGCGATCAGCTCAGCGTCGATGCCGCCCGGCAGCGAGTCCGGCACGGCGGGGAAGAACGCCTCCAGGTGCGAGTCCTCGGACCTGATCTCCGGTACCGGTTCGCCCAGTTCGAGGAAGTAGACGAGTTCGGCCGCGGTGGCCAGGCTGTCGGTGTCCAGATTGCGCAGGACTCGTTCGCGGTCCTCCGCGCTCACGTCCGTCAGCGCGGCCAGCCGGGCGCGCAGCCGGTCGGCGGCTTCCTCACGGTAGCGGGGCAGCAATTCTTCGACTCGGCCGAGGTTGCGGCGGACCGCGGCCAGCTCGCCCGGCCGGTCGTGCTCCAGGTGTGCTCGGGCGTCGGCGAGCAGCTCCTGGAGGCTGACGTCTTGTTCGACGGTGAGTGCCTCGTCGGCCTGTGACCGGCGGAGCCGGGCGGCCAGTTGCCGCTGTTTTTCGGTGAGTGCCGCGCGGCGCTCCTTCTCGAATGCGCTGAGGTGTGCGCGACGCGCCTCCGAGAGCGACAAGGTGTGGGCCGCAGGAAGGACGTCGAAGTCCGCGAGGTCCGTGATGGTGCGAATCACATCGAATTCGTCACGGGCGAGCTGCTGCTCGATCGCGTCGTCCCAGGTGCGGTCCACTGCCTTCAGCAAGCCGTCCAAGGTCGGCTTCTCGCCCGGCACGGCCGGCTCGGCCTTGTGGAGCTCGGCGTCCAGAACCGTCTGAACGTCCGGCTCGGATCCCGTCTCGACCGGTCGACTGTTCGCATCCAGTCCGTCGAAGACCTCGGCGAACAGGTCCCGCGCCACGTAGGCGGTGGCTTTCGCCAGGATGGCGGAGCTGCGTTCGGCCGCGGTGAGGTCGTCGGCTACCCGTTCGCGCAGGCCGAGGAGGGAGAGGCGCAGGGATGCAATGGACTGGAACGCCCACACGTTCTCCTCAGAGCGTCCTGCTTCCAGGTCGCGCTTGACCGTACGCCACTGCCGTACGGCGTCCCGGACGCGCTCGAGGCAGTGACGGACGTTGTTGCGGCCAGCCCCCTGGATGCCCCTGCCGCCCGGCCCGCGCAGCTCAGCGTCCATCGCGTCAATCGCCGCCTCGACCTGGGTCCGGCGAGTGAGGTTCTCCAGCAGCTCGTCGGCCAGGTGCTCGGCGTCCGGGGCCCCGGCCACGATTGCGGTCAGCACGCTGCCGAGCAGACCGGTCGGCGCCAGCCAGCGCTGCACCATGGCGCTGGCCCGTTGGAAGCGCAACCGAGGCACAGTGAGCATAGCCTGGCAGGCGTCCACGGCCGCGCGCAGCTCGCCCTCGGTGTGGGAGACATCGGCGACAACGGCATGGGGCGGCGCGATGAGCAGTGCGCCCTGCAGTGCACGTTCTGCCACCATGGTGGCCACCTCGTGCAGGGCATCGGGCAGTTGCGGGGTGAGCGCCCTCAGCTGTGCACCGACCACGGGTGCACCCGTCACTAGGGCTGCCCGGACCAGCGTGGGCAGCAGGAGCAGGGACAGCGCGTCACTGTCGCTCTCCTTACGGGCCTCCCACTCGTGCAGCGCCTCTTCGATGATCTGAGCCGCTCGGCCGGTCCTGGAGTGCAGCAGTGTCGCCGCGGCGGCCAGGCGCAGGACCGCGGCCTCGGTGTCCGGGCGGTCGGCGGCCTGCGACAGGTGAGCGGCAAGTCCGAAGCGCTTCTCGGCGATGAGACGGGCGAGGACGGGTTCGATGCTCTTCGTTTCCGTGCCGTCGGCTGTTTCCGTGGTGGTGTCGACGGCTGCGGGGGCGGCGAAGACCCGCCGTTCCGGCGCGGGCTGCTGCTCGGCGGTGTCGGCGGACCCGGGAGGTCGCTCGGCCGGGACGCAATCGGCGGTGCTGTGGTCCTGCGTTTCAGGCACGCCGGTGTCAGCATGCGCGGCGGTGGCCGTCTCCGGGGATATGGCCCGTTCCGGCGCCTCGGGAACCTCGGCGGATTCCTCGCCCTGCGGGGCGGCGGCCGTGTCGGGGTGAGGGGTCCTGTGCTCGCTCAGCGTGATCTGCTGGTAAAGGACGGCGGCCACAGCGTACGGCGGATGTGCGACCGACAACTGCTGTTGGAGCTCGATGATCTCCTGCTGTGCGTCGGACCGGTCCTTCATGTCGGCGAGGCGCACCAGCAGCGTGAGAATGTGTGCGCACGCGTCGTCCTGTTCGTCCCACTCTTGCTTCGCGAGCAGTGCCTCCGCGCTGTGCCTGGCGTCCGCGATCACCGCGGCCACCGCACTGTCCGGAGCGCAGCCCAGGGCCGTCACCGTCTCCACCACTTGACGGGCCTCGGCGTTCCTCCCCTTCCGTTCGACGCGCGCACGAACCTCGTCGATCGACCTCAGGACATCGGTGAGGCGATCGGTGACGCCGGTGACGCCGAGTTCTGAGAGCACACCCCGCACGTGGGAGAACGCCGGGGCGACCGCGGCGAGCGGCACCAAATCAGTGTCGGTGGGCGGGCACCCGTCCAGCAGGGTGGCGCGCACGCGGTCGACGGCGCCTCGTGCCTCCTCGACGACGTGCTTGAGCTCCTCCTCGGCCGAGGCCAGATCGTCTAGGGAGCGCCCCTCACCAGGGGGCTGCTCTCCCTGCTGCGCTGAGGACTCGGCCAGTTCTGGAGCCGAGATGTGATCGGGCAGCCGGGGAGCCGGGACCGCAGCGGTCGGCTGTGGTTCCTCAGCCGCCGCGTCCTCGCCAAGCGCAGTGAGGTGGTCAAACCCGGGAGTCGCGTCGATTACCTGCTGAGCGGCCTTGAGTACCGCGGCCAGTGCCGCCTCGTCCGCCTCCATACCGAACCAGTCGTGTTCCGCGGCCCATACGAGCAGTCGGGCGTCGTGCGCCGAAGCCTGGAGGTGGGAGAAGAGCGCCAGGCGGAGCAGGCATGCGCCCCAGCGGCCCACGAGACCGGGGCTCGTACCCGCGGCCCCGTGCTCAGCGACCTCGTGATCGATGTCGTTCATGATCCGGGCGGTGAGGTGGGACACCGCATGCCTGTGGTGGGTCGGCTCCACCCGTTGCAATCGCTTGAGCACTTGCTCGCTGAGCACGCGCCCGAATCGCCGCGGTTCGACCTTGCGGAAGCCGAGACCCCTCATGATGGCCTGACGATCCTTGGGCCCGAGGGAGTTCAGCGCGAATTCCGTCTCGCCGACCGTGAGGCCGTCGAGGGCGGCGTCCAGGATCTGACCGAGCCCGTCGAGCGTTATGGCGAGTTCCTTGAGCAGTCCAACCGGTGTGCCGTGCGGGGAGGACGGTGGTTCGGCGACCACGGCGTAGCTGGCGGTCATTCAGTCCCGATCTCTTGTTTCCTGTGATGTGGATGCGGGGGGTGTGGCGTGCGGCCCGCCCATGTCGGGCCGGTCCGGCCGGGGCGGGTCAGCGCCGGCGAGAGTGTTCCGTGACGAAGGTGTAGCCGGGTGGCAGTTCCCAGCCGTCCGCCTTTCCGACGTGGCGGCAGTGCTCGCGGTAGGCAGCGCGCTGTGCATCGGTCGGATTCGAGCCCGCGGGCAGCCTCCGCAGAAAGCCGTGGACGAAGTGCTCTACGCCGTGGGCCTGCGGCGGCGCGCTGGCACGCGAGCCCGGTCGTGGCACCACCACGGGGTTCGGCGCGTAACCGATCAGGGCGATGGGCGGCTCACCGTCGCGGGCAGGGTGGTGGGGCTCGCCGTCCACACCGCGGCTGCCGATGGCCGGGTACAGGTGGTGTTCGGCGAGGAGCTCGTCAACGGCCTGCTCCAGTGCGGTGACTTGCTGGGGGGCGGGAGTTGTGTCGTAGACGCTTCGAGGGAGGGCGGCCCGGTCAAGGAGAGCATGTCCGTCGGGCGTGAGGCGGCCGAAGCGTCGTACGGTACGCAGGACGAGACGCCGGGTGTCGAGGCCGGCGGACGAGTCGCCGTCCCGCTCGCTACCCGGCGCTCCTTCCCGGGTGAGCACTCCCGAGTCGTAGCGATGCGCGACGAGCTGCCCGTCGATGTCGACGGGGTGTTCCAGTTCGACGGTGTGGACCCGGAAGACGGTACCGCCGCGCGGCCACTGGATGTACAGGCACAGCCCGGGGAAGAAATCGATGGGCCACTGGACGTTCCGGAGCATGCCGATCTCATCGGTGAGATCCAGAAGCACCTCCTGGACCTCCTCGGACGCGTCGAGCTCGCCGCCGGGATGGCTGAGTTCCAGGCGTACGCGCACGGAGCCGGTATCCGTGCCGAGATATGCCAACCCGTCCCGGGCCCTGGGGCTCAACGGCAGTCGGTCCTCCATGAGGTGGGCGAGCCGCAGCGGGGTCTGCCAGCAGACCTCGCTGTCGTTGATCCTCAGGTAGTTCGGCGGACCGATCCGGTCACCGTCCGCGAGCGGGGTGTCCGCGGGTTCGGCATCGACGTACCTTTCGTCCTCCGGCTGTTCCTCTCGGGGGACGCTCTGTGCGTGCGGCACCGCGACAGGCCGAGGCGGCGCGGGTGGATGCACCGTGTCATGCCAGCCGCGTCCCGCTGGGCGTAGCGGATCACTGTCGTCCGTCTCCTCCGAGCCTGGGTGGTGGGACCGCCAGATGCCACCGTTCTGGAAGTCGTCGTCGAGGGTGATCCGTACGTCGCTCCCGGCGCGTATGCCGTTGTCCGTGTCTCCCCGGACGAAGTCCGCGACCGCCAGGTTGGCGCGGCACACCGAGACCGCGTATTCCACTCCGCTCAGCAGTGGTTCGGCACCGTCGACGCCGCGCAGCCACGCCCCGATCGCCGTGTACACGGTGCGGGAACCGTTCACGCCGTGCCGTCGGTGGGTGGCAGGGGCCGCACTGCGTTCCAGGGAGCCGGCGAGGGCTCTCAGGTCGTCGCCGCCCAGCGGCCCGTCGTGGCCCAGGGCGGCCCCGATGCGGGTACGGGTCAGTGCGTAGTGGCCCCAGCTGCGCAGACTGTCGCTGGTGCGTAAGGCGTGATCGACGGTGTCCAGCAGCCCGCTGAGGGCGCTCTTCAGCCGCTCCTCCGTGCCACCCCCGGCCAGGTGGGCGACGGACGCGGGAACGAGGGGGCTCAGCAGTGCTTCGCGCTGGTGGGTCAGCAGATGCTGCACGAAGGCGGTGCAGTCGTCAAGCCCGGCGTGCGGCGCCGAGCCGTAGCGGGCGTCGACGACGACGTGGCCGTCCTTGTTGAGCCACTTCTGGCGGGACCGGAACCGCTGCAACTTCGCCTCGCTGAGCTGCAGCGCGGGGCCGAACGCCGTGAGATCAGGGACCAGCAGCTCCCGGCGCACTGGGTGCGGTGCCTCCGACAGCTCGCTCGGTCCTCGGACACCGGCCGGTACCCCGGACACCCACGCGGGTACGTCGGCACCCTCTTCAACGCCGGGGTGTCGGCCCTCCTTGTAGACGATCTCCGCGTACAGCGGGTCGGATCCTGTTTCGATGCGAACGAGTGCCCCGACGGGCAAGGCCGGTACTTCGTCGCCCAGCGTCAGGGAGGGGAACGCGTCCAGGTCGAAGGGGCCGTTGCCGTAACCTTCACCACCGAGCTCGTAGCCGAAATAGGCCGCATTGAAGGCGACCGCGGTGTGCACCGGACACACGCGGTCGGACACGACCGCCTCCAGGTAGCGACGCAACCGTTCCAGTTCCTCGGCGGGTGTGCTGCGGTGTCCGCCGGCCATGGCGGGAGTAAGCACAGGCTCGCCGTCGAACGGCCGCCAGATGTCCGGTCCAGTGCTGATCATCGTGGTCACGCCCAGCTGTCCTTCCGTTCGGGTCCGCTTCCCGCCCGGCGGGATCTCATGTGTCGGACTGGGCGGACAGCTCGCCAGAGGCTGTCCGGGCCCTCGACTGCGGCTCCGGCTGCGGCCAGCCGTGTGAGGCTCGCGCCCACCGCCGTATAGGACAGATCCGCACGACCGCCGAAGTGGCGGCTTTCCCGGATCGCCTTCGGCAGGGGGATCATCTTTCGATTCCTCGAGTTGTAGGAGGATTCGTCGCCGCGCAGTGCGTGCCAGAGCCGGCGCGGGTGTGCGCCCTGCGGCTGGAGCTGCAGCAGCCGGTGGACCTGGAGGTCGACGCGCTGGTCGCGCAGTGAGGTGTCGGCACCGCCTCCCTCGCGGGGGCGCGGGCTGTCGAATGCCTGGGGGACGGCAGGGCGCCGCTCCTCCACGGGCCAGCGGCCGGTGTCCCAGCAGGCCGAGCAGCGGCAGCGGGCCGTGGTGCAGCACCCCTCCGGCAGGTCGCTGACGCCGAAGTAATCGGCGAAGACCCGTTGGGCGCATACCGTGCTCGCGTCGAAGAAGTTCCGGAGCCTGGCCAGTTCCTCGGCGGCCCGGCGCCCGCGTCGGCCGAGCAGCGGGAGGAACCCGTCGGGCAGGGTGCCGGTGCGGGTGGTCAGACCGGTGACCAGGCGGCGGCTGGGTGCCGCTGAGACGTCCAGGAGCCCACGGTCGTGGAGGTCGGCGAGCAGTTCCCAGGTCGCCGACGGTCCATCGGCGACCGAGCGGTAGTCGGGGCACCGGGCGGCGAGTTCCCCGTCGAGAGCTCGGACGTCGACCTGTCGTGGGGTGTCCCAGGACAGGGCGGTGTCGATGACGGTCTGCTCCAGCCGCACGGACCCGGCCGCTTCCTCGTCGCGCTCCGCTGCAGTGGTAGGCGTCTGTCCTGCGCCGTGGCCGGCCGGTCGGAGGTCGCCGGGTTTGACCGCGCAGAACGGTGGGTGGTCGCCGAGGTCCTCGACGGCGCCGAGGTCGGCGAGCGCGCTGAATGCCCGCATGATGCCGCCCTGGTAGCGCTCCTGGGTGTGCCGGTCGTCCAGCTCAGCCTCGCTCAGCGCACCGCTCGCGGCGTCCTCGGCCATAAGCAGGTCGGCCAGCCGTACCGGATCGAGCGTGCCGTCCCGCTGGGCGAGGACAAGGTTGCCCATGCGCCGGAGCAGCGACGCGGGCAGTTCCTGGCCCGTCATGAAACGGACCATGCGCAGGCCCCGGCTCGTCGCGAGGGCGAGACCGCTGTTGACGGGGCCGTCGCCGGCCGCCCCCCGGCCCGCGCCGTCCCGCCCCGCCCGACCCAACTGCTGGTAGAGCGCGGCCAGGTCGGTAGGCGGCGACACGCACATCACGGTGCGTACGTCGGGCCGGTTGACACCGAGCCCGAACGCGGAGGTGGCCACCACCACGACCGGGACGAAGCCGTCGTCGCCTCCCCGGGGCGCCTCCCGGAACTCAGTCATGACGGCCGCCTTCTCCGCCTCCGTCAGACGGCCGTGGAACCGCAGCACGCGGACGCCAGCGTCACCCACGTACTCGCGCAGGTGGGTGTAGAGGGTGTTGACCTCCTTGACGGTGAGGCAGTAGAAGATGGCGTGACCGTCGAGCGCGTCGACGACGCGCTCGACCAGCCCCGCCACACCTCCCTGTCCGAGTCGGTCGAGGGAGCGGCGGAAGACGGCGAGTTCGGGCCTGATCGGGTTCTCGCGCACCGTCAAAAGCCCACCGACGACTCCGGGATGCTCTGCTTCAGCGGTCGCCTCGGCCGAGGCGGGCTCAGGGACCTCGGCGGGCAGACCGAACAGTCCTTCGCGCAGCGCCTCGTGGACGGCCCTGTTAGCGGTGGCGGTCACCGCGGTGACCGCCACCCCGTGGTCCCGGCGCAGCTCGTCCAGGAACCTGCTGACCCGGCGCATGCTGGGCCGAAAGTCCTCCCATTGCGGGAGGGTATGTGCCTCGTCCACGGCGATCCGGGTCACCCGGCCCGCCGCCGCGGCCGCGCGGACGGTCTCCCGGAAGCGCCGCTGGCACAGGCGTTCCGGGCTGACGTAGACCAGGCGGATACCGTGGTCGGCCCGACCGAGGAGCTGGTCCGTCACTTCTGTCTTGCCAGCCCTGCTGCTGGACTCGCGCAGCGGGGAGATGAGTGCGCGGACCGCGCCACCGATGGACCGGTTCAGTTCGAGTGCCTGGTCGTGCATGAGAGCGACGAGCGGGCTGACGACCACGGTGACGCCGGGCAGGACCAGCGCAGGCAGCTGGAAGGTGAAGCTCTTGCCGAAGCCTGTGGGAAGCAGTCCGAGTACGTTGCGCCCCTCGGTCACGGCGGCGATGACTGCCTGCTGGGCCGGCTTGAGGGCCACGGGTTCGTCGACGAGCCGCAGCAATCCTCCGATGCGGGCGCAGCGGTCCTTGATCTCCTCCACGAGCAGGCCCTGTTCCCGCAGCTTTTGAGTCTCCTCGGTGGTCAGGGCCAGTTCACGGATGCGCCTGGTGTGTGGTAGAAGGGTCTGTCGTTCGAGGGCTTCGTCGGTACACAGCTCCGCAGCCCGGGTGGGGTCCAGGAGGTTGTGGGCCGCCATGAACTCCCAGATGCGACGCCATCCTTCGGCCATGGTGGCGACGTTGCCACCGCCGATGTCGCCGGTTTCCGGGTCGGGTCGCTGAAGTCCGTCATCGAGGCTGCCGAGGAAGGCACGTCGGTAGGAGCGACGCAGGCTGCTTGCTCCCGCAAGCTTGCGGTCGCTGATGACGACGACGCCACGGTGGCGGTCGGAGCGGATGAGCCGGCCCACCGCCTGACGCAGCTGAAGCGCGGCGAGCGGCAGGTAGTAGTGCTCGGTGGCGGCACCTTCCGGATCGGGGTGGCCGGCCTGCTCGGCGCGTTCGGCAACCGCCGCGCGCCGGGCCTCCACGATCGGAGCGGCGAACGGTGCGAAGGGCAGTTTGTTGATCCACACCAGACGCAGCCGCTCGGCGTCGGAGACGTCGACCCCCTGCCAGAGTCCCTTGGTGCCGACGAGAAACCCTCCGCCATCCCGTCGGTCGGTGAAGGCCTGATAGGCCCGGCCGTTGCCGAGAGTGAGCGCCTCGACGACCGGGGTGTCGAGGGCGCGGGAGCGCAGCTCCTGCACGAGGTGGAAGCCGATGCCCGCGGCGGTCGAGCTAGCGGTCGTGAGGATCACGCCGCCGCCATCAAAGCCGTTGCCGTCGGCGCGTCCACGTGTCATTTCGGTGGCGAATCCGGCGACGTGGTGGGCGACGGTCCGCAGGGCGCCCTCCTCCTGCTCCGCCCAGGAGGGGAAGTCGGAGAAGCACACGACCTCGGCCTGGCTGCGCAGGGCGAACGGGGAAGGCAGGGATAGCGTCGGCAGATCGTCGGGCAACCCGAGTCGGGTCCGCATGAAATCCCATTCCCCGGCGACACGCAGGGTCGCGGAGACGTAGTAGACACGGTCGAAGGACTCCAGGTAGCGCCGCCACTCCGGGTCTGCGGGCAGATCGACGGGACTGGTGGCAACACGGAAGCGGTAGGACCGCAGTTCCGCCTTGGGTTCGTCCACTTCCTCCAGATGTATGACTCGCGAAGGCGGAGCCTCGTCCAGGGTGAGGGCGGGGTCGAGAAAGGCGCGGATGTCGGCCGTGATCCGGTCGAGGGCCGTAGTGAGTGATTCGGTGTGCTCCGCGAGCGCGGTCAGGCGCTCGCGTACCAGGGGATCGATTCCGGCAGCGTGCTGGACCACGTACCGCTCCAGCGTGATGCGACAAAACACGAGCGCCTTGGCGATGCTCTCCAGCACCACCGACAGCCGCCGGGTGTGCCGGGTGCCGGAGGTGCCGACGTAGGGGCTGGCGAGCGTGGTCGCCCGGCTGCCGATGCGTACGCCCACGCCCTTGGCCTGGGCGTCGAGGGCCTGCGCCGCCAGCCGAGGAAGGCGTTCATCATCAAGCAGTCGTTCGAGGTCTGCAATCGCTGCGGCGGCCTGCTCCTTGGCGGTGCCCGGGTGCGCGTCCGCGATCCATGCCTGGTACTCCGGCAGCAAAGCTTCCAGGTCCTGGTAGTTGACGGTCACGGTCAGCGCGGACGTGGCGGCGTTCTCCAGCTCATGCGCCTCGTCGATCACGAGGAGCACCTCAGGTCCGACGGCACGCAGGTCGTCCAAGTGGGAGAGGACGAGTGCATGGTTGGCGAGGATGAGGCGGTGGCTGTCGATCGACTCCCGGACGGTGTCGGTGTGCACAGTGAGCGGATTGCCTGCGGCGGGGCCATAGTCACCGTCGCGCTGGGACAGCGACTCCAGCCAGAGCGGCAGGCCGCGCCCGATGTAGTCGATGAAGAAGGCGGGCAGGTCCACCGGGTCGACCGATCTGGCCGTCCAGGACTGGGGGGGGCTCCTTGGCCGCGAGCAGGCGCAGCGCGAGGAAGACGGCGAGTTCGCGGAACCGGATCCGCTGGGAGAAGCGGGCGCGGGCGGTGCCCGCGGAGCGGCGCCGACGCGTGGCCTCGGCGAGGGTCTTCGTCAGGGCTGCGAGAGAGAGCCGGTTGGACTTGCCCTTGACCAGGTCGGCGACCCCGAGGATGCCTGGCAGGGCCCGCTCCAGGTCCTGGACGTCCTTCGCCATCTGGCTCTGCAACTGTTTGGTGTACGTGGCAATGACAGCGGTACGGCTGTCGCCACCGGCGAGCCAGTCCAGCGCGGCGGCAAGTACGGCATAGCTCTTTCCGGTGCCGGTGGGCGCTTCCAGCAGGCCGCCGACGTCGCGGTCGGTCCAGTCGTGCAGCGTCGCCGTCATCTCCTGCTGGGCGGGCCGGGGTTCAACGCGGGCGCCGTGCACGACCCGGGCGAGAGCGGTCGGCTCGACCCGTCCGTCGGCGCCCCGCAAGACGTCCGGCACGTCCACGGCGCCCTTGCCCGGGGCTCTTCCGCCAGGGGTTCGACGCGGCGTGTGCTGCCCGAACTCGGCACCCAACAGGCGGGTCACGTGTGCGTGCTCCCACACTTGCGGCTCTCGATCATTGGCATCCTCGCCCTCGGCCAGTTCCCGCAGCAGTCGCCACGCGTCGGAGTCGGGGCAGACGTCGGCGATGAGACCGCGTAATTCGGCCGTCCTGCAGGCGAACTCGGCGGCGGCCCGCTCGAGGAGGCGCACCAGCAAGAGCACGTCACTGTCCGCAGTATGGGCACGCAGGCCCGAACGGGACACGTCGAGCTGGATCGCCAGGTCCTGAAGTCGGTGGGACGGGGCTGTCGGCCACATGGCGTGCGCGAGGTACAGGGCATCGACGGGGCGCACGGCGGAGAGCGGATCGCTGGTACCGGCCTCCTTCGCCGCTTCACAGACGACGGGAAAGTCCAGTGTCGTACCGTTATAGGCGACCACGACATCGGCGTCCGACAGGAAGTCACGCAGCTCCGTCCACGCCTGTTGCTGGGATACCCCCTGGCCAAGCACAGCGTCCCGCACGCTGCCGTCACGCAACTCCTCAGTGTCACCAGGGAACCTGAGGTACCGCCGCCAGCGGGGCGCCGCAGCGACCCATTCACGATCGGCGCCGAACCTGACCGCTGCAGCCTCGTAAACGTGCCGCTCCAAGTAGGGAGCGGTCGCCGTCGTCCGTACGACGCTTTCGACGTCGAGCGCGACGGTCCGCAGCACGGACGTCTCGTCCAACCGTGCAGCAACAGCGGACTCAACGCTTGGCTGGCGCCGTTCGGACGCCACCTGTGCCGGGCGCACCAGTTCCTGCGGAGCAACAGGCAGGAGAAGGTCCCCCGAAGCGATCAGCAGACCTCCGCGGACCGCCTCGGCGACCAGCTTGACTAACCGCTGCTCCGGCAGTGCGCCGAACTGCCTCTTGGCCTCGACGACCAGTTCCCGCTCAGAAATTCCGGACGAGAAGGCACGGACCAGCTCTGCAACCCTCCGCGACGCCGCAGAAACCGTCTGCCCTTCGGGCATGTATACCCCCCTTGCACGCGGCCCCGGCCAATGCTCGACCGCGCCGCTCCCTCGGCTCTCCCTCCCCTGGAGACCGGGACGTGGCCTACATCATAGTTTCATTTAGAAGGTTACGGACCTTTAGTAGAAATCTCGTGGGCGTCAGACGGACACGGACAGGCGTGACGGTGTTCAGCTTCCACGAGCCGAACTGGCACATAGGGGGCACGTGGTGAAAGATCGGCGTGCTCGCCCGTCCAGTACGCGGCCTCTTCCGCTGCCGCGGCCATCACCCCTTCGCGCATTCCCCCGCCATTTGCTGACCCCGCTCGCGGCGTGCCTTCACTACAGACGGGTCCATGCCCCTCCTCAACACACGACTTCGACAGCGGGGTGACGCCGAGGGATTCGGCGAGACTTTCCGGATCCAGCCGGAAGCCTTCCGACCAATTCTTCGACCTGGCCGTTACCGAGTTCCGCCGTCGGGACCCGGACTGGGCATGGGAGTGGGATGCAGTGTTTGACCGTTACCGCAGACCGGTTTCGCCGTGAGTCCACTGCGGGGTATCGCTCGGCCGCCATGCAAATCCGTCGTGCAGGCAGCCACCCACCGTGGACGACTCCGGGTTGGAACACCTGCTGGCTACACCCCATCCTCTCGTTGCAACGGCGGTAGAGGGGATGGACGCGATGACCGCCTCTCAGGCGTTCTCGTCATGGATCCGCGCACCCAGATCCTCCGCCCAGTCCAGCGCCCACGCCTTGAGTTCTTCGATCTGCCGGGAGGTGAGCCCGTACGCGGTGTAGTCCTCATCCTCGTACCAGTCCGCGCCGATCAGCCGGTCCCGGAGGTCTTCGAGGCTGAAGTCGTCGTGGGCGCGACGGCGGCCCAGGGATTCGAGGTCGGCGGTGGAGCGGTGGCGGGAGGCAGCCTGGACGTCGATGAGGTCGCGGACGGTGCCGCGGTCGGCGAGGGCACGGACCTTGGTGCCGATCACGTCGTCGAGGGAAAGAACGGGGCCATAGGGGGTCTGGGCAGGCGGAGCCCAGAACGCCTCCTTGAGGACGTCGACCTCGCACTCCTCGCCGGTGTCCGGATCGGTGACGAGGAACCGGCCGCTGAGTGGATCGGTCTGGACGTGCGTGGTCCGCCATCCGCGCTCGCTGAGGCCCACTGTGAGTGAGGCGACGATCTCGCCCATCGGAGCGGGGTTCTCGGTAGCGACGTCGAGGTCACGGCTGAAGCGTTCGACCAGGCCGTGGGCCTGCACGGCGTATCCGCCGGTGAGAACCAAAGGGTAAGGGGAGCCGAGGTCGAGGATGTCGGCGAGGAGACGCTCGTGGAGCGGAGTGAGCTTCACGCGGCGGTCGTGTCGGCCGGAGCGGTGCGGAGCAGCTCGGGGAAGGCGTCCTCCCAGACCTCGCGGATGTAGGGACTGATCAAGCGCCTCAGTACGGGCCACTGCTCGACGAGCAGTCGGTGGTGCAGGAGGGTCACCAGGTCCTCACTCAGTCCTTCGGCGAGGACGGTCCGGTAGAGCGTCATGCGGGACTTCGGACGGTCCAGGCTGTAGCCCGTCCGCCCGGACCAGACGATGTGGAGCGGCAGGTCCACGTTGCCCTCGACGGGGCCGGCCAGCTCCTGCAAGCGCTCGGGCAGCCGGCTGCGGTAGCGGTCCCGCAGCACCTCGGCGCGGGCGGCAGTGATCGTCGTGTCCATGCATCCAGTATCGCTGTTGAGAGGCGGCGGCATGGCGGATACGGGGGTCCGCTGTCATACGTACGGGGCGGGCGGCCGCCCCTCCCTCGGATATCTCAGCCAGGGCGCGCTTAGCGCATCATCGCCTACCCGCGCAGGCCCCAGGTGGCGCGGCAACCGGCTGCTCTGCAGGCCCGGACCAGCCCGCCTGCGGGCGCGGGTGATCATGACGCAGCAGGTCACGCGGTGGGACCGGCCGCGGCTTCGGTTTCTCTGTCAGAAGTGACGACGATGGCGAAGCCGAGGCCCATGGCGCCGGCACAGTGGACGAGAAGGACACCGGGGCGGGCGAGGTCAATGACCCGTGCCGCGGTCGACCTGTCAAGTACGCAGCCAACGTCCCAAGCGGGAGCCAGAGACCTGTCACCCGTCACGGCGCCCACCTGGTCAGCAAGCTGGGACACTCCCGCGCCCGATGCTGACCGTTTGCTGACTCGAGTGGAGCCATCAAGCCTCTGACCTGCAAAAACACCCAAGTGCTAGATCTTGGACTTGAACGTGGTACGCAGCATGAAGAAACTCCCGAAATGTCTGCTCCCTGCCGGCTTCTGCAGGTCAAGGGCGATCTTCGGAGCGTACAACGGTTCGCATGCTCGGTCAGCGGTCCGCAGGTGTCGCAGAACTCACGCTGACCCATTGCTGACTTTCCTGACGCGTCGGCGGGACAGTTGGGCCGGGCCGTCGCCGTCCTCGTCCGCACACGCCCTGCGGGGCCGGGCTCACCCGGCGCCACCGCGGAAGTCCGAGTTGCCCAGGGCCTGCTCCTGGAAGCCTCCGCCCTCGGCACCGCTGCCCGGCGTCTCGCTCAGAGCCGCGCCCGCAGCAGCCGCCGTGCGTGCACCACGACCGTGACGCCCGGGCACGGTGAGCGCACACCGGGATTCCCACGGCCCGGGGGAAGGACCGACCTCGGGTCGGCAGGAAGCGGCGGCCGGGCCGCCGTGGCCCGGTCCGCACAGGGGCGGGCCGGGTGGCCCGTTCGATCGTTCGCCTGCCTTTCGGGCAGCGCGCTACGTACGTCCCCGGTCCGAGCAGTCCCTTCGGAGCTGTCCCCTTCGCCGTCGGGTCAGGCCTCGGGGAAGGCGGGAGAGATGCCCAGTGACGGGGCAATGGCCGACCAGATCGTCGACTGGACCGTGGGGAGGTCGACATGTGGGTCGGCGAGCATCACGCGAACGCCCAGGCCGTCACGCAGCGCCACGATCTGCTCACGTGTGGCGACGTCAGGACGTGCGCCCTGGGCGGCACCGGCCAGCGGTGGCAGCACATCGGCCGGCAGGCACTTCCGCCTGTCGTGGGGCCCGGTCCGGCCCCACGCACCGATGCTGCTCGCCCCCGCCTGCATCGTGACCGGCCGTCGCCGGGATCCGGACCACACGCGGCCCGGCGCCCTGCGACCGCCGCACTGGACCACCGGTCCTGCCGACCGGCAGGCTGCCTCGCTCGTACCGCCGGCAGACCAAGGCTCTGCCGGTGTCGTACTCCCCGAAGAAGCTCGGCTTCTGCCGAAGCACTCGGTGCAGCGGTAGGACGGCCGGTCGTTAGCAGTTCTCGTACGGGCGGCCATGGGTCTCACCGTCGCGGGGGCCGGCGCCGGGGGGCGGCCGGGGGGTGGTCCGTCCGGTGCGGCCTCCGGGCGGGTCGCCCTGTCCGGAACTGCCGTTCCGGTGTCCCGGGGACGCGTCCCAGGACGGCCCGGGCGGCGGTACGAGCCCGAAGTGGGCCCAGGCGGCGGGCGTCGCGACCCGCCCCCGGGGCGTCCGGGCCAGCAGCCCCTCCCGGACCAGGAACGGCTCGGCGACCTCCTCCACCGTCTCCCGCTCCTCCCCCACGGCGACCGCGAGGGTGGACAGGCCGACCGGTCCGCCACCGAACAGCTTCAGCAGGGCGTGCAGCACGGCCCGGTCCAAGCGGTCCAGGCCACGACCGTCGACCTCGTAGACCCCCAGGGCCGCGGACGCGATCCGGCGGGTGACCGCTCCGTCCGCGGTGACCTCGGCGTAGTCCCGCACCCGGCGCAGCAGCCGGTTGGCGATGCGGGGCGTGCCGCGGGAGCGGCCGGCGATCTCGGCGGCGCCCGCGGGCTCGACCTCCACCTCCAGCAGCCGGGCGGAGCGGTGGATGACGCGCTCCAGTTCGGCCGGGTCGTAGAACTCCATGTGGGCGGTGAAGCCGAAGCGGTCGCGCAGCGGCGGGAGCAGCAGGCCGGCCCGGACGGTGGCGCCGACGAGGGTGAACGGCGGCAGCTCGAGGGACATGGCGGTCGCGTCGAGGCCTGTGCCGACGACGATGTCGACGCGGAAGTCCTCCATCGCCAGGTAGAGCATCTCCTCGGCGGGCCGGGGCATCCGGTGGATCTCGTCGAGGAAGAGGACCTCGCCCCCGGTGAGCGAGGCCAGGACCGCCGCCAGGTCCCCGGGGCGCTGGATGGCGGGGCCGGAGGTGATGCGCAGCGGGGCTCCCATCTCCGCGGCGATGATCATCGCCAGGGTGGTCTTGCCGAGCCCCGGGGCACCGGAGAGCAGCACGTGGTCGGCGGTGGCGCTCCGCTGCCGCGCGGCCCTGAGGACGAGGTCGAGCTGCTCGCGGACCCGTACTTGGCCGATGAACCCGTCCAGGTCCTTGGGGCGCAACGCCGCCTCGGTGGCCCGGTCCTCGCCGTCGGCGAGGGCTGCGACCAGCGGGTGGACCGGCTCCGCCGCAGTGGGTCGGCCGACGGCGGTCCTGCCCGGGGTCGGCGTCTCGTCCCGGGGCGGGGCGGCGCCGGGGAACACGGGGCCACCCCGGTTCACCGGCGTTCGCCCCGCGCCGGGGTGAGGGAGCGGCCTGCTGGTCTTCACGGCCCGGCCGGGGTGCCGTCGAGGAGGACCCGGGAGGCCGGAGCGCTCGGGGCCGACGAGGCCGGCCCGGTGGAGCGCCGACCGGCCGCGGCCTGGTCGAACGGTACGGTGCCGGGTGCGGCCACTCGGTTCGTCGTCTCCGCCCGGTACTCCGCCTCCGGGGCCTCCGGCTTCGCCGCGATGCCCAGTTTGTCCCTGGTCTTCTTCTCGATCTCGTCGGCGAGGTCGGGGTTGTCCATCAGGAAGTTGCGGGCGTTCTCCTTGCCCTGGCCGAGCCGGTCGCCCTCGTACGTGTACCAGGCGCCGGACTTGCGGACGACGCCTTGCTGGACGCCCAGGTCGATCAGCTCGCCCTCACGGCTGATGCCCCGGCCGTAGAGGATGTCGAACTCGGCCTGCCTGAACGGCGGGGCGACCTTGTTCTTGGCCACCTTGACGCGGGTGCGGTTGCCCACCGGCTCGGTGCCGTCCTTGAGGGTCTCGATACGGCGGATGTCGAGGCGGACCGAGGAGTAGAACTTCAGGGCGCGGCCACCGGTCGTGGTCTCCGGCGAGCCGAAGACCACGCCGATCTTCTCGCGGAGCTGGTTGATGAAGATCATCGTGGTTCCGGAGTGGCCCAGCGCGCCGGCGGTCTTCCGGAGGGCCTGGCTCATCAGCCGGGCCTGCAGGCCGACGTGCGGGTCGCCCATCTCGCCCTCGATCTCCGCGCGCGGGACGAGCGCGGCGACGGAGTCGATGATGATGAGGCCCAGGGCACCGGAGTGGATGAGGGTGTCGGCGATCTGCAGGGCCTGTTCGCCGTTGTCCGGCTGGCAGACCAGCAGGGCGTCGGTGTCGACGCCGAGCCGCTTGGCGTACTCCAGGTCGAGGCCGTACTCGGCGTCGATGAACGCCGCGGTCCTGCCCGCCTTCTGCGCGTTGGCCATGGCGTGCAGGGCCAGGGTCGTCTTGCCGGAGGACTCCGGGCCGTAGATCTCCACCACTCGGCCGCGCGGCAGGCCGCCGACGCCGAGGGCGAGATCCAGGGCGATCGAGCCGGTGGGGACGACTTCGACGGGGGCATCCGGCTCGTCCCCCAGGCGCATCACCGAGCCCGTGCCGAACCGTTTTTCGATCTGGGCGAGGGCGAGTTCGAGCGCTTGCTCGCGGTCCTGTTCCTTCATGGGGTCCGCCTCGGATGGGTGCGGTGTGTGGTCGCGGCCGGCGCACGGGTGCGCCGGCCCGTCAGAAGGGCTCCGCCTCCTCGCGGGGGGCACGTCGTCCGGCTTCGGCGGGAACCGGCCGCTCGCCGCCGTCGGATCGGGCGAACGGGTCCTCGGCGGGAGGACGGGGGCCGCCGCGGGAACCGGCGGGGACGCCGGTGTACGGGGGTTTGGTGATCGTCACGGCGGCGAACCGCAGCGACGGGCCGATCTCGTCGGCCTCCAGCTCGACGACGGTCCGCCTCTCGCCCTCCCGGGTCTCGTACGTCCGCTGGCGCAGCCGCCCCTGGACGATGACGCGGGTGCCGCGGGTCAGGGACTCGGCGGCGTGCTCCGCCTCCTTCCGCCAGACCGAGCAGCGCAGGAACAGCGTCTCGGCGTCCCGCCATTCGTTGCTCTGCCGGTCGAAGGTGCGGGGCGTGGACGCGACGGTGAAGTGCGCGACCGTGTCGCCGGACGGGGTGAGGCGCAGCTCGGGGTCGTCGGTCAGGTTGCCGACGACGGTGATGACGGTTTCACCGACCATGGCGGTTTTCCTCTCGTGCGGCGGGGGGTTCCCCGCCCGTGCCGGTTCGAGTTCGACGGGCGGCCTCGTACGGGTGGTGACGGTGCCCGGATTCGACGGGTGGCCTCGTACCGGTGGTGACGGTGCCCGGAGGGGAGGCTGCGCCGCTCCGGCCGGGTGCGAGGGGTGAGCAGGGTGGCGCGGGTCTCCAGGGGGTCGCGGTGGCGAGGGGGGCGGGGCTCCGGGGGCTCCGGTACGCGGCTTCTTGCGGAGTCGGGTCGGTCACCGGGTTCACCTCGTCTCCCCCTCCTGCCCCGGCCCGGGCTCGGCGAGCCCGGCTGCGAGGAGCCGTGCCTGGTGGGCAGGGGACCTCCTCAGCGGGGTTCCGAGCCGGGGGAGGGTGCAGGGACGGCCTGCGGCGGCCCCGCACCAGGGACAGGGCACGCGGAGGGACCGGGCACGCGAGTCGCGCTTCGAGCCGGTGAGGTGGGAGGGCGGACCGCCCGGGGCGGCGGGGGTGCGCCGAACTCGCTGTCCTGAGGCGATCGCGGCCACCAGCGCGAGGAGCTCGGCACGGTAGCGGCGCGGATCGTCAGGGTCGCTGTCCGGAAGTGGCAGCGGGTTGCGGGCGAGCCGCTCCTCCCGGATCGCGCGTACCTCGGCGCGGATGTCGGCGGCGGCGATGTCGGACCGCTGCCTGCCCAGCCGGATCACGGCCGCCCGTACATCGGCGACGTCCAGGTCGGCGAGCAGCAGGTGCCAGGCGTCCGTCGTGGTGTCTTCCAGGTGCATCGACGGGCACATCGCCGCGACCAGGGCGACGAGCTGGGCCGTCTCGGCCGGCAGCATGCGCTCCTCCCTTCCGCGGGGGAACGTCCCGGCTGACGCCGGTGCGCCGCTTCCCGCCACATCCGCCGGCTGCTGGTACACGTACAGGACGGCCCCGCAGGCGCACCGCAGCCGCTTGTCGTCCTCGAACGTCCAGCGGCCACAATCGAGGTGACCGGTTTGGGAGACCAGGAACCACACCGTCTCGCGCGTGTCCCGGTCGGGGTGGGCGGCGGCGGTCATGGATCCTCGCCCCCCTCGAGGGGGAGCAGACGGCGCAGGTCGAGCGTGCCGATGTGCAAGGCGCGGGCGATCCGTTCCCGCCCGCCGGGCAGGGGGCGCAGGCTGAACGACCGCGGTTCGGAGGCCGACAGCACACCCAGCCCCGGGATCGCCTCGCCGGTGTAGGGGTCGGCGACCGGCTCGAGGCAGGTCAGCCGGGCGAGGAACTGCCGCTGCCAGCTGGGGCGCACCCGGACCAGCGTCTCCACCTCGCCGGGGTGGTTCTCGGCCACCCAGGCGGTGAAGGCCTCTTCGTCGGCGACCACGACCGTCGGTTTGGGGTCGACGAGGGTGAGGGTGGCGACCGGTGTGTCGTCCGGCAGGGCCACCCGGACCGACTTCAGGTTCAGCTCGGCACGGGCCGCGCGCAGCCCCTCGAGGACCTCGTGGCGCTCGGTCTGGTACTCGGCGTCGACGGCGTCGCGCAGCACCCGGAGCACGGCGACCCGGGTGGCGTGCTCCTTGAGACTCATGCGGACTTTTCCTTCCGCTGGGTCCCGTTCTCCTGCCTGGTCGCGGCCCCGGACTCGACGTCCTCGGCGACCCTGTTCCTCGCCGCCGCGGTGCCGTGGCGCACTATCAGCTGGCCGAGCGTGTGGGTCTCCCCGGTGTCGTCCAGGACGGCGGCGCCGAGCAGGTTGTGCCGACGGGCCTTCTCGTACAGGGCGCGCAGTTCCTCGTGGCTGGCGCCCGGCGCGGTGGCCGCCGTGACGTAGTCGGAGACGGAGGGGACGGGCTTGCCGGCCTCCAGCCAGTCGAGGACGGCCTCGGCGAACTCCGGGCCCGGCCTGTGGAGCACCGTCCCGGACAGCGGCTTCGCCCGGGACTTGGAGATCACCAGGGTGTTCTCGTGGTCGAGGTCGCCGACGATGTCGAATTCGTACTCGATGCCCTCGCGCTGCTCGGGCTTGAGCCCGATCTTGCGCGGCACCTTGCGGCCGCGCTCGTCGGCCTCCACGACGTACTCGGTCTTGGTGCGCATGGTGACGATGAGGTGACCGGGGTAGGCGAGCAGGGCGTCGATCATCGCCCGCTCCTGGGGGCGGGCCTCCTTCCAGCCGGCGAAGTTGCCGCCCGCGCCGAGGCGCTTGGCCGCGTTGTCGACCTGCTCCAGCATTCCGCCGGTGCCGGACCAGAAGTGACTCAGGGAATCGACGATCATGACGTCGTAGCCCTCGTGGGCGGCCACCGCGAGCGCGTCGACGAGAGTGGTGGGCTGGAACGTCGTGAGCGGGAGGGTGTCGAAGGCGAACTCGTCGGCGTACTTGGCGGCGCTGCCGTGCTCGGTGTCGATCAGGGCGACCCGCTCGCCGAGCCCGGCGGCGGTGACCAGGGCGGTGTAGGTCTTGCCCGACCCGGTGGGACCGGCGAGCGCGATGCGGGCCTTGGCCTGTTCCTTGGTGGCGGTGGTGAAGGTGAGGTTCACGCCGTTCTCCTGACCTCTGCGACGGCGGTTCCGGGTGGGCCTGGCCGGGAGGGGACGCGGTCCTCGTCCGGCAGGACGTGCCCCCGGGTGGCCGCCGCTGGGTTCGAATGTGCATTCGAATTGCTGTCTGCACTCACACTAGGTGCCCCAGAAGGAACAATCCATCCTTTTTCGCAAGAAAAATACAGGAAAGGGTGGAATGTCGGCAGCAAGGCGTATAATGCCCCCGCACGCATGCGGGTGTCGGACGCCTCCGGTCTCAGCCGGCGTCAGCGGCCGGCGGTTCGCCCTCCCCCGCGGCCGGGTCCGTGGTGACGGCCAGGGGATAAGGCGGCGGGGTGCCGCCCCAGGCCGGGCACAGCGCCCGATGGGGGCACCAGTCGCACAGCCGGCTCGGGCTCGGGAGCCAGTCGCCCGTCCGCGTCGCCCGCCCGATCGCGTCCCACAGTGCCGACACCTTGTGCTCCACGGCCCGCAGATCAGCCTCCGCCGGGTCGTAAGTGAGCACGTCCCCGCTGCCCAGGTAGACCAGCCGCAGGCTGCGCGGCACGGTGCCACGCAGCCGCCACAGCACCAGGGCGTAGAACTTCAGCTGGAACAGCGCGTCCGCCGCGTACTCAGGCGGGGGCGCCCGGCCGGTCTTGTAGTCGACGATCCGCACCTCGCCGGTCGGCGCCACGTCCACCCGGTCGATGATCCCGCGCAACCTCAGCCCGGAGTCCAGCGTCGTCCTGACGGACAACTCCCGCTCCGCGGGCTCCAGCCGGGCCGGGTCCTCCAGGGTGAACCACCGCTCGACCAGCCGCTCCGCCGTGGCCAGCCACTTCGCGACCCGTTCCGAGGCGGGCGCCCCGCCGTCCCGCGCGAACAACTCCGCGAGCTCCGGCCGCGCCGCCAGCAGTCGCTCCCACTCGCCCGCCACCATGGCCCGGGCCCGGGCGGGCGTGCGCTCCGCCGCCGGGACGTCGAAGAGGCGCTCCAGCACCGCGTGCACCAGGACGCCCCGAGCCGCCGCCGCGTTCGGCTTCTCCGGCAGCCGGTCGATCACCCGGAACCGGTAGAGCAGCGGGCACTGCATGAAGTCGCCCGCCCGCGACGGCGACAGCGACGACGGCGGCGCGGCGGGCCGGTGTGCTGCGGGCGGGGCCGGTGCGCCGGAAGTGTCGATCGGCTGCACACCCCTGACCTTACGCCGGAGGCCGGCGTACCGCCCCGTCTGCGGAGGCGGTGGCCGCCACCTCGGGGCCGCCGGGCCGCCGACGCCTTCGAGATCGGTCGCCCCGTCGCCGAGCAGGCCCTCTCCACCGGCACCCCCACCGGCTGCCGAACAAGGATCACCCCGCGGGTCACCCGTGGTCGGCGGCCCGCCCCGGAATTCGCGGACCGCCTCATCACCCACGCAAGCCGCGAGTCGAAGGTGCTGATCCAGGCCGGGTTCGACGCCGACCACCGTGGCCACGGAGCCCGCCGGATCCGGCGGGAAACGCCTTCGTCGTCGACGCCCTCTCCCGCCGCATCGTCGGCTGGTCCGCCACCCTCACCGAACGCACCCAACTCGTGCCGGCCACACTGGGGACGGGCCTGCGGCGGCGCGGCCGCGAAGGGATCCCGCACCAGCCCGGACAGCTGCTCCACCACAACGACGCAGGCAGTCGGTACACCGCGTTCAAGCTCGCCAGCCATCCCGACGGCGAGGGATCACGGCATCCATCGGACCGGTCGGCGACGCCTACGGCGGGATGACGGCTTCGACCGTGGGAGTCAGGGCGCCGATGACGGTGACGGTCCGGCTCTGGAAACCGGTCGCGACGACACGGCGCCCGTCGGGCGTGACGAGGAGGCCGACGGGGTCACTGTCGACCGGGATGGGGGTGCCTACCGGCTGCCCGCTGTCCGTGGCGCTCACCATGACCGCGGACACCACGAGGTCGGACGCGTACAGGCGGCTGCCGTCCGGAGAGACCGCCAGGGCGGACGGGTGGCCGTTCGTCGGAATCCGGCGGATCTCCGTGTCCACGTCCATGTCGATCACCGAGATGAAGCCGCCCACGGAGGTGCTCGCATAGACCCGCTTCCTGACCGGGTCCAGCGCCAGGTCGCTGGGACGTTCGCCGATGGGGACGGTGCCCGTCACGGTTTTCGTGCGGGTGTCGATGACGGACACTCCCGAGGCGGTCGCCACATGGACACGGCCGCCGTCGGGGGTGACGGTCATCTCCCGGGTGACTGGCAGACGAGAGAGCCGATCACGCGGTGCGTGTCCGTGTCCACCACCAGCACCCTCCCGCCCCGGGAACCGGAGACGTAGACACGTCGGCCGTCGGGGGCCACGCACAGCGCCCGCGGCGTCATGCCCAGGGCAATGGGTGCGGTGAGGGGGTCGCCCATACCCTCAGCATGGAAGCGGGCCCCGGCACCCGCAATCGGATGTGCTCCACGTCGATCCGCGTCAGGCGCTCGATCGCGTCGAACGCGTGTCGTGGCCGGCCTCCACACGCTGTGTGCCGGCAGCTCCATCGCTGTCCGTACACAACCCGCGTACCCGTTGCGAAGGTCCGCGGCATCGCCGGGACCGGCGCGCAGGTCGACCGGAGGCCGCGGCCCCGGCCTCCGCCGAGCCGGGCCGCTTTTCCCTGCTTGCCATGGGCGATCACGCCGCCGTACAGTCCCTGCACCCGGCTAGTCCGGCCGCTTCGACCATCCCCTTTGAGCACATGAGGAGCGCCCGGTATGACGGGTGTAATGGCGGTCGCAGGCGGCACCGCATCCGGCAAGTCCACCCTTGCCGAAGCCCTGTCGCTGCAGTGTCCCGAGAGCATCGCGCTGGTCCATCTGGACGACTACTACGTGCCCGCGCACGACCCCCTGAGGGGTGTGTGGACGGTCAGTGCCGACGGGCACGCCGTCCTCGACTGGAACCATCCGGGGTCGATCGACGAGACGGCGGTGACAGACGCCATCGACGCGGCGCTGCTGCGCCCCGGCGTGCAGCTGGTGGTCGTCGAGGGCCTGTTCGCGCTGTCACTGCCGTCCGTGGTCCGGCGGGCGGCGTGGCGGGTGTACGTCGACACCCCCGACGACATACGCCTGGCCCGCAAGATCCTCCGGAAGATCGAGGCGCAGCGGCAGGACCCCCGGCTGTCCCTGCGCAACTACCTGCAGACCGGCAGGGACCGCCACGCAGCCCACGTCGCGCCTTCCCGGGCGGCGGCCGACCTGGTCGTGGACGGGACCGCGAGCGAGGCGGAGATGCTGGCGGCCGTCATGCCCCTGATCGGGCCGGCCCTCACGCCGCAGCCCGCGGCGCCCTCGCGGGCACAGGGGGTGTGCGGTGTGACCCGTATCCCCGGGGTCCCTGCGTTCGCGCTCTGACGTGCCCGGGGCACCGGCCCCGGCGAAGGACGCCGCGTGATCACGCTTCCGGCAACACAGCTCAAGCCCCGGCGGGCTCCCAGGTGGATCACGACCGATCCAGTCCGCCCGCAGCGTGGCCGGTCAGCCGTTCGCCGGTGGTCCAGGGCTCACACCGGCCCGGCTTGCGTACTCCGCAAACCAGTCCAGCATGTGGGCGTCCGTCACCGTGCCCGGGCCCGCCACGTCGCGGACGCGCGCGCCCTGGAGAAGGCGTTTGACGGGGACCTCGAGTTTCTTGCCGGTCAGTGTGCGGGGCACGGCGGGCACTCGTACGACCACGTCGGGCACATGGCGGGGCGACAGCCGCTGCCTGATGGCCGCCGTGATCCGCTCCCGCAGAAGGCCGTCGGACCCCGTGTCGGTCTCCGTCACGACGAACAGCGGCATGAAGTAGCCCCCGTCGGGCTGTTCGACGCCGACGACGAGGCTGTCCGTGATGCCGGGCACCTGCTCCACCACCGCGTAGATGTCGGCTGAGCCCATGCGCACGCCCATGCGGTTGAGCGTGGAGTCGGAGCGGCCGGACACGACGACGGAGAGGTCCGTGTCCACGGTCACCCAGTCGCCGTGCCGCCACACCCCCGGATAGGTGTCGAAGTAGCTGGCCCGGTACCGCGCGTCGTCGGGGTCGTCGACGAAGCGCAGGGGCATGGACGGCAGTGGCGCGGTCACCACCAGTTCGCCCTGTTCGCCGGTCACGGGCCGGCCCGACTCGTCCCAGGCGGCCAGCGCCACGCCCAGCGCCGGGCACTGGATACGGCCGGCGCGTACGGGCAGGAGCGGTGTGCCGCCCGCGAGGACGGAGCAGATGTCGGTGCCGCCGCAGATCGACTGGAGCCACACCCCGGGGGTGAGCCGCTCGTGGACCCATCGCCAGGTGCTCGTCGCCATGGCCGAGCCTGTCTGGAGGACCGAGCGCACGGCACCGAGGTCGAGGTCTGCGGCGGGGTGGAGACCCGACTTCTCCACGGCCGCGAGGTAGGCCGCACCCACGCCGACCATCGTCGCGCCGGTCCGTTCGGCGACGCGCCAGGCGCCGGCGGCGTCGGGGCGCGTGGGGCTGCCGTCGTACAGGACGATCGTGCTGCCGTGCAGCAGCCCGCAGACCAGGAAGTTCCACACCATCCAGCTCGTGGAGGTGACGAACAGGTACCGGTCGTCCGGGCGCAGGTCGGCGCCGAGCCCCAGCGCCTTCAGCAGTTCGACGACGATGCCGCCGTGGCCCTGCACGATCCCCTTGGGGACACCGGTGGTTCCGGAGGACCAGAGGATCCACAGCGGGTGGTCGAAGGGCACGTCCTCGAAGACCGGCGCCCGGTCCGTGGCCGACAGCGCGGACCAGTCGTGGACCGTGACGCCGCGTCGTACGGGCCATTGGTCCGTACGCGGCGGGAAGAGGTTGTCGACGGCCAGGAGGTGGCGGACCGTGGGCAGGCCGTCCAGGAGTTCGGTGACCGTGGCGCGTCTGTCGTGGTCCTTGCCTCCGTAGTGGTAGCCGTCCGCCGCGACGAGGACCTTCGGCTCGGCCTGCCGCAGGCGCGCGAGCACGCTCGGGGTGCCGAAGTCGGGTGAGCAGACGGTCCACACGGCGCCGACCGCGGCGGCGGCGAGAAGTGCCACCACCGCCTGGGGAAGGTTCGTGAGATACCCGGCGACACAGTCGCCGGGCCCGACGCCCATGCCCCGGAGCGCTTCGGACACGGCCGCCACCTCACGGCGCAGCCGGTCCCACGACATCTCGGCCGGTTCGCCGCGCTCGGTCACGCTCACCAGTGCCGGACGCTCGTCGGTCGCCCGGGCGAGGCACCGTTCGGCGAAGTTCAGGCGCGAGCCGGTGAACCAGCGGGCTCCCGGCATGGTGGCGTCGGCCAGCACCTCCTCGTATCCGGAGACGGCGTCCAGCCCGTAGTACTCCCACACCGCCGACCAGAAGGCGGGGAGGTCGGTGGAGCTCCATCGCCACAGCTCGGCGTAGTCGGCGAAGCTCAGGCCGCGCGTCTCGTACAGCCATGCCATGAACAGCGCGACGTTGGAGTCCTCCGACTCGCGCGGTCCCGGTGTCCACAGCAGGTCGGGGTCCGGGCTCATACGCGCTCCCCGGCGGGTACGGTGCGGGCGGGGCCCGACTCCAGCTGGGCGAGCAGTTCTTCTGCCAGGGGCCATTCGCCATACCCCGAGGCCGGGTTGAGGTGGCCCACCGCGCCGAGTTCCACGAGGCGGCTGCCCCAGTCGCGGGCCAGGGCGGCGACGCGGTCCGGTGCGCCGAGCGGGTCGTCGGCGCCGGCGGCGACGATGCTGGGGAACGGCAGCGGTCCGCGGGGCACCGGCGTCCAGCCGTTCCGGGCGAGTTCAACCCGGGTGGGGTAGCCCTCCGGCAGCGGGGTGCCGAAGTCCGGCGGGGTGGCGAGGAGCGCGCCGCGTACGTCGGCGCGGTGGCGCGCGGCCCAGTGCACCGTGGTGATGACACCGGCACTGTGGGCGACCAGCAGGAGGGGCCCGTCCAGGGGCGCCAGCGTCGCGGCGAGGCTGCCGACCTGGGCGTCCAGGGCGAGCCGCTCGCCCTCGAGCGGGGGAACGGTGCGCACGGTACGGCCCGCCTCGGCGAGCCGTTCGGCCAGCCGTGTCTGCCAGTGGTCCGCGACGTGGTCGCGCAGTCCCGGGACGATGACGACGGTGGGTTCCGTGGTGGAGCTCATGTGCCCATCTCCGACGGTTGCTTGGGCTCCGCCTTCTCGGCGGTGACACCGAGGCGGAGGAGGTCGCGGGTGTACCGGCGCCGGCCGATCAGG
Organism: Streptomyces sp. NPDC005017; assembly: GCF_042873115.1. Lineage (NCBI taxonomy): Bacteria > Bacillati > Actinomycetota > Actinomycetes > Kitasatosporales > Streptomycetaceae > Streptomyces > Streptomyces sp. NPDC005017. Next base: position 114,796 of record NZ_JBIALD010000004.1, on the reverse strand, counting down.
AAGGCCACCGTGGCCGCGACCGCGACGAGGGGGACGACACGCAGGGCGCCCAGCAGGCCGATACGGTCCGCGAGCGCGCCCGTGACGGCGGGGCCCGGGGCGAGGCCCAGCAGGCTGTTGGCCAGGGTGAGGGTGGCGAACGCGGTCGCGGCCACGGCCGCGGGGGTCAGGTTCGCCACCATGGCCGCCGCAGGGCCCGCGGAGCCGGCCGACAGCAGACAGCCGAAGCCGAGTGCCAGCAACTGGGCGGGTCCGGTGGGCAGTTGGAAGGCGATGGTCAGCAGGAGCAGGGAGCCGAGGCTGCAGCCGACGGCGACGGCCCACTTGCGGCCGGGTGCCGTGGAGCTGACACGGTCGGAGACGAGGCCGCCGATGATCATCCCCAGGCCGATGATCAGCGCGAAGCCGCCCGCGGTCGCGCCCGCCTTGGCCGACGCCATGCCGTAGTAGCGGTCGAAGAAGCTGGGCAGCCAGGCCAGGAGCGTTGCGGCGACGAACAGTTGGAGTCCGCTGCCGACGTAGGCGCTGACGACGGAGACGGAGGAGAACAGCCGGGGCAGGTGGACGCGCAGTTTCTCGGGCTCCTTGCCGTCCTTCTCGCCGGCGGTGGGCCGTTCGCGCGGTGCCAGTTTGCGTTCCTTGACCACGACTCCGTACACGGCGGCGAGCACCAGGCCGAAGATTCCCATCACGGCGAACGCCCAGCGCCAGCCCGCCGCCTGGGCCACGGCGCCGCCGACGGCCACGCCGAGCACGGAGCCGAAGGCGCCGCCTGCGATGAAGGCGCCGGACAGCGTGGCGCGCAGGGTGACAGGGAAGATGCTGAGGACCACGGCGATCCCGACGCTGCCGTACGCCGCCTCGCCGATGCCGACGAAGAGGCGGCCTATGAACATCTCCCCGTAGTTGGCCGACAGGGCGCATCCGAGGGTGGCCACGCTCCACAGGGTGGCGGCGAGCAGCAGGCTGCGCACCCTCCCCCAGCGGTCGGCCATGAGGGACATGGGGAAGGTGAGCACGCCGACGGCCAGGGCCACGACTCCGCTGAGCGATCCGAGGGCGGCGTCGGACAGCAGCCAGTCGGCCTTCAGCATGGGGAAGACCGCGTTGAGCACCTGGCGGGACATGTAGTCGGAGAGCAGCAGGGCGAAGCTGAGGGCGAAGACCGTCCAGGCATAGCGTCTGGGGACGGGCCAGGCCGACGCGGTCGGGGCCGTGGGCTGCGCAGTGGTGGGAAACTCCATTGTCATCACCTCGACTGCTGGGGAAGGGGCAGGTCAGAAGGGTCTGTCGCCGACGATTCCGGCGCGCTCCATCTTGCGGACGGCGGGCCAGTAGTCCTGGACGGCGTAGTGCTGGGTGGAGCGGTTGTCCCAGACGGCCACGCTGCCGGGGGTCCACCGCCAGCGCACCTGGTACTCGGGGATCGCGGCCTGGCTGATCAGATAGGCCAGCAGCTGGCCGGCGCCCGGCGCGAAGTCCTGGCCGAAGCGGACGTTCGCGGGCGTGTGGTAGTTGACGAAGTGCGTCGTGAAGGCGTTGACGAAGAGGATCTTCTCGTCCGTCTCGGGGTGGGTGCGCACGACGGGGTGCTCGGCGTCGGGGAATCGTTCCTTCAGCGCGTGGCGCTGCTCCTGCGGCATGACGGCGCCGAAGGTGGCCTCGATGCTGTGCCGGGCGCGCAGTCCCTCGATGCGGGTCTTGATGTCGTCGGGGAGCCTGCGGTAGGCCTCCGCCATGTCGACCCAGATCGTGTCACCGCCGACCGGGGGTGACTCGACGCAGCGCAGTACCGCGCCCATCGACGGGTTGACCCGCCAGGTGCCGTCCGTGTGCAGGGCGTTCTCGTAGTGCTCCGGGGGACTGTCCAGGTCCTTGTAGATCCGGACCAGTCCGGGGTGCTCGGGGTCGCTGCCGGCGACGGGGTGGTCCTCCAGCGGGCCGAACCGCGAGGCGAACGCGACATGGTCGGCACGCGAGATGTCCTGGTCCCGCAGGAAGAGGACCTTGTACCGCAGCAGCAGACTCCTGATCTCGGCGAACAGGTCGTCGTCGCGGGCCGCGTCGGCGAGGCTCACACCGCGCAGTTCGGCGCCGATGGCACAGGTCAGCGGTTCCACGTCGATCGAGGTGCGCCGGGCGCCTGGACGCGGCGCGGGCGAGAGGGTGTCGGGCATGAGTGCTCACTCCAGGGGATGGGGGTGGAGGGTGCGGTGCTCACTGGCTCACGGGTCCTGCGGCTCCACGGGCCTCACAGCGCGAAGACGGAGGACCCGGTGGTGCGTCCGGCTTCCAGGTCGTGGTGCGCCTGGACGGCGTCGTCGAGCTCGTAGCGCTGGTTGATCTCGATGGAGATGCGGCCCGAGGCGACGTGGCCGAACAGCTCTCCCGCCAGGGCGTCGCGTTCGGCGGGGTCGGCGATGTAGTCGGCGAGTGCGGGCCGGGTGACGAACAGCGAGCCGCGGACGGCGAGTTGCATGGCGTCGATCGGCGGCACGGGGCCGGAGGCGGTGCCGAAGCAGACCAGCAGGCCGCGACGGGCCAGCGAGGCCAGCGAGCCGGCGAAGGTGTCCTTGCCGATGCTGTCGAGCACCACCGGCACTCCGGCGCCGCCGGTCAGTTCCCGCACCCGCTCGGCCACGTCCTCCTGCCGGTAGCGGATGACGTGCTCGCATCCGTGTGCGCGGGCGAGCTCCGCCTTCTCCTCGCTGGAGACCGTTCCGATCACACGGATGCCGAGCAGCGCGGCCCACTGGGAGACGATCAGGCCCACGCCGCCGGCGGCCGCGTGCAGCAGGATCGTGTCCCCCTCCCGCAGCGGGTGGATCCTGCGCAGGAGGTAGGCCGCCGTCAGGCCGCGCATGGTCATCGCGGCCGCCGTCTCGCAGCTGATCTCGCGGGGCAGCCGGATCAGGTGCGAGGCGTCCATGACCCGTTCGGTGCTGTACGCGCCGAGGGGGCTCCCGGTGTACGTCACCCTGTCCCCCGCCGTGACGTGGGTGACGCCCTCGCCGACCGCCTCCACCACGCCGGAGGCCTCGACGCCGATGCCGTCGGGCAGCCGGACCGGGTAGAGCCCGGTGCGGAAGTAGGTGTCGGCGAAATTGAGACCGACGGCCTCGTGCCGGATGCGCACCTGTCCGGGGCCGGGGTCGCCGACGGTCACCTCCTCCCAGGTGAGGACGTCAGGGCCACCGGTTTCGTAGAAGCGGACGGCGTGTGCCACAGGGAGCTCCCGGGGGTTCGTGGGGCGGGGAAGGGGGCCGGGTCAGGCCTGGACGTCGCGCAGCATGAAGCCGCGCTGTCCCGGGCGGCGGTTGGGCACCATGCCGAGGCGGGCGAGGGTCTCGTCGGCGTCGGCGTAGTACTCGCCGATCCGGTAGATCCGCTTGGCGTCGGTGCCGGTGGCGATGTCGCGGCCGAGGGCCTCGGAGATCCTCACCATCTGCTCGATCTGGGCCACCGACGACATGCGCTCGCCCTTCGCGCCCCACAGGTTGTCCTCGTTGCCGACGCGCACATGCTGGCCGAGGGCGATGGCGACGGCGTTCATCGGGGCCACGGCACGCATGGAGCTCTCGATCGTCAGCACGGCGCCGTCCGGCACACGGCGGATGAACTCGACCAGGTCGGCGGGGTGCCGGCCGGCGAAACCGCCGCCGATGGCCACGTAGTTGAGGATCAGCGGGCCGGTGTAGACGCCCGCGCGGATCAGCCGCTCCACGGTCTCCAGCTGGGCCAGGTGGGCGAGCTGGAAGTGCGGCTGGATGCCGCCGGCGTGCAGGCGCCTGAGGTGCTCCAGATAGAAGTCGGGACCGGCCTCGACGACCATGTCGCGGTAGGCCCGGTAGTAGTCGGGCTTCGCGATGGACGTGCCCTCCAGATCGTCGTCGTTCATGATCTCGACGATGTTCATCTGGCTGGTGTTGATCGCGATCGTCACCTGGTCCGGCGCCGGGGTGAGCTCGGCCAGCAGGTGGCGGGTGTCGTAGGCGAGCCACTTGGCGTCGCCGCCCTCGCCCTCGGGGGCGAAGGAGATGGAGCCGCCGATCTGGAGCACCATGTCCGGCACGGCCTCGCGCAGCCGCCCGAGCAGCTCGTTGAACATGGACATCCGCTTGGAGCCCTTGCCGTCCAGCTCGCGCACATGGATGTGCAGCACCGTCGCGCCGGCGTTGTAGCAGTCGACGGCCGCCTGGACGTGCTCGTCCATGGTCAGGGGCAGGTCGTCCGCGTCCCCGGGCAGCCACTCGGGGCCGTACGGCGCGGCCTGGATCACCAGCTTCTCCTGGTTCTCCGGGAAGAGGGAGTCGTCGTGGAAGTGCACGGGTGCTTCTCCTTGGCATCGGGAGACGGCTTCACGCGGCAGGGGCTGGGGGACGACCGGCCGTGACCGGGGGCCGTCCGGACCATTGACAGCTCGTGGCCTGCGCGGTGGTGCCAAGGTAGGGGCGGCGGAAGGGGCCCGCTTTGCCTGCGGTGACAGGTGACTTGTCGATCGGGGACACGGGAGCGGCGATACGGCGCCACCGCCGTGCGTGCCACGTCCCGGCGGCTCAGCTTCCGCCCGGACGCGTGCCTCGTCCCGCCGGCTCAGCTTCCGCCCGGCCCCGACGAGCCGGTCCGGGCCTTGCGCCACTCCCGCGGACCGGTGCCGAACTGTTCGTGGAACCACCGGGAGAACGCGCTCAGCGACGAGAACCCCAGCAGCGTGGAGACCTCGGTCAGGGAACGACTGGGATTGGCGACGAACTGCTCCGCGAGCGCCCTGCGGGTCGAGTTCAGCAGCGAGGAGAACGTCTCCCCGCACCGGGCCAGATGGCGGTGCACGGTGCGCCGGTCGACACCGAGACTGCGTGCGATCTGCTCGATCGAGCAGCGCCCGGTCGGCAGCAGCGCCTCGATCAGGTCGCGCACACGGTCGGCCTCGGAGGCCTGGACGGGGGCCGCGACGGGCTCGAAGTACTGCCGGGTGTAGCTGCGCAGCTGCGCGTCGGCCATGGCGTTGGGGGCGTCCAGGTCGTCGGTGTAGAAGACGATGCCGTTGAAGTCGCGGTCGAACTCCACGACCGGTCCGAACAGACGGCGGTGTCCGGCGGTGTCCCGCGGCGCCCGGTGGGTGAAGCACACCGACGACGGACGCCAGCGCGGGCCGAGGAAACCGCAGAGCACCCGGTGGAAGGCGCCCACGGCGAGCTCCGTGCCCTGCCGGGCCGGGTGTGGCTCGCCGAGCCGGAGGTCGACCTTGAGCGTGGCCACCCCGTTGCCCTCCGAGAGGCGGGCGTGCAGGACCTCGTTGTAGGTGTGCTGATGGCGGATCAGCAGGGCCAGCGCGCTGCGCACGTCGGGCTCCTCGCGCACCAGCAGGCTGATCGGCCCGAGATTGGAGAAGCGTCGCAACTCCGCCAGGAGCAGCCCGAAGTCCTCGCGCCCCGAGCGGGCGGCCGACAGTTCCAGCAGGCCGACCACGGCCGTGGCGGAGATCCACCGGTCCTGGACGGCGAGGTCCGCGGTGTCCAGGCCCACGCTCCTCATCAGCGTCCGGGGGTCGAGACCTAGCGAACGGCTCAGTTCGACGTAGCCGTTCAGCGCTGCGGTGCGGGCGAGGGGCCTCATGGACACGCTCCAGGGGCGGCGGGGTCCCCAGAAGTTAAGTTTCCCGTCCCTGTACGTCAAGCATCCCGGACGGGTGCTTCATAGCATCCCCGTTCGACACGGCACCGCGGCGGCGGTCCGGCCGCAGCGCCCGGCCGCCGCGCCGCCGCCAGAAGCTGCCCGGCTCTCCCAGACCTCGCGGAGGCGACCATGGCCGAAACCCCGGATGCGACGACCGTGCCGAGCGGGCCGTTCACAGGTCCCGCCCTGTGGTACGGCCCCGAGGTGGCGGACCGCGACGACTGGGTCCTGACGCTGTCCGCCGGACACCGTGAGGAACTGCGTACCGCTGTGCGCACGGTCCGGCGGCGTGCCGCCCCACTGCTGCGGATGACGGTCGCCGACTTCCCGCTGCCCACGCTCGCCGCCGCACTCGGACGCGCCGCGGCGGCACTGACGCGCGGCCGTGGCTTCGTCCTGCTCAGGAGCGTCCCAGCGGACCTACTCGGCGAGGCGGAGGCGGGCACCGTGCTGCGCGGGATCGGCCAGTACCTCGGACGGCCCGTCCCGCAGACGCCCGACGGCCGCACCCTCTGCCACGTCCGGGACGCCGGGGCGGCACCCGGCGGAGCCGCGCCGCCCGCGTACCGGACCCGGGCGGCGATACCGTTCCACACCGCCGAGTCCGATCTGCTCGGCCTGCTGTGCCTGCGCCCGGCCCGGTCGGGCGGGCGCACTCTGCTGGCCAGTGCCGCGGCCGTGCACAACGCCGTGCTCGACGCCCGGCCGGACCTGGCCGCGCACCTGTACCGCAGTCATCACTTCGACCGTGGGCGGGAGCCTACGTCCGACGGGGAACTCCCCCTGTCCTCCCCGCTGTTCACGCGGCACGGCGACAGATCCAGCATGCGCTACGACCGCGGCCGCCTGGCCCACGGCCCCCGCGACACCCAGGACGTCGACCGCGAGCTCTACGCCCTCATCGACACCACGGCCGCCTCCCCCCATGTGCGGCTCGACCTGGATCTGGGGCCCGGCGACCTGCTGCTGCTCGACAACCACGCGGTCCTGCACGCCCGTTCCGCCTACGACGACTTCGACGCCCCGCAGGACCGACGTCACCTGCTGCGACTGTGGCTCGCCCGCCCGGAGGACACCGCCCCGGGCGAACGGGGTGCCGCACCGCCCGTCCGGCCCCCGACCCGGGCCGGGGTCGTCCCGCGCGATGTCGTCCATCCGCGCGGCCCGGGCGGGGCACGCCCCGGCTGCGGCTGTCAGCCGCCGCGCGCCCCCCGCGGGTGGCGGTCGTGAAGGGCACCGGCGGCTCCCCGTCGGGAGCCTCCCACCCCTCGCCCGGTGCCGCCCTGATCAGGGGTTTCGCCGTCCGGCTGCCCGGCCTCGCGCTCGCCGTCGGCATCGCCCTCGTGGCGACCGAGGCGGGACGGCTGGTGCCCGTCGTCGGCGGGCCGGTGAGCGCGGTCGTGCTCGGGATACTGGTCGCGCTGGCGGTGCGGCCCGGGGAACGGACACGGCCCGGCATCGCCTTCGCCGGGCGCGGGGTGCTCCAGGCCGCGGTGGTGGTGCTGGGCGCGCAGCTCTCCCTGGGCCAGGTGCTGCGGGTCGGTGCCGGCTCGCTGCCGGTGATGACCGGGACCCTCGCGGCCTGTCTCGCGGCCGCCTACTGGATCGGGCGCCGCCTGGGCGTCGTACGCGATCTGCGCACCCTGATCGGGGTGGGCACCGGCGTCTGCGGCGCCTCGGCGATCGCCGCCGTCACGCCGGTCATCGCCGCGGCCGAGGCGGAGGTGGCCTACGCCGTCTCCACCATCTTCGTCTTCAACGTCGCCGCGGTGGTGACCTTCCCCCTCCTCGGCCATCTGCTGGACATGGACCCGCAGACCTTCGGCCTGTTCGCCGGCACCGCGATCAACGACATGTCGTCGGTGGTGGCCGCGGCCGCCACCTTCGGGGGCCCGGCGGCCGACCACGCGGTGGTGGTCAAGCTGGCCCGCACGCTGATGATCATCCCGATCTGCCTGGGCCTCGCCGCCCTCGCCCGCCGTCGCGCGCGGAAGGCGGACGAGAGGACGACCACAGCGGAGGACGCGGTGGGCGCGGCGGCGGCCGCCGTGGGCTCCGCGGCGGGCGCGGGAGCGGCCGGTCCCGGCCGCGGGGCCGCGGGCCCGCCGCGCGTCGGCCGGCTGGTGCCGTGGTTCCTCGTCGGCTTCCTCGCCCTGGCGGCCGTGAACAGCGCCGGACTCGTCCCGTCCGCCGCCCACGCGCCGCTCGGCACCCTCGCCGGCTTCCTGATCACCGTCGCCCTGGCCGCGATCGGCCTGTCCACCGATCCCGCCAGGCTGCGCCGCACCGGCCCGGCGCCCCTGCTGCTCGGCGGCTGCCTGTGGCTGGTGGTGTCCGTCACCAGCCTGGCCTTCCTCCTCCTCGACCGGTATCTGTGAAGGCCGCGGGTACGCGTCCGCCGCGCGGACCGCTGACACCACGCCGTCAGGCCGTGCCAGCGGCGTACGGCTCCGCCCCGTCCTGCTCCTAGGGTGGCGGGCGACCGTACGAAGAAGGGGAGCGGACCGTGGCCGAGACCTCGACCGGGAGCGCGTGGATCCGGCGGTTCCACCCGGCGCCGGACGCGCCCGTGCGGCTGGTCTGCTTCCCGTACGCCGGCAGCGGCGCCTCGTACTACCACCCGCTCTCCCGGGCGCTGGCTCCGGACGTACAGGTGCTGGCGGTGCAGTACCCGGGGCGGCAGGACCGTGCCGACGAGCCGTGCGCCGAGGACCTCACGGTGCTGGCCGACCGGGTGGCCGAGGAACTGCTCGACCGGTGCGACCCGCCGTTCGTGCTCTTCGGGCACAGCATGGGGGCCGTGGTCGCCTACGAGGTGGCGCTGCGCCTCGAGGCGCTCGGGGCGCCGCCCCGGGGGCTGGTCGCGACGGGGCGGCGGGCGCCCTCGCTGCCGCGTGTCCGGCGGGTGCGGTTCGCCGACGACGCGGAGCTGGTGGCCGAGCTCAAGCGGCTCAACGCCGGCAACGAGGCGGTGACCCGGCTCCTCGACGACGAGGGCGTGCTGCGCATCGTGCTGCCGACCCTGCGCGGTGACTACCGTGCCATCGAGCGGTACCACCGTCCGTCGGCCCCTCCCCTGCGCTGCCCCGTCGTGGCGATGGGCGGGGACGCCGACCCCGTCACCCCGGTGGCGGACCTGGAGGCCTGGGAGCGGCACACCACGGCGTCCTTCCGTCTGCGGGTGTTCCGCGGCGGCCACTTCTTCCTGGACACGCACACGGACGCGGTACGGCAGGAGATCCTCGACCACATCGCGGCCGTGACGCCTCGTTGACCCCGCCGCACGGCGGCCGGGCGCGCGGCGCTCGGCGTCTCCGGCGGCTCGGGCGTTCCCGGCGTCTGCGAGACTGGCAGACGTTCTCCGAGCATCCGGACGGGGTGCTCACCGCACCGCAGGAGTCCGCACGTTGTCGCCACAGACACCACCACCGCCCTCGGCTTCCTCGTCCTCCTCGGGGCGCAGGCGGTCCGGCACCGCCCGGGGGCAGTCGCGGGACAGGGCAGCGGCGCGGGACAGGAGAGCGGCGCGGGCCGAGACCGCCGACACCCCCTCGACCGACCGCAGCGCCCTGCAGGCCGACTGCGCCGACTGCTTCGGCCTCTGCTGCGTGGCCCTCCCCTTCGCCAGGTCCGCCGACTTCGCGGTCGACAAGCAGGCCGGGCGCCCCTGCTCGAACCTCGACGCCGGGTTCCGCTGCGGCATCCACGCGCGGCTGCGCGAGGAGGGCTACCGGGGCTGCACGGTCTTCGACTGCTTCGGCGCCGGGCAGAAGGTCTCCCAGGTCACCTTCGGCGGCACCGACTGGCGGGAGGCGCCCGCGACGGCCCAGCGGATGTTCGCCGTGTTCCCCGTGATGCGGCAGCTGCACGAGCTGCTGTGGTACGTCACCGAGGCCCTCGACCTCGCCGTGGCCAGGCCGGTGCACCAGAGGCTGCGCCGCGAGCGCGCCCGGCTGGAGGAGCTGACGCGCGGCGACGCCGACACGCTGCCGGCGCTGGACGTCAACGCGCTGCGGGGCGAGGTGAACGTGCTGCTGGTGCGGGTCGGCGAGCTGGTGCGGGCGCAGGTGCCCGGCCGGACCCGTGACCATCGCGGGGCCGACCTGATGGGTGCCCGGCTCGCCGGGGCCGACCTGCGGGGCGCGAGCCTGCGGGGCGCCCTGCTGGTCGCCGCCGACCTGAAGAACGCCGACCTGCGGATGGCCGACCTGATCGGCGCGGACCTGCGCGACGCCGACCTCGGCGGGGCCGACCTCACCGGCAGCGTCTTCCTGACCCAGGCGCAGGTGAACGCCGCCCGCGGTGACGCCGGCACCCGGCTGCCGCCGGCGCTGAGCAGGCCCGCGCACTGGTGACCCGGTCCAGGTGACCGCGCACGGGTCACCGCGCACCCGGTGACGGCGGCGGGCCCTGGCCCCTCGCCACGACCCGCTGCCGGGCCGGCCGGGCCGCGGCCCGGCCGGTCCGGCGCCCCCGCCTACGCAGCCACCCCCGCCGCTTCCGTGCCCGCCCCCTCCGCCACGTCCGTCCCGCTCCCGCGCTGCTGCTCGAACTGTGTCCGGTACAGCTCCGCGTAACGGCCCTCGGCGGCCAGCAGTTCCTCGTGCGTGCCGCGTTCGACGACACGGCCCCGCTCCAGGACCAGGATCTGGTCGGCCGCGCGCACGGTCGACAGCCGGTGGGCGATGACGAGGGCGGTACGGCCCGCGAGGGCCTCGGTGAGTGCCTCCTGGACGGCCGCCTCGGAGGTGTTGTCCAGATGGGCGGTGGCCTCGTCGAGGATGACCACGCGCTGGCGGGCCAGCAGCAGCCGGGCGATGGTCATGCGCTGGCGCTCGCCGCCGGAGAGGCGGTAGCCGCGCTCGCCCACGACCGTGTCGAGACCGTCGGGCAGGTCACGGACCAGGTCGTCCAGGCGGGCCCGGCGCAGGGCGTCCCACAGGGCCTCGTCGGGCGCGTCGGGCCGGGCCAGCAGCAGGTTCGCGCGGACGGTGTCGTGGAAGAGATGGCCGTCCTGGGTGACCATGCCGAGGGTGGCCCGCAGCGAGGTCTGGCTCACCTCGCGGACGTCCACGCCGCCGACCCTGACCGCGCCCGAGTCCACGTCGTAGAGGCGGGGCAGCAGTTGGGCGATCGTCGACTTGCCCGCGCCGGAGGAGCCGACCAGGGCCACGGTCTGGCCGGGTTCGGCGCGGAAGGACACGCCGTGCAGGACCTCGGCGCCGCCGCGCGTGTCCAGGGTCGCCACCTCCTCCAGGGAGGCGAGGGAGACCTTGTCGGCGGCGGGGTAGCCGAAGCGGACGTCGTCGAACTCGACGGCGACCGGTCCCTCGGGCACCTCCCGGGCGTCGGCGCGCTCCTCGATGAGCGGCTTCAGGTCGAGCACCTCGAAGACCCGCTCGAAGCTGACGAGGGCGCTCATCACCTCCACCCGCGCCCCGGCCAGCGCGGTGAGCGGCGCGTACAGCCGGGTCAGCAGCAGGGCCAGGGCGACGACGGCGCCGGGCTCCATGGTGCCGCGCAGCGCGAACCAGCCGCCGAGGCCGTAGACCAGGGCGAGGGCCAGGGCCGAGACCAGGGTGAGCGCGGTCATGAACGCCGACTGCGCGGTCGCCGTACGGACGCCGATGTCGGCGACCCGGCGGGCCCGGTCGGCGAACTCGGCGGACTCCTCCTCGGGCCGGCCGAACAGTTTGACCAGGGTGGCGCCGGGCGCGGAGAAGCGCTCGGTCATCCGGGTGCCCATGGCCGCGTTCAGCGTGGCCGCCTCCCGTTGCATCTTCGCCATCCGGCTGCCCATGCGCCGGGCGGGCACCACGAACACCGGCAGCAGGACCAGCGCCAGCAGGGTGACCTGCCAGGACAGGGTGAGCATGACGGCTAGGGTGAGCACCAGGGTGACCAGGTTGCTGACCACACCGGACAGGGTGTTGCTGAACGCCCGCTGGGCGCCGATCACGTCGTTGTTGAGCCGGCTGACGAGCGCGCCCGTGCGGGTGCGGGTGAAGAAGGCGACCGGCATGCGCTGGACGTGGTCGAAGACGGCGGTGCGCAGGTCGAGGATCAGGCCCTCGCCGAGCCGGGCCGAGAGCCTGCGCGCGAGGATGCCGAGCGCCGCCTCCACCACGGCGATCAGCGCGATGAGCAGGGCGAGCCGTACGACGGTGTCCTCGTCGCCGTCGGTCACGATCGCGTCGACGACCCCTCCGGCGAGGACCGGCGTCGCCACGGCCAGCAGCGCGGTGACGACCCCGAGCAGGACGAACAGGGCGATACGGGAACGGTGCGGGCGGGCGAACGCGGCGATACGGCGCAGTGTGGCGGCGGCGAACGGGCGGCGCTCCTGCTGGGCGTTCATGACGCTGTACAACTGCGTCCAGGCGGTGGTCTCCATGCTCATGGCACGACCGTAGGACCTCAAGCGGCATTGAGGTCAAGGAGATGTGTCCGGTTCCCGTGGTGTAAGGCGCCGTCCGCGCTGCCGCCACCCGGCGTTGGCGCCGTGCGGAGAACCTGTCCGGATGTGACAGGGGTTCGAATTTCCGTGGGACGGCTCGGGCGGCGCGTCCCGGTGCGGCAGATCCTGTGCCTGCTTCCGGTGGCGCTGGTCGCCGTGCCGGCCGTGCGCCACCGTGACGTACTGGCCGACGGGTTCCGGCACTTGGCGCACGCGCAGTGGCCGTGGCTGCTCGCGGCGGGCGCGGCGACCTGTCTGACCTGGGTCGCGGCGGCGGTCGGCCGGCAGGGCGCGGTCGTGGAACGGCTGCCCAGGCTGCGGCTGCTGGCCACCCAGTTCGCGGCGGGCGCGGCCAACCATCTGCTGCCGACCGGTCTCGGGGCGGGCGCGGTGAACCTCCGCTTCCTGACCGTGTGCGGGGTGCCGCTCGCCCGGTCCTCGGCGGCCCTCGCCCTGTTCCTGCTCGCCGAGGGTGTGGCCCGGGTGGGGCTGCTGGCGGTGCTGCTGCTGGCGTTCCCGCACGCGCTGCGGCCGGGCGCCCTGCTGCCCGAAGGGGTGGGCGGTCCGCTGCTGTTCGGGCTGGGCGTGGGCGCGGTGGCGGCCGTGGCGGTGGTGCTGCTGGTCCGGCGGGTACGGGAGCCGGTGCTGCGGTTCGCGCGCACCGCGCTGGGCGAGGCCCGGTCGGTGCACACACGGCCCGCGCGGGCCCTCGCGCTGTGGGGCGGTTCGTTCGCCTTCCCGGCGCTCCAGGCGGCGGGGCTCGCCGCGGTGGGGACGGCGCTGGACCTGCCGGTGCCGCCCGCGCACACGGCCGTCGCCTACCTGGCGGCCACCGTCGCCGTCGCGCTGATACCGACGCCGGGCGGGATCGGTTCGGTGGAGGCCGCGCTGATCGTGGCGCTGGTCGCGGCGGGCGGCCCGGTGGCGGTGGCGACGGCGGTGGTGCTGGCGTACCGGATCATCACGGTGTGGGTGCCGCTGGTGCCGGGGGCGCTGACGCTGGGCGCGCTGGTGCGGCTGAAGGTGATCTGACGCCCGGCGTGGGGTGGGGTGTGCCTGCGCCAGGTGTGCCGGGCCCGCGGCCCGGACTCGGCGTAACGGATGACCAGAAGCCCGACCACGTGCACGAACCGGTGTTCCCCATACGGCAGGATGAGCCCTCGCGCCGGTTCGTAACGTACGTCCGCCGGTGGCTGCGCACTTCCCGAAACGAGCAGGTGACAACGTGACGAGACTTCACATCCGGCCGTCGGCGGCCCGTTCCGCCGCACACCGTCTCCCCGGAGGTGACCGGTGACCCGCACGCTCACCCTGCACGACTACGTCGTCGCCGGGATCGCCCTGGCCGCGGGTCTGCTGGCGGCGTTCGTACTGCGCGTCGTGCTGCGCTGGCTGGGCAAGCAGGCCGACCGCACTCGCTGGGGCGGCGACGACGTGATCGTGGACGGCCTGCGCACGGTCCTGCCGTGGGCCGCCGTACTGGGCGGCGCGGCGGCCTCGGGGGCCGTGCTGCCGCTCACGAGGACCGTGCAGCGGCATGTGAACCAGACGCTGACCGTGCTGCTGATCGTCGCGGCGACGGTGGCCGCCGCGCGGGTGGTCGCCGGTCTGGTGCGTACGGTGACCGAGTCCCGCTCCGGGGTCGCCGGTTCGGCCACGATCTTCGTGAACATCACCCGGGTCGTGGTGCTGGCCATCGGCGGCCTGGTCGTGCTCCAGACGCTGGGCATATCGATCGCCCCGATGCTCACCGCCCTCGGTGTGGGCGGTCTGGCCGTCGCGCTGGCCCTTCAGGACACGCTCGCCAATCTCTTCGCGGGCATCCACATCCTCGCCTCCAAGACCGTGCAGCCGGGCGACTACATCCGGCTGAGCAGCGGCGAGGAGGGTTATGTGACCGACGTCAACTGGCGTCAGACCACGATCCGTTCGCTCTCCAACAACCTCGTCATCATCCCCAACGGGCAGCTGGCGGGGACGAACATGACGAACTACAACCACCCCGAGCAGGAGCTGACGATCCTCCTCCAGGCGGGCGTGGCCTACGACAGCGACCTGGAACACGTGGAGCGGGTGACCGTCGAGGTGATCGCCGAGGTGATGCGGGAGATCACCGGGGCGCTGCCGGAGCACGAGCCGGCGGTGCGGTTCCACACCTTCGGCGACTCGCGGATCAACTTCACGATCATCCTGGGTGTGGGCGAGTTCAGCGACCAGTACCGGATCAAGCACGAGTTCATCAAGCGGCTGCACCGCCGCTACCGCGCGGAGGGCATCCGTATCCCGGCGCCCACCCGCACGGTGTCGCTGGAGCAGGGCGCGGTGGTAATCCCGCACCAGCGCGCGGGCGCCGCCGAGCCGGGCGAAGTGTCCTCCGCCCGGCTCGACTGACGGCTCACCGGGCCGTCACGCCACGGCTCAGAGGGTCGCCGAGTTCTCGTGGTAGTGCCCGCCCCTGCGGCTGTGCGGGGCGGTGAGCGCCGAACTCACCGGCGTCACCGTCCAGTCGGGGTGGCCGGGCATCCGCGGGGTCCTGGTGCCGTAGAGCCAGTCCCGCAGGAAGCCGGAGAGGTCCTGGCCGGCGGCCTGCGTGGCGACGGTGATGTAGTCCTCGGTCGAGGCGGAGCGGCCCCGGAACCGCTCCAGGAAGGTGCGCTCGATCGTGTGGAAGACCGCCTCGCCGACCTGCTGCCGCAGGGCGTACAGGACGAGCACGCCACCGAGGTAGCGCTGGCTGTCGAAGAGGTTGGCCTCGTTCGGCGCGGCGACCGGGCCGGAGGACCTGCGCCACTGGTCGCCGCGCGCGTACGTGTCCTTCATCCGGGCTTCCATCGTGGTCAGCCCGAGGGAGTCGGCCCAGCCGCGCTCGTAGCGGTAGAGCAGGCCGTAGAAGTCGGCGTGGCCCTCGTTCAGCCACAGGTCGGCCCAGGTGGCGGGGCTGACGCTGTTGCCGAAGTAGGAGTGCACGAGCTCGTGCATCATGTGCGAGGCGATCTTCGGCTCGGCCTGGAGCAGGTAGTTCGGCTTGTAGAGCGTGAGGGTCTGCGTCTCCAGGCCGGTGAAGTCGAACGCGGCCGGGTCGTCGGAGTTGCACGGCAGCAGGCCGTACGTCTCGAACGGGTACGCGCCGAGCCGCGCCTCGATCCAGCTCACCAGGTCGGGGGTGAGGGCCAGCGCGGGTTCCAGCGCGGCGGCGCGGGCGACCGGGACGACGTCGCGCAGGGGCAGTCCGTGGGGGCCGGAGCGCTCCCTGACCGTGTAGTCGCCGACGGTGATCTGCACCAGCTCGGTGGCCATCGGCTCACGCGAGGTGTAGGTGTACGCCGTCCGGCCGTCGCCGAGGTCCTCGGTGGAGACGAGCGAGCCGCTCGCGACGCCGCGCAGTCCGGCGGGGACGGTGATGCGGAAGGTGAAGTCCGCCTTGTCCACCGGGTGGTCGTTGCAGGGGAAGAGGGTGTGCGCCGAGTTCGGCTGCGGGCAGACCGCGAAGCCGTCCGGCGTGGGCACCCAGGCGGTGTGCGCGAGGGCGCGGCGCGGGTCGGCCGTGTACCGGACGGTGATCTCGGCGTACCGGCGCGCGCGCAGGGCCGTCGCGGGGGTGATCCGCAGCTTCTCGCCCTCCTGGGCGTACGCCGCGTCGGTGCCGTCCACCTGGACGGCCGCTATGTCGAGGCCGAGGGCGTCGAGGGAGAGGCGGCTGAGCGCCTGCGTGGTCCGGACGGTCAGCCGGGCGGTGGCGCCGACGAGCCGGGTCGTGGCGTCCCAGACCAGGTCCAGGTGGTAGCCGCACACGCGGTAGCCGTCGTTGCCGAGGCTCGGGAAGACGGGGTCACCGAGGGTCTCGGGGCCCTGGACGGGCGGGTTCTTCGGGCGCTTCCCCGTGGCGGCGTGGGCGGTGCTGCCGGCGCTCAGTGCCACGGCGGTGCCGATCAGGGCGGCCGGGGCGGTCACTCTGCTGCGATATCTCATGGTCCGCTTTCACTCGGGCGGCCGGCTGGTCATGTCCGGCCGTCTCGGATGAGATGACGATCACCCTTCATGACCGCAAGATCACCCTCCCCGGTTGCGTCCCGGTGCAAGCGATCCGTGGCGGCATCCGGCCGGACCCCTGTCGAGGCGCGGCCGATCACGAGATATCTTGATGTCGAGCAATGTTGCAGACGTGGAGCGGAGCACCCGGTGACTGACTCGACCATCATCTATACGCACACTGACGAGGCCCCGGCCCTGGCGACGTATTCCTTCCTGCCGGTGGTCCAGGCCTACGCCTCGCAGGCGGGTGTCTCCGTGGAGACCCGGGACATCTCGCTGGCCGGGCGCCTCATCGCGGTGTTCCCGGAGTACCTCGACGAGGACCAGCGCATCCCGGACGCGCTGACCGAGCTGGGCGAGCTGGCGAAGACGCCCGCGGCCAACATCATCAAGCTGCCGAACGTCTCGGCCTCCATCCCGCAGCTCAAGGCCGCCGTGGCCGAGCTCCAGGGCCAGGGCTACGCGCTGCCGAACTACCCGGACGACCCGAAGACCGCCGAGGAGCGGGAGATCAAGGCCCGCTACGACAAGGTCAAGGGTTCCGCCGTGAACCCGGTCCTGCGCGAGGGCAACTCCGACCGCCGCGCCCCCGCCTCGGTGAAGAACTACGCCAAGACCCACCCTCACCGCATGGGCGCCTGGTCCGGCGAGTCGAAGACCAACGTGGCGACGATGGGCGAGAACGACTTCCGCTCCACCGAGAAGTCCGCGGTGATCGCCGAGGACGGCGCGCTGCGCATCGAGCTGGTGGCCGAGGACGGCGGCACCACCGTGCTGCGCGAGTCGGTACCGGTGCTCGCCGGTGAGGTCGTCGACGCCTCCGTGATGCGCGTCGCCCACCTGCGCGAGTTCCTGACCGCGCAGGTCGCCCGCGCCAAGGCGGAGGGCGTGCTGTTCTCCGTGCACCTGAAGGCCACGATGATGAAGGTCTCCGACCCGATCGTCTTCGGCCATGTCGTGCGCGCGTTCTTCCCGAAGACCTTCGCCCGGTACGGCGAGGCGCTGGCCGCCGCCGGTCTGTCCCCGAACGACGGTCTCGGCGGCATCCTCAAGGGCCTGGAGTCGCTGGCGGACGGCGCCGAGATCAAGGCGTCCTTCGACGCCGAGCTCGCCGAGGGCCCGGCTCTGGCGATGGTCGACTCCGACAAGGGCATCACCAACCTGCACGTGCCGTCCGACGTCATCGTCGACGCCTCGATGCCGGCCATGATCCGCACCTCCGGCCACATGTGGGGCCCGGACGGCCAGGAGGCCGACACCCTCGCGGTGCTGCCGGACTCCTCCTACTCCGGTGTCTACCAGGCCGTGGTCGAGGACTGCCGCGCGAACGGCGCCTACGACCCGTCGACCATGGGCTCCGTCCCGAACGTCGGCCTGATGGCGCAGAAGGCCGAGGAGTACGGCTCCCACGACAAGACCTTCGAGATCGCCACCGCGGGCACGGTCCGCCTGGTCGACCGGGCCGGCAACGTCGTGATCGAGCAGCCGGTCTCCGAGGGCGACATCTTCCGCGCCTGCCAGACCAAGGACGCCCCGATCCGCGACTGGGTCAAGCTGGCCGTCACCCGCGCCCGCGCCACCGGCGACCCGGCCGTCTTCTGGCTGGACGAGACCCGTGCGCACGACGCCAACCTGATCGCCAAGGTCGAGGCGTACCTGGCCGAGCACGACACCGACGGCCTGGACATCCGCGTCCTCGCCCCGGTCGAGGCCACCAAGCTGTCGGTGGAGCGCATCCGCCGCGGCGAGAACACCATCTCGGTGACCGGCAACGTCCTGCGCGACTACCTCACCGACCTCTTCCCGATCCTGGAGCTGGGCACCAGCGCCAAGATGCTGTCGGTCGTCCCGCTGATGGCGGGCGGCGGCCTGTTCGAGACGGGCGCCGGCGGCTCCGCGCCGAAGCACGTCCAGCAGCTGGTCAAGGAGAACTACCTGCGCTGGGACTCCCTCGGTGAGTTCTTCGCGCTGGTCCCGTCCCTGGAGCAGTACGCGGCCGCCACCGACAACCCGAAGGCCAAGGTCCTCGCCGACGCCCTGGACCGCGCCACGGCGACCTTCCTCAACGAGGACAAGTCCCCGACCCGTCGCGTCGGCGGCATCGACAACCGCGGCAGCCACTTCTACCTGTCCCTCTACTGGGCCCAGGAGCTGGCGCAGCAGTCCGACGACGCCGAGCTGGCGAAGGCCTTCGCCCCGCTCGCCGAGTCCCTCGCCGCGAACGAGTCGAAGATCGTCGACGAGCTGAACGCCGTCCAGGGCAAGCCGGCCGACATCGGCGGCTACTACCAGCCCGACCCGGCCAAGGCCGCCGCCGTGATGCGTCCCTCCGCCACCTGGAACGCGGCGCTCGCGTCCCTGAGCTGACGCCTCCCGGCACACCCGACGACTCCGCCCCGACCGGTGCAACCGCCCGGCCGGGGCGGAGTCGTCTGCCCCGCCGCCCGCCCGTACGACCTGGGAGACCTCGCATGTCCTACGCCGTCCTGCCCGGCGCCCCCGACTCGCCCGTCCTGCTGCACGTGCCGCACGCGGCGCGCGCGATACCCGCCGAGGTACGGGCCGGGATCGTGCTCGACGACGCGGCGCTGGAGCGAGAGCTGGACCACATCACCGACGCCCACACGGACGGCGTCGCGGCCGCGGCCGCGCAGCTCGCGGGCCTGACGCCCTGGCGGTTCGTGAACGGGCTGTCGCGGCTGGTGGTGGACCCCGAGCGGTTCCCGGACGAGCGCGAGGAGATGCTCGCCGCCGGCATGGGGGCCGTGTACACCCGCACCACGCACAAGGAGGTGCTGCGGGAGGCGGACACGGACCCGGAGCCGCTGCTCGAGCGGTACTTCCGGCCGTACGCGCGGGCCATGGCCGACGCCGTGGCCGACCGGCTCGAGGCCACCGGGCGGGCCGTGATCGTCGACCTCCACTCCTATCCCGCGAAGGCCCTGCCCTACGAGCTGCACGGCGCCGGGCCGCGGCCGCCCGTGTGTCTGGGCACCGACTCCTTCCACACCCCGCCGGAGCTTCTCGCGGCGGCGCGGGAGGCGTTCGCGGGCATCGGGGAGACGGGGCTGGACAGCCCGTTCGCGGGGACGTACGTGCCGCTGGAGTACTACGGGCGCGATCCGCGGGTGGCGGCGCTGATGGTGGAGATCCGCCGGGACACGTACATGACCGAGCCGGGCGGACCGGCCGGTCCCGGACTCGCCCCGCTCGCCGAGGCGCTGGCCCGTCTGGTGGACGCGGTGCCGAGGTAACCGGCTGGAGCACTCCCGCGCGACAGGCGGCGCCGGGGCGGCGAGGGTGAGGGCATGACCGAGGAGACCACCACGCTGACCGGGCAGGCGCCGCCGACCGTGCGCAACTGGCCCGCGCTGGACGTGCCGGGCACGGACTTCGACCCGGTGCTGGACCTGCTGATGAGCGAGGGCCCGCTGGCCCGCATCACCCTGCCGCACGGCGAGGGCTGGGCGTGGCTGGCCACCCGCTACCAGGACGTCCGGCAGATCACCGACGACCCGCGGTTCGGCCGGGCCGAGCTGACTCGACGTCAGACCACCCGGACGACAAGGCACTTCGGGCCCCGCCCCGGTTCACTGGCGTTCACCGACCAGCCCGACCACGACCGGCTGCGCGAGGCGGTCGCGGACGCGTTCACCACCGACGCGGCGAAGCGGCTGCGGCCGAGGGCGCAGGAGCTCCTCGACGAGCTGGTGGACGACGTGGTGGGCCAGGGGCCGCCGGCCGATCTGGTCGAGCGGGTGCTGGAGCCGTTCCCGGTCGCCGTGGTCGGCGAGGTGATGGGAGTGGGCGCGGCCGACCGGCCGCGGGTGCGCTCCTGGACCCGGGAGATCGCCGCCGGTGACGCCGAGGCCGCCGAGCGGGCCAGGGGCGAGCTGTGCGGATGGATCAGCGAGACCGTGCGGGCCCGCGCCGGCAGCGACGGCGACGACGTGTACGCGATGCTGGGCCGGGCCGTCGCACGGGGCGAGGTCGGCGAGGAGGAGGCGGTGGGCCTGGCCGGACCGCTCCAGACCGGCGGCGAGGCGGTCACCCACAACTGCGGGCAGATGCTCTACCTGCTGCTCACCCGGCGCGATCTGCTGCGCCGGATGCGCGAGGCGCCCGAGGAGCGCGGCCGGGTCGTCGACGAGCTGCTGCGGTACGTCCCGCACCGCAGCAGCGTCGGCCCGGCGCGGATCGCGCTGGAGGACGTCGAGGTGGCCGGCCACCGGATCCGCGCCGGGGAGCCGGTGTACGTCTCCTACCTCGCGGCCAACCGGGACCCCTCGGTGTTCCCCGACCCGCTGCGCATCGACCCCGACCGGGAGCCGAACGCGCATCTGGCCTTCGGCAACGGCACCCACCACTGCACGGGCGCGGCGCTGGCCCGGATGCAGGCCGAGCTGCTCGTCGACACCCTGCTCGACCGGCTGCCCGGCCTGCGGCTGGCGGTCCCCGCCGAGGACGTGCCCTGGCGGACCAGGACGACGCTCCGGGGACCGCGCAGCCTGCCGTGCACCTGGTGACCGTACGGTGTCAGGGCCCGGACCCGGGTGTCAGGCGCGCAGCCACTCCGTGACCACCACCTGACCGCCGGCCCGCAGCCGCAGCGCGAACGGCCCCGACGGGGCCACGTCGCTGCTGAAGCGGCCCAGCGCGTCCGCGGCGAGCGTGTCGGGCGTGGAGGGATGCGGCCCGCCCAGCACCTCGATGCCGGCCGGCTGGGGCGGGATCACCTGCCCCATCAGGCCCTCCCCGGTCACCTCGATGTCGACCGTCAGGTCGCCCGCCCGGAAGGTCAGCATCCGCGGCGGGTCGCCCGCTCCCCTCACCGGAATGGAGTCGACCAGCGAGTCGAAGGTCAGCTCGGCGACCCGGGCGTCCAGGTCGTGCAGCAGGAACGCCTCGACGGCGATCTGCCGCAGCGCGGCCGGGACCGGGTCGAGGACGGCCGCGGCGCGCCGCAGCTCCTCCTCCAGCAGCCCCGTGTCGAAGGCGTCCTCCCCCAGGTCGTCGTTGTCGTGGCCGGCCTCGCTGTCGTAGCTGGCTTCGTCGTCGTGGCCGTTGTCGTCGATGTGGTGGCCGTTCACAGCGCTCCCCGTGCGTCGATTCGGGCGCGCAGCCGCCGCAGGCAGCGCTGGCGCAGCGGTCCGATGCTGCCCACGGCGATCCCCAGGGCCGCGGACACCTCCTGGTACGTGGGCGGCGGCGAGGCCATGAGCACCCGCAGCAGTTGCCGGCAGCGGTCGCCGAGGGCCTCGAACTCCTGCCACATACGGCGGATCCGCTCGGTCTCGGCGGCCGCCTCCTCGGAGTCCAGCACCGACTGCTCGGGCGTGCGGTCCTCGCTGACCCGGTCCAGGAGCTGCGGGTCGTCGGTGGGGGTCAGCCGCTTCAGGCTCTTGATGACCTTCAGGCTCTCGTGCCGCGCCGTGCTGGCGAGCCACGAGCCCGCCTTGTCCGGTTCCCGCAGCCGCCCCAGATGCTGGGCGAAACGGAACCACACGGTCTGGTAGACCTCGTGCGCGTCGGCGTCGGACAGCCGGTGCGCGCGCACCACTGACCACACCAGCGGGCTCATGCCCTCCACCAGCGCTTTCCAGGCCGCCGCGTCACCCTCGACGGCGGACTGGACGAGCGCGCCGACATCTGCACGGTCCACGGCCCCACCCCTCGTGTACGGCCTGTCATCGTACGCCGTGGAGGGGCATGCTCCGATCCTCATCCGGGCCTCACGCGGTGGGCGCGACGGGCACCGCGCGCCACCCGGCCGGGCGCAGCGCAGGCACGTGCGCGCCCCGCACCTCGGCGAACTCGGTGTTGGCGGCCAGCAGTTGCTGCCGGGCCAGACGCGGGTCGGCCAGCTGGTGGGCGGTCATATGGGCGGCGACCATCCCGGCGACGACCGGGGTGGCGAAGGAGGTGCCGCTCCAGCTCGCGAAGCCGTCGAACATCACCTGGTCGGGCTTGCCGCTGCCGTTGGTCTGCCGCTCGGTCAGTTCGCCGGTGTGGCTGGGGGCCTGGCAGGTGCAGGCGTAGGTGAAGCCGTAGCGGCAGGTCTCGTAGGTGGAGTGCTGGTAGACGTACGGCACGGGGGTGTTGAAGCCGGTGAAAGCGCTGGTGAGGCGCTCGCCGGGGGCGTAGGCGCGCACCCAGGGGCCGTGGTTGGAGAAGCAGGCGCCGAACTCGCCGTCGCCGCGCAGGGCTCCGACGGAGAGCACGGCGTGCTCGTAGGCGGGCAGGCTGGAGTAGGCGGCGGGCCAGAAGGGGGTGGCGCTGCCGTTGTTGCCGGCGGCGGCGACCAGCAGGGTTCGCTGCTGGAGGAGTTCGGCCATGAAGTTCTCGACGCCGAGCAGCCCGTCGAGGCGGCCGTTGGAGGTGCCGGCCGACAGGGAGAGGATGTCGGGCCAGCCGCTGTGGTCGACGGCCTCGAACAGCTTCTCGCCGAACTCGGACTCCAGGATGGCGCCCGCGTCGGTCAGCGCGTTGCTCACGGTGATCTCGGTGTTGGGCGCGACGGCCGCGACGAGCCCGGCGATGAACGTGCCGTGGCCGACGTACTGCTGGAGTATGCCCTGGTCGTCGGTCTCCCGGGTCTGCGCGTCGCCCCGGGTGTGCGCCAGGGGCTGGTAGGAGCGGTAGTCGTTCATCAGGCCGGTGTCGACGACCAGGACGCCGACCGCGGTCCCGGGGTCGTAAGGGGTGGTGTCCAGACCGGGGTTGGGGGCCTCGGTGCGGGCGACGGGCTCGGGCTCGTCGCCCGGGCAGGCGTTGACGGCGATGGACACCAGGTGGTTGCGGCTGACCAGACGGCGTCCGGCGCGGCCCTCGGCCTGGCGCAACGACCGCAGGGCGGCGGCCACTTCGCGGTCGCCGCCGCCGGCGCGCAGGCCCTGGCCCGGGTCGCCGACCTGGATACGGGTGATGCCGGAGCGGTTGGTGCGCGGGCCCGCGCGGCGGATGGTGTCGGCGGTCAGTCCGGGCGCCTCGGTGAAGTGGGCGCGCACGGTGTCCTCGACGAGCCGGGCCTCCTCCCCGTCGCGGGCGAGGACGACTCCCTGCTCGTAGATGAACTCGGCGGAGTCGTCCGGTCCCATGGCAAGGGGGACGTCGGGGAGCGAGCGCTGGATCTGGTCGAACTGCTCGTGGAATCGCTGTGGTGCCATGGCGGGTCCTCCCAGTGGGGCACGTGTCGTCAGACAGAGCCGCGGGTCCGTTGCCTGATACAGACCCCCGGGCCATGTGACACGGTTCCGCGGAGCACTACCATCCGTTGCGTGACAGCGGGAAGCGACACGGTGCTCGAACTGCTGCCGATGGTGTTCGCCGCCCCGAACGAGGCTCTCGCGCGGGCGCGCGGCGTGCTGACGTCGGACGCGCCGCCGCTGCACGCCTCCGTGGCCCACCAGGTCATCGGCATCTGGCAGCGGGACTTCGGTGATCTGCGGCTGGCCCTGCACCATCTGCGCCGGGCGCGGGACTGCGCGGCGCGCGCGGACTCGGCGGAGCGTGAGGCGGACGTACTGGGCACGCTGGGGGTCGCGTTGGTGCACGCGGGGCGCACCCGGCAGGGGCTCGCCGCGTTCGAGCGGGGCGTACGGCGCGGCAGCGGTCACACCCGCGCGCGCGTGCTGTACCGCCGGGCGTACGCCTGGTGGGTACTGGGGCACCACCGGCGGGCCCTGGAGGACGTACGGCGGGCGATCCCGGTGCTGCGGCAGGCGGACGACGTGATCTGGACGGCGCGGGCGCTGACGCTGCGGGCCACCGTGCATCTGGCGCTGGGCGCGGTGGACCGGGCGGACGCCGACTTCACGGCGGCGGAGGCGCTGTGGGACACCACGGGCCAGGAGCACGACAAGGCGGACGCGGTGGAGAGCCGGGGCCTCGCGGCGTTCCGCGCCGGGGACATCCCCGCGGCGCTGCGGCTGCTGGACGAGGCCGAGGGACGTTACGCGGCGCTGGGCACACCGACGTTCATGCTGAACATCAGGCGCTGCGAGGTGCTGATGGCGGCGGGACTCGCGCCGGAGGCGCTGGCCGAGGCGGACGCGGCGATCGCGGCGCTGGACGGGATCGGCGGCCAGTCCACGCGCAAGGCGGAGCTGCTGCTGGCGGCGGCCCGCGCGGCCCGGCTGGCGGGTGACCCGCACACGGCGATCGCGCGCGCGGCGCTGGCGGTGCGGCTGTTCGCCGGCCAGCGGCGCACGTGGTGGGAGACGCACGCCCGGCTGGTGCTGATCGAGGCGCGGGTGGCGGCCGGCCGGCACGCGGGCCGGATGGTGGCGGACGCGGCCGCGGTGGCCGAGCGGCTGGCGTCCTTCGGCGCGCCCTCGGCGCCGGAGGCCTCGCTGCTCGCGGGCCGGATCGCCCTGGAGCTGGGCTGGCGGGAGGACGCCGAACGGCATCTGGCCGCGGCGGCGCGCAGTCGGCACGGCGGTCCGCCGCTGGCGCGGATCACGGGCTGGGCTGCGCAGGCGCTGCGCGCCCAGGCCGCCGGTTCGGGGCGGGGGGTGCTGGAGGCGTGCCGGCGCGGTCTGGCCGTGCTGGACGACCACCGGACCACCCTCGGCGCCTCGGAGCTGCGGGCGCGGGCGACCGAGCAGGGAGCGGAGCTGGCGGCACTGGCGCAGGGGGCCTCGCTGGCGGCGGGCGGCTCACGGCGGCTGTTGCAGTGGAGCGAGAGGTGGCGCGCGACGGCACTGTCCGCGCCGCCCACCCGGCCGCCGGGCGACCCTGCGCTCCAGCGCGGGCTGACGGCCTTCCGGGAGATCGCGGCGCGCGCGGAGGCCGCCCGGATGGAGGGGCGGCCGGTCCCGGCGCTGGAGCGCGAACAGCGGCGGCTGGAACGGGAGATCCGCTCGCTGACCCTGCACATCCGCGGCGACGCGCCCGGCGGCGGTGACCGGTTCGACGTGGCCCGGCTGCTGGCGGCGCTGGGCGGGACCCGGCTGGTGGAGCTGGCGGTGGTCGACGGCCGGGTGCATGTGCTGCTGTGCGGCGGCGGGCGGGTACGGCGGTTCGAGGCGGGGCTGCTGGCCGAGGCGGTGGCCGAGGCCGAGCATGTGCAGGCGGGGCTGCGACGGCTGGCGCATCCCGGGGCGGAGGCCCGGCTGCCGCTGGTGGAGGCCATGGGGCGGCGCCTGGAGGAGCTGCTGCTCGGCCCCGCGGCGGCGCAGCTGGGCGGCGGGCCGGTCGTGATCGTGCCGCCGGGCCGGCTGCACCGGGTGCCGTGGGCGCTGCTGCCGTCGCTGCGCGAGCGGGTGCTGAGCGTGTCGCCGTCGGCGGGCAGCTGGCTGCGGGCGCACGAGACGGCTCCCCCGCCCGGCGGGCGGCATGTGCTGGTGCGCGGGCCCGGTCTCGCCACCGGTGGCGCGGAGGTGCCCGAGCTCGCGGGCCGTTACGGCGCTCCGACGGTCCTGGAGCAGGACGAGGCGCGGGCGCCCAGGGTCCTCAGGGAACTCGACGGGGCGGCGCTGGCGCACATCGCCGCGCACGGCGCCTTCCGGGCGGACAGTCCGCTGTTCTCCTCTCTGCGCATGGCCGACGGCCCGATCGTCGTCCATGACTTCGAGCGTCTGGACCGCAGCCCGTACCGGATCATCCTGTCCTGCTGCGACACCGCCCGGTTCGCCTCCGTCGGGGCGGACGAACTCCTGGGTCTGGTCACGGCGTTGCTGCCGCTGGG
This sequence comes from Streptomyces sp. NPDC005017, assembly GCF_042873115.1. Classification (NCBI taxonomy): domain Bacteria; kingdom Bacillati; phylum Actinomycetota; class Actinomycetes; order Kitasatosporales; family Streptomycetaceae; genus Streptomyces; species Streptomyces sp. NPDC005017. The sequence goes on along the minus strand of NZ_JBIALD010000004.1, from coordinate 88,943 downwards.
CACCGCGGGCGTGGTGGCGTGCAGCGCGCCCGTGAACGACGAGGCGGTGGTGCCGCTGATGCTGGCCCTGCACAAGGGGCTGGCGGCCGGGCTGTCGCTGGCGGAGGCGCTGCGGGACGCGCGGGCCGCGGTACCGGACGACGCGGTGCACCAGGCGACGGGGTGGGCGTTCACGGCGTTCGGCGCGGCATGAGGGCGGGGCCCGGGTGCGGACCTGGTGTGGTCCGGGGGTGCGGGCCTGGTGTGGTGGTCCGGGGTGGGGGCCATGTGCGGTCCGGGGCGCGGGATGGTGGGTGACCGAGGGCCGGTGCCGGTGGGTTTACGAGGCCCGGTGCCGGAGGTGACCGAGGCCCGGTGCCGGAGGTGGCCGAGGCCCGGTGCCGGAGGTGACCGAGGCCCGGTGGAGGCCCTCGGTCGTGCTCGTCACACCTCTATTCCGGGCCGTGCACTGCCGGAACCGTCATAAGGACACTCGCGGCAATGGCGCGGCCTTCCCGGATCCACTGAACGGTCTCCCTCGACTCATGCCCTCGACGGGGCGGCGGGTTGCGGGGAGACCGGCGCAACGGCGCTTCGAGCAGGCCCCACTATGCCGTGCGGATCGTGCCGCGTGAGCCGTCAACACACGCCACCTCAGGCGGACTTGCTCTCCGGAGCCGTCGTCCTGCCCGGCAGGTTCCGCCGGTCGCCGCCGAGGCGGGTGTAGGCGCTGTAGAGGTGGTTGCCGACGGTCCGCACGGACAGGGTGAGGCGCTCGGCGATCTGCCGGTTGCTCAGTCCGGCCGCCGCCAGCGTGACGATCTGCCGCTGGCGGGCGGTGAGTTCACCGAGCACCAGCCCGGTCAGCGCCGGGGTGCGGGCGCCCTGGCAGCGACGGGCCAGGGCGACGGCCCGGGTGCGTGAGGTGCGCGCGGCGAGCGGGTCGCGGTGTGCCCGTACGGCCTGGGCGTGCGCCTCCGCCGCGAACAGCAGGAAACCGCGCTCCCTCAGGGCCTCGGCGGCCCCGTCCAGCGCGGGGCCGTCGGCGCGGGAGAGCGCATCGGCGTGGTCCTGGAAAACCTGTGCGGAGCAGGGCAGTTCGGCCGCGAGCTCGGGCGCGCCGAGGCGTACGGCGTCGTAGGGCCGTTCGCCGTCCAGGGCTTCGAGGGCGGCGTCCAGGTCGCCCCGGGCGGCGGCACGCCAGGCGGCGGCGCGACCTCCACCGCGGCCTCCACCGCCTCGGGGCTCGTCGGTCTCGTCCTCGCCCACGATGCCCGACTGGGCTTCGCTCAGGACGAGTTCCAGGTGGCAGGCCTCGTCGCCGGGTGTGTGCCGCAGTCCCTGACGGGCCCAGGCGGAGGCGTCGCGCAGTTCTCCCCGCAGCCGGCAGTAGCGGGCGCGTACGGCGGCGTAGGCGGCGGGCACCGGCTCGCCCGACTCGGCCAGCCACTCCCCCGCCGGTGTCGGAGTGTCGCGTACGTCGGCCCGCTCGACGCGGCGCTCCAGTGCGGCGGCCTCGGTCTTCAGGGCGAGGCCGATCTCCTCGGGCGCACGGGCGAGCCGTCCGGCGCGCAGCCGTCCGGCGGCGGCGCGCAGGGCCGGGCCGTGCAGGGGGTGGGCGAGGCGGACGGCGTAGCCGCCCCGGGCGGGCTCGGTGACCTCGATCAGGCCGTCGGCCTCGAGCCGTTCGAGGACGTCCAGGTCACAGGCGTCGGAGGCCAGCGGCAGGGGTTCGGCGAAGGCGAGGCGGTCGAGCGTCTCGCGCTCGGCGGGCTCGGCGCGGCCGAGGACGGCGGCGGCCCGCTCCCGGACGGCGGCGGTCAGCGGCAGCGGGCCGCGCCAGGCGCGTTCGCCGGTGGCCGGGTCGGGGGTGAGCAGGCCCCGGGCGCGGACAGCGCCCACCAGGTCCCGCAGCAGCCGCAGGTCGCCGCCGCACAGACGGTGCAGTCGGCGCGCGGTGAGGGGCTCCACGGGGCCGCCCGCGCCGGCCGTGAGGAGCTCGGCGGTCTCGTCGTGGGGCAGGGGGCCGAGGGCGAGGCGGGGCAGCAGATCGCCGGTCCACAGCCGTCGTACGGCGTCGGGGGCGGGCGCGTGGTCGGTGGCGACCACGACGAGCCGGGTGCGGGCGTGCACCGCGAGCTGGTGGACGAGCGCGGCGGAGGCGTCGTCGAGGAGGTGGGCGTCGTCGACGACCAGCAGCCGGACCCCGGAGAGCAGCCGCACGGCGCCGTGCAGGGTGACGGCCTCCGGGAGCAGGTGGGCGAACGCGGCGAAGTGCGTGTCACGGGTGTCCGGCGTGCCCGCGGCCCGGACGCGGTCGGTGCCCCGCAGTGCCTCCTCCACCAGCCGGGACCTGCCGCAGCCGGCCGGGCCGGTGACGACGATGCCGTGGCGCGCGGCCGTCGACGAACGGCGGACCAGCTCGACTTCGTCCTCCCGGCCGGTGAACGGCCAGGGCATGTCGAGGGTCCTGGGGTCACGCTCGAATGGTCCGGCGGACTCGGCGGGCGACCCGGCCCCGCCGGATGTTCCCGCGCGGCCGGGCGTACCCGCCGCCGCACCGGACGCCTCCGTCCCGAAGGGCGTCACGTTCTCGATGGCCGTCTCGAAACTCGTCACGACAAGAGGAGTCCGCGTACTCACTTCTGATACAGGCGGACTTGAGTAGACCCCGACTCAGGCGCGGGCCCGCGGTACGGCGGCAGGCTTCTCGCATGACCGGACGCTACTGCTCGCTCACGCAGGCACCGGCCCCCGCCTTCACCGCGGGGCTGGGGGCCGAGCGGCTGGGCGCGCTCGTGGGCGGCCGGCGGATGTGGGTGAACGGCACGGTCCTGCACTACTGCTTCTTCGACGGCCAGGCCGACGCGTCCGTGATCCCCGTTCCCGGGTCCGGGGAGACCCGGCGGGTGTCCTGGGTCGGCTCCGAGCGGCAACGGGACGTGGTGCGCGCCGGTTTCGGCGAGTGGCACGACCTCGGGATCGGGCTGAGCTTCGTGGAGGTCGCCGACCGTTCGGAGGCCGAGCTGCGCGTCGGGTTCCAGCTCGGCGACGGCTCCTGGTCGGCGATCGGCAAGGACGCCCTGCGCACCGGCATCAACGACCGCACCATGAACTTCGGCTGGGACCTGACCGCGTCCGGCGGGCACGGCACGGCGCTGCACGAGATCGGGCACGCGCTGGGCATGCAGCACGAGCACCAGAACCCGTACGCCGCCATCCACTGGGACGACGAGGCCGTCTGTGCCGAGCTGGCGGGGCCGCCGCACCACTGGAGCCGGGAGACCACCCGGGACAACATCCTGCGCAAGCTGAGTCCGGCCGAGGTCAACGGCTCGGTCTGGGACCCGCAGTCGGTCATGGAGTTCGCGTTCCCGCCGGGGCTGATCCTGGAGCCGGAGGAGTTCCGCGGCGGTCTGAACCCGCCGGGGACGCTGTCTCCCGCGGACAAGGAGTTCGCGCTCCGCTGGTACCCGCCGCTCGCGGCGCGTCCGGCCCTGGTGCCGTTCCGGTCGGCCCCGCTGAGGCTCGGGCCGGGTGAGCAGGCCGACTTCACGCTCGAACCCGCCGAGACGCGCGAGTACACCGTCGCCGCGTTCGGCGACTGCGACACCGTCGTGGTGCTCTTCGAGGAGCGCGACGGCGAACCCCGCTATCTCGCCGCCGACGACGACGGCGGCAGCTCGCGCAACGCCCGGATCGGGGCCCGGCTCGTCAAGGGCCGGCGCTACGTCGTCCGCGTGCGCCTGTACTCCGGCTGGGGGCCGGGTGAGACAGCGGTCATGTGCTGGTGACGGCACCGCCGCGGCGACCGTACGACACCGTTCCGCACGGAGGCAGGACCACACAGTCCGGCACCGGGGAGCGGCCGGGGCCCGTCTCCTTCGGGGGAGGGGGACGGGCCCCGGCCGCGCGCGGGAACCCCGCACCACGAGGGAGGTGCGGGGCTTTCGCGTGTCCGGCCCCCGGGCCCTGTCGTCGGACCCCCGCCTGCCCCGCGCGCCGGGCCCAGGACGCGGCCCGGTGGCCGACGGCCTCGGGTCTAGGACGCCGCCCGGTGGCCGGGGACGGCCGCGTCGGGATGGTCCAGTCCCAGGTGGTCGCGCAGGGTGGTGCCCTCGTAGTCGGTGCGGTGGACGCCCTTCTCCTGGAGCAGGGGGACGACCTTGTCGGCGAACTCGTCCAGTCCGCCCGGCGTGATGTGCGGGACGAGGATGAAGCCGTCGCTCGCGTCGGCCTGGACGTGGTCGTCGATGTCCTTCGCGACGGTCGCCGGGCTGCCGACGAAGTTCTGCCGGTTGCCGGTCTCGATGACCAGGTCCCGGATGGACCACTTGTTGGCGGCGGCCAGTTCGCGCCACTCCCGTGCCGTGGCGAGGGGGTCGCGGTACATCCGGACCTGGGCCCGGCCGCGCGCGATGTGGTGCTCACCGGGGTCGGGGTCGACGTCGGGCAGGGGTCCGTCCGGGTCGTAGGCGGACAGGTCCCGGTTCCAGACGAACTCCAGGTGCCTGATCGCCGTGGCGCCGCTGACCTGCTGCCGCCGTACCTCGCGGGCGATCTCCTCGGCCTCCGCGTCGGTGTCGCCGAGGACGAAGCTGGCGGCGGGCAGGATGAGCAACTGGTCGTGCCTGCGCCCGTACTTGGCGAGGCGGGACTTGACGTCCGCGTAGAAGGCGCGGCCGGTGTCGAGCCGGGCGTACCGGCTGAAGATCGCGTCGGCGTCGGAGGCGGCGAACTCGCGGCCCTCTTCGGAGTCGCCGGCCTGGAAGATCACCGGGCGGCCCTGCGGTGAGCGCGGGACGTTGAAGCGGCCGTGGATGTCGAAGTGTTCGCCGGTGTGGACGAAGGCGCCGGCCTTGGCGTCGCTCAGGAAGGCGCCGCTCGCCTGGTCGGCGAGGATCTCGTCGCCCCGCCAGGAGTCGAAGAGTTCGTTCGCGGTGGCCAGGAACTCCTTGGCCCGGGAGTAGCGCTCCTCCTGCGGGAGGAAGCCGCCGCGGCGGAAGTTCTCGCCGGTGAAGGCGTCCCAGGAGGTGACGACGTTCCAGGCGGAGCGGCCGTCGGAGAGATGGTCGAGGCTGGCGAACTGCCGGGCGACCTCGTAGGGCTCGTTGAAGGTGGAGTTGATGGTGCCGGTCAGGCCGATGCGCTCGGTGACCGCGGCGAGCGCGGCGAGGACGGTGAAGGTGTCGGGGCGGCCGACGACGTCCAGGTCGTAGATCCGTCCGCCCTGTTCGCGCAGGCGCAGGCCCTCGGCGAGGAACAGGAAGTCGAACCTGGCGCGTTCGGCGGTGCGCGCGAAGTGGGCGAAGGAGGAGAACTCGATGTGGCTGCCGGCGCGCGGGTCGCTCCAGACGGTGGTGTTGTTGACGCCGGGGAAGTGGGCGGCGAGATGGATCTGCTTCAGCGGCTTGCTCATGGTGTGCGGTCTCCCTCCGGCTCAGACTGCCGCGTAGCGGTTGGCGGGGCGGGGCAGGCCCAGCAGGCCGCGCAGGGTCCTCGCCTCGTAGGCGTGGCGGAAGACCCCGCGGCGCTGGAGCTCGGGTACCAGCCCCCAGGTGATGGCGGGCAGGTCGTGCCCGGCGACGGCGGGCCGCAGCCGGAACCCGGTCAGGCCTTCGGCCTGGAACTCCTGGAGAAGGTCGGCCAGTTGGGCCGGGGTGCCGGTGAACACGCGGGCGTCGCTGGTGTACGGCGTCCCGGCGAGGGCGTCGAGCCGGTCCCGGCGGGCCACGGCCTCGGCCTCGGAGTCGTCGAGGAGGACGACGAGGTCGGCGAAGATGTGCAGCGGCTCGTCGGCACGGCCCGCGGCCCGCTGCTCGGCGCGGATCTCGGCGACGACGGCTCGGGCCTGGGCGGCGTCGTGCGGGGTGACGTAGCCGACGTCGGCGGCGCGGGCCACGAGGCGGTAGGGCCAGGTCTGGTGGGCGAGGGCGGTGACGAGCGGCTGGCCCTGCGGCGGGCGGGGCGTGATGGAGGGGCCCTTGACGCTGAAGTGCCGTCCCTCGAAGTCGATGTAGTGCAGCTTGTCGCGGTCGATGAAGCGGCCGGTGGCGGCGTCCCGGATCTCGGCGTCGTCCTCCCAGCTGTCCCACAGCCGGCGCACGACCTCGACGTGGTCGGCGGCCTCGTCGAAGAGTTCGGCGACCACGGGGGCGTCGTAGTCCTCGATACGCGGCAGGGTGCGGCGGCCGAAGTGGGCGGCCTCGTCGGGGCGGGCGCTGATCTGCACGCGCAGTCCCGCCCGGCCGTTGCTGACGTGGTCGAGGGTGGCGACGGCCTTGGAGACGTGGAACGGCTCGGTGTGCGTGGCGACGACCGTCGGGACCAGGCCGATGTGCGAGGTGAGCGGGGCGACGCGGGAGGCGACCAGGACGGCGTCTAGACGGCCGCGGACCTGGTCGGTGCGGTCGTCCGGTTCGAGGAAGCGGGAGGTCTGCGGGCCGAGGCCGTCCTCGATGGTGACGAAGTCGATCAGGCCGAGTTCGGCCTCGGTGACCAGGCGGGCCCAGTAGGCGGCGCTGAACAGCTCGCGGGGCCGCGACTCCGGCTCGCGCCAGGACGCGGGGTGCCAGCCGGTGCCGTCCAGGGCGACGGCGAGGTGCAGATGCGCGGGGGTGGTGTCGGACACGGGTGGGTCCCTTCTGGAGAACCGTGCTGAGGACCGGGGCCCCGAAGGTCGCGGGGCCCCGGCTGGTGAGTGCCCGTCAGGAGTTGTCGAGGGGCAGACCGGGCGGGTTCACCTCGGACTTGGCGACGGCCTCGTCGGAGAGGTTCCAGGCGGCGAGCCACTGGGCGTAGGTGCCGTCCTCGATGAGGTGGTTGACGGCCTCGGCGACGGGCTCGGCCAGACCGCTGCCCTTCTTGGTGGTGGCGGCGATCAGGCCCTGGAGGCTCTCTCCCGCTCCCGAGTAGGTGCCCGCGCTGCGGGTGGCGTTCGGGGTGTTCGCGGTCTGGGTGACGTGGTAGGCGACGCCCGGGTTGGCGGAGAGATAGGCGTCGATCTTGCCACCGGTGAGGGCGAGATAGGTGGCGTTCTTGCTGGCGTAGTGCTTGACGGTGAGCTGCTTGCCCTCCTTCTTCAGCTTCGCCTGCCACTCCAGGAGGATCTTCTCCTGGTTGGTGCCGTTGTCGACGGCGACGGTGAGGCCCGCGAGGTCGCGGTAGTCGCCGTCGAAGGTCCAGGTGCTCTTCTTCGTCGTCTCGAAGCCGATGTCGTCCTTGCGGTAGGAGGCGAAGTCGTACTTGCGCTTGCGCTCCTCGGTGTCGGTGATGTTGGCGAAGGCGATGTCGACCTTGCCGCTGTCGACGCCCACGAACATGTTCTCCCAGGTGGAGTTCTTCAGTTCGGGCTCCAGACCGAGCACGGCGGCGACCAGGCGGGCGAAGTCGGGTTCGGCGCCGGTGAGGGTCCTCTGGTCCTCGCCGATGTAGGCGAGCGGCGGGAAGCCGTCGGGCAGGGCGCCCACGCCGATCACCAGCTTGCCGCTCTCGCGGACGTCGGCGGGCAGTTCGGCGCTGATGGACTCGACCTCGGCGGCCTTCAGAGTGGTCTGCTTCGCGGCGCCGTTGGACAGCTGCCCGATCGTCACGGTGCCGGCCTTGTCGGTCGTCGTGGTGGCGGCGTCGCTCTCCCCTCCGCAGGCGCTGAGGCCGGTGGCGAGGGCGGTGGCGGCGGTCGCCGCCGTGAGGCCGCGGAGCAGGGCGCGTCGGGAGAGGCGGGAGGGCATGGCTGTCCTTGTCGTCCGGTGGAGAGGGTGAAGTGCCTTGAGGGCGGGAGGGGTTCAGAGGACCTTGGCGAGGAAGTCGCGGGTACGTTCGTGCCGCGGGTGGTCCAGGACCTGCTCGGGCGGGCCCTGTTCGACGATCCGGCCGCCGTCGATGAAGACGATCCGGTCGGCGACCTCGCGGGCGAAGCCGATCTCATGGGTGACGATCACCAGGGTGGTGCCGCTGGTCGCCAGGTCCTTGATGACGGCGAGGACCTCGCCGACCAGCTCGGGGTCCAGCGCCGAGGTCGGCTCGTCGAACAGGATGATCCCGGGCCGCAGGGCGAGCGCGCGGGCGATGGCCACGCGCTGCTGCTGGCCGCCGGAGAGCTGTCGGGGGTAGGCGCCGGTGCGGTCGGCGAGGCCGACCCGGCCCAGGAGCTCACGGGCCAGTTCCTCGGCGGCGGGGCGGGAGAGCCGCCGCGTCGCGACGGGCGCCGCGGCCACGTTGTCGAGGACGGTCAGATGCGGGAAGAGGTTGAAGTTCTGGAAGACGAAGCCGATCCGGCCGCGCTGCGCCAGGATGGCCCGCTCCCCCAGCTCCTTGAGCCGGTCGCCGTGCCTGCGCACGCCGATCAGCTCGCCGCCCACGCTGACATGGCCGATCTCGGGCTTCTCCAGATGGTTGATGACCCTGAGCAGCGTCGACTTGCCGGAGCCGGAGGGGCCGAGGATCACGGTGACCTCGCCCGGGCGGACGGTGAGGTCGATGCCGTCGAGGACGCGGTGGGAGCCGTACCACTTGTGCACGTCGTGGACTTCGAGGGCGGTGGCGGTCATACGGCGGTCTCCCTGCGGGCGCGGGCGCGCAGTTCGCCGGCGGCGGCGCGCAGTCTCTGCAACGGGGTCGGGGGCAGGGTGCGGGTGGCGCCGCGGGCGAAGTACCGCTCGACGTAGTACTGGACGACCGAGACGGCACTGGTGAGGACCAGGTACCAGACGGTGGCGACCATCAGCAGCGGGACGATGTCGCCGGGGTAGGTGCTGCCCATGGTCTGCACCGAGCCGAACAGGTCGAGCAGCGACACGTAGAACACCAGGGAGGTCGCCTTGATCAGGCCGATGAGCTGGTTGACGTAGTTCGGGGTGATGGAGCGCAGCGCCTGCGGCAGGACGATCCGGCGGAACTGGTAGCCCTTGGGCAGGCCGAGCGCGGCGGCCGCCTCGTGCTGACCCTGGTCCACGGAGAGGATGCCGCCCCGGACGACCTCGGAGGCGTAGGCGGCCTCGTTGAGGCTGAGGCCGACGACGGCCACGGCGAGGTCGGTGGCGAGCCGTGACTCGTCGAAGGTGATGAACGCCGGGCCGAACGGCACGCCCAGGCTGAGGGTCTGGTAGAGGGCGCTGAAGTTGTACAGGAAGATCAGGACGACGATCAGCGGGACGGACCGGAACAGCCAGGTGTACACCCAGCTCGCCGCGCGCAGCACGGGGCTTCCGGAGAGCCGGGCGAGGGCGAGCAGGATGCCGCCGAGCAGGCCCAGGACGGCGCTGAGCGCGGCCACTTCGAGGGTGATGACCAGCCCGTCGAGGATGACGGGGCGCAGGAACCAGTAGCGGAAGCGGTCCCACTGGTAGAAGGGGTTGGTCGCCAGCCCGTGGACGAACTGGGCGAGCAGGACGAGGACGACGGCGGTGGCGATCCAGCGGCCGGGACGGCGCAGCGGCAGCACGCGCTGCGCGGCCAGGGGACGTTGGGGCCTGGCGGCGGGCGTCGCCTCGGCGAGGGAGACGGCGGCGCCTGGGGGTTCACTCATGGCGGGCTCCAGCGGGGTCGGACACCCCGGGGCAGCGCGGCGGTCCCCGCCAGCGGGGCGGGGTGCGGCACGGCGGCATGGCGGCGCGCGGGAGCGCGGAACGCACGGGACCGGGGGCTGGGCGGGCAACGGCACACCGCTGAGGCGGTGTTCGTCCGGGCCTGCGGGGCCCTGCGGGGAGAAGTCGGTCAGCCCCGCGGGCGGGCACGGCCCGGTGCGGTACACAGCGCGCTGCTGACGCGCAGGAGGTCGACGGCCCGGTCGGCGACGAGCGGTGTCAGGGGCGGCAGGACGCGGCCCCGGGGGCGGCGCGCTGCCGCCGTCCTGGAAGCTGCGTCCATGTCCGTCGTCCTCTGTTCAGCGGCCCGCTCGGGGCCTCGCGCTTACCGAAGGTGATCCGGTCCGGTCGTCACCTGGGGCACCCCACCGCGGCGCGAGGGTTGCCGGCCAGCGAGCCAGGGCTTGTCGCTGACACTCATGACCGTTCTGGTGCCGTAGTGAACACAGCCGCCCCGGCACATGTCAACGCCGGTCCACTGGACGGACTCTCAGCGGCGGCCGGCCGCCTCCGCGTGCGCCGCCCAGTCGAGTATGCCGACGGCCGCTCCGGCCGCCTCCAGGCCCTGACAGTGGGCCCGGTGGCGGCGGGCGATGCCGTCGAGGTCCAGTTGGGGCCCGAACGCGGGGTGGGCGGCCAGCCCGCGCGCATAGGCCCACAGGGTCCGGTGCCCGGCGATGAGCTGCACCGCGGCGGCGTCCAGGTGATGGAGGTGCACGGTGTCGAGCCGCAGCAGGGTGACCCACAACTCGACGTCCAGAGCGCTTGTCTGACGGCACGACACGTCCACGTCGGCGCCCAGCAGCCGTTCCAGCTCCCCCAGCGCGGCCAGCAACTCGTCCAGGGCCGCGGCGCGTTCGGCCGGGTCCGCGCCGGCCGTCCCGGCACGCTGGGCCGCGTCCTCGACGCCTCGCGCGCACAGCCGCCGTACGGCCTCGAACTCCCCCTCCGTCCCGCACGGGTAGAGGGCGGGGCCGCTCTCGCCGAAGCACCGGGCGAGGTCGCGCATGATGTCCTGGGCGTGCACGCTGACGACACGGCCGGACCAGTCGTCGCCGAGGACGGGCGCGGCGGCCGGACCGGTGTGGCGGTGGGCGCTGGCCTCGTAGAGCGGGAGCAGTGCCGAGTGGCCGCCGTCGGGCAGGTCGGGGACGGCGGGCAGGTGGGTGACGGGGCAGACGGCGTCGAGGCCGAGCAGGGCGTGGGTGACGGCGAGGCGCAGACCGTCGGGACAGGCGGTCGACAGGTACAGGCGGTAGCGGCCGGGCACGGCGTAGTGGCCGCTGCGCGCGTCACGGCCGATACGGCCGCGCAGCGAGGGCGCGGGGCGGGCGGCGAGAGGTGCGACGGACATGGTTCTCCCCGGGTGAAGGCGTGGACGTACGCACGGCGACGGTGTTGTCGGACCCGGAACGCCGAAGACGGCGCCGACGGCGCGCGTGACAGCGAGGGGTGCGAGGGCGGGGGTGCGGTATCAGCCCTGGACGTCGGGCGCCGCGGACGCGCGGCGGATCGACGGGCGGCCTCAGCCGCGGGCGGCCATGGCGCTGCAGACGCGTTGCAGGTCGATGTGGCGGCGGGAGGTCAGCAGCGGCGGGCGCGGGGACACACGAGTCACCTCTGCGGTGACCGGCCCGAGGCGCCCCATGGTTTCTCCGCCCGTTCTCGAGGTTCTCCTCCCTGGACTCTCGGGCCGGTACGCGGCGGTGTCAAGGGGGCGTCCGTCAGGCGGGCGGGGTCGACAGCGCGTCCTGGTGCCCGGGTTCACCAGCCGCGACGGGCGTGGGCCGTGCGGCGGTCCCGGGAGGGGAGGTAGGCGGAGCGGAGTGCGGCGACGAGCGCGCGGCGCAGTTCCCGGTCCTGGTCGGTCTCCAGCGGCATGTCGAGCTGGACGATGCCGACGCCGGCCGCGCGCAGCCAGCCGATGCGGGCGGCGACCGTCGCGGGCGAGCCGACGAACGCGCCGGCCAGCGAGCGGGCGACATAGGCGGACAGCTGGTCACGGCCGTCGGAGCGACCGCGTTCGCGGTCCCGGTCGAGCTGTACGGCGTCCAGCCAGCGGTCCGCGTCCGGGCCGGAGATCAGCCGGACCGCGTCCGCGCGGATGCGGCGGGCCCGCTGCTCGGCGGCCTCGTCGGTGGGGGCGGTGACGACGGTGACATGACGCCAGATCCGCAGGGTCCGGCCGTGCTCCGCGGCGGCCGCGTGGGCGCGGGCGATGTGCCGCCGGGTGGCGGTCAGGGGCAGCGGCGGCACCGCGTACACGTCCGCGAAGCGGCCGGCGAGCGCCACGCCCTGCGGTGAGGAGCCGCCGAAGGAGAGCAGCTCGGCGCGGGGCCGCGGCAGCAGCCCCGCGCGAGCGCCGCGCACCGTGTAGAACTCGCCCTCGTGGTCGAAGTCCTGGCGTTCCGTCAGAGAACGCCGGAAGACCTCGAGGTACTCCCCCGCCCTGCGGTAGCGGTCCGTCTTGCCGAGGGTGTCTCCGTCGCGGGCCACGTCGGCGTCGCTGGAGCCGACGATGACATGCGCGGCGGCCCTCCCGCCGGAGAGCCGGTCCAGGGTGGCCAGGGAGCGGGCGGCCACGGTCGGCGCGGTGGTGCCTGCCCGGTGGGCCACCGCCACCCGCAGCCTGCTGGTGGCCGCCAGCGCCCAGGAGGCCACCAGCCAGGGGTCCGGCCAGGAGCTGGACTGCACGACGAGCGCGCTGTCCAGTCCGTCCTCCTCGTTCTCCCGGGCACCGCGCGCCACGAACTCCGGGTCGGCGTCGCGCTCGCGCGGGTCGGGGGCGAAGCGCAGGGCCTGGCGCTCCTCGGGGGTGGTGCCCGGCACGGGCGCCGCGCGGACTCCGCCGCGTATGTCGAGCTCCACGGGGGTGCCTTTCGGGGACGGGGTCGGTGGGCGGTGGCCGCGCCGGGCTGTCGCGTCCAGGCCGGTCGGCTGGCGGCGGCCTGGCAGTCCGTCCAGGCCGCTCAGTGCGCGGCGGCCGGGCCGAGCCGGGTCAGGGTGTCCAGGACCCGGGCCCGGCTGACGAAGACCTCGGGGGGCAGGGACACGTACAGCTGGATGGTGGTCACGCCCGGCCGGTGGTAGCGCAGGATGCGTTCGCGGCACTCCTCGGGCGAGCCGCTGATGAACAGGCCGTCCACGACCTCGTCGGGCAGCGCCTTCTGCGCGCCGTCGGTGTCGCCCTCCGCCCAGCGCTCGTGCGACTCGCGCAGCAGTTCGCCGTGGCCCAGCCATGCGTGGAACTTGCGGTAGGGCTCGCGGTTGAGGATCCAGGCGAGGAAGGGCCGGGTGGCGCGGTGGGCGTAGTCGGTGTCCTCGGTGGGGCAGACGAACACCTTGACGACGAGTTCCTTGCCCGGCGGCTGCGGCCCGACGGCGTCGAGGATCTTCGGCACGTCGTCGGGGAACAGCAGGTTGGTGATGGCCCCGTCGCCCTCGGTGAAACCGAGGCGCAGCATGCCGGGGCGCAGGGCGCCGAGGATCACCTTGACCGGGTCGGCGGGCGGGTGCGGCAGCCGGTAGCCGCTGATGGAGAAGGTGTCGAAGTCCCCGGCGACGTACTCCCCGCGCAGGGCCCGGGTGACGAACCGCAGCACGTCCCGGGTGCGTTTGAAGGGCTCGTCGAACGGGATGCCGTTGATGTCGGTGACATGGGCGGGCACGGAGGCGCCGAGGCCGAACAGGAAGCGTCCCGGGGCGAGTTGGGCGAGGGTGGCGGCCGTCTGGGCGAGCACGGCCGGGCCGCGGGTGTGCACCGGGACGATGCCGGTGCCGATGCGCAGCGAGGACGACCAGGCGGCGACGGCGGCGAGCGGGGTGAAGGCGTCCGTGCCGCCGCCCTCGGCGCTCCACACGTCCGTGTAGCCGAGGTCGGGGAGCCGTTCGACGAGGAAGCGGTGGCGGTCGATGGTCAGGCCGGGCAGCGGCAGGGTGACGCCCCACTTCGGGGGCGGGTCGGTCGCCGGGGTGTGGGAGAGGGTCATGAGTCCACCCGTACGGTCGTGAGGTCGATGAACCAGGACTGGGGCTGCACGAAGCCGCGCACCTTCGGCGAGAGCGCCCTCGGGTTGCGGTCGTTGACGACGAACAGCCAGGGCGCGTCCTCGGTGACGAGCTGCAGCGCCCGCGTGTAGTCGGCCTCGCGGGCCGCCCGGTCGGCCTCGGCACCGGCGGAGGCCAGCAGCCTGTCGACCCGGGGGTTGCTGTAGTGGCCGGTCCAGAAGGGGCTGCCGGTGCCGATGAACAGCGGCAGCAGCGCCTCGGACTGGAACAGCGTGGTGGACTGGGCGATGGCCTGCGAGCCGCGGGCGACCTCGCCCTCGGCCTCGGCGCCGATCAGTGTGGACCAGTCGGTGGTGCGGATCTCGGCCTTGATGCCGACGGCGGCGAGGTCGCGTTGCACGGCCTCGGCGATGGGCACCGGGACGAGGTTCCCGGAGCCGCCGGTGGGCACGGTGACGGAGGTGCTGAAGCCCTTCGGGTAGCCGGCCTCGGCGAGCAGCCGCCGGGCCTTCGCGGGGTCGTGGGTGTAGACGTCCTGCGACTTGTCGTAGGCGAACGTGCCGCGCGGGGCGGCCTGGTGGGCGGGGTCGGCGGTGCCGTGCAGCAGGTTCTCGGCGATGGCCTCGCGGTCGATGGCGTGGTTGGCGGCCCGGCGCACCCGGGGGTCGTCCCAGGGCTTCGCGGCGGTGTCGAGGATCCAGTACCAGAGGTGGTCGTAGCTGTTGGTGACGACCTTCGCGCCGTCGTCCCTCAGACCCGGGAGGTCGTCGGGGTTGGGGTACTCGATCCAGTTGACCTCGCCGGAGCGCAGGGCGGCGGTGCGGGCGGCCGCGTCGGGCAGCGCCTTCACGACCAGCTTGTCCAGCTCGGGGGCGCCGCGCCAGTAGCCGTCGAAGCGGGCCAGCTCGATCTGTTCGCCCGTCTGCTGGCGCACGAAGCGGAACGGGCCGGTGCCGACGGGGTGTTCGGAGAACTTCTCCGTCCCGGTCTCGCGCACGGCGGTGGGGCTGGCGATCAGGACGTGGGCGAGGTCCTGCGGGAAGTGCCCGTTGGGCGTCCTGGTGACGAGGCGGACCTTGTCCTCGCCGAGCTTGGAGTACGAGGTGATGCCCCCGGCGTACTCGCTCGCGGCGGCGCCGAGGGCGTCGGTGTACTGCGGGCTGTCCTTGTCCAGATAGCGGTCGAGGTTGAACAGCACGGCGTCGGCGTCGAAGCCGGTGCCGTCCTGGAACCTCACGCCCTTGCGCAGGGTGAACGTCCAGGTCCTGCGGTCCGGGGCGACCTTCCAGGAGGTGGCCAGGGCGCCGGTGATCTCGGAGGGGCCGTCGCCCCTGGACAGGTCGTAGCGGGTGAGGCCCTCGTAGATCTGGAAGCTCACCAGGCGTTTGCCCTCGAAGCCGGCGCCGCCGATCACCGTGTCCGGGTTGGGGAGCCTGCCCGTCGCGCCGATGACGAGGGTGCCGCCGGACCCGCCGCCGGGGGTGTCGTCGGCGGCGCTGCCGGTGCCGCAGCCGGACACGGCGAGACTCAGCAGGAGTACGGCGGCCAGGCCTGCGCGGCGCCGGGAGACGGGTGGACGGTGGTGGTGCGTCATGGGTTCCTCGTCGTGACTCAAGGGGCGGACGGTGTGGCTCGAGGGGCGGACGGTTCACCGGCCGGCTCCGGATCACCGGGCCGGTTCGGTGCGGGGGGCTCGGGGACACCGCCGTCGGCGGCGAGCAGGGCGCGGGTGTACGGGTGGCGGGGCGCGGACCACAGGGCCTCGGCCGGTCCCTCCTCCACCACCCGTCCCGCGCGCAGGACCACGACCCGGTGCGACAGCTGCCGTACGACGGCCAGGTCGTGGGAGACGAACAGGTAGGCGAGGCCGAGGTGTTGCTGGAGGTCGGCGAGGAGGGCGAGGACCTGGGCCTGGACGGTGGTGTCCAGGGCCGAGGTCGGTTCGTCGCAGACGATCAGGTCGGGTCCGGTCGCGAGCGCCCGTGCGACGGCGACGCGCTGGGCCTGTCCGCCGGAGAGCTCGCGCGGGCGGCGCCTGGCCAGGGCCGGGTCCAGGCCGACCTTTCGGAACAGGTCGGCGACGCGGTCCTGCCGTTCCTCGCGGGGTGTGCCGTGGACGCGCAGGGCGAACTCGACGGCCTCGCCCGCCCGCAGCGCCGGGTTCAGCGAGCCGCTCGGCTGCTGGGGCACGAACTGGAGCCGGGCCCGGACGCGCCGGCCGGTGGCGCCGCGCAGCCGGTGGGGGTCGTGGCCGTCGAAGCGGACGGTTCCCGCGTCGGGTGCGAGCAGTCCGAGGGCCAGTCGCCCGAGCGTGGACTTGCCGGACCCGGACTCGCCGACCAGCCCGACGGTCTCCCCGCGCGCCACCCGGAGCGAGACGCCGTCGACGGCGAGGGGACCGCGCGGGTAGCTCTTGGAGACCTGGTCGAGGCGGAGGAGGTGGTGGTGTCCGCCGACTTCGGTGCTCGCGGTGTCCACCGCCTCGGTGACCGCGCGGCGGCTCATCGGGCGCCTCCCGGCTGCGCCGCCACCAGTGCGGCGGCGTAGGGGTGCTCGCGTTCGGTGAGGAGCTTGGCGACCGGCCCGTACTCCACGATCCGTCCCGCTCGCAGCACCGCCGCCCGGTGCCCGATCCGGCGGGCGACGCCGATGTCGTGGGTGACCAGGAGTACGGAGGCGCCGCGGGAGGCCAGCAGGTCCAGGACGCGGCCGCGGACCAGGGCGTCGAGCGCCGTGGTCGGCTCGTCGGCGATCAGCAGACCGGGCGAGCAGGCCAGGGCCAGGGCGATGACGGCGCGCTGGCGCCGGCCGCCGGAGAGTTCGTGGGGATGGCTGCGGGCCACCCGGTCCGGGTCGTCGAGGCCCGCCGCGGCCAGGAGTTCCGGGACGGCCTCACGGGCCGTGCGGCGGCCGGCCGCCACCCGGTGGCGCAGCAGCACCTCGACGAGCTGGGAGCCGATCCGGCGCAGCGGGTCGAGAACGGCGTCCGGGTCCTGGGGGACGTAGCCGATGCGGCGGCCGCGGATGTCGCTGAGGTCGCGCTCGTCCAGGGTGCGCAGTTCGGTGCCGGACAGCCGCACGCTGCCGCCGACCCGGGCCGTGGGGCCGGGCAGGCCGAGGACCGTGCGGGCGAGGGTGGACTTGCCGCTGCCGGACTCCCCCAGCAGGACCAGCACCTCGCCGGGGAGCACGGTCAGGGACACTCCGTCCACGGCGCGTACACCGCCGTGGGTGACCGTCAGGTCCGCTACCTCCAGCCGTTCGGGTGCGCTCATCGGCCGGCCTCCGCGAGGAGCCCGCGCCCGGCCCCGGTGCGGCGACGCAGGGCCTCGCCGAGGGTGTTGAAGACGACGGAGACGGCGAGGACGGTCAGGGCGGGCAGCACGGCGACCTCGGGGCGGGTGAGCAGGCTGGGCCGCAGTTCGTCGAGCATGGCGCCCCACTCGGCGGCGGGCGGCGGCACGCCCAGGCCGAGGAAGGACAGCCCGGCGGCGTAGACGATGGCCAGCCCGACCAGGGAGGAGGAGTGGACGAGCAGGACAGGGGTGACGACCGGGGCGACCTGGCGCACGGCGACCGTCCGGGCGCCCGCCCCGCTGACCCGGGCGGCCACCAGGTACTCGGCGCCGCGGATGCGCCGCACCTCGGTGAAGGCGACCCGGGTGACCGCCGGGGTGAGCACGACCGAGAGCGAGACGACCGTGGCGGTGAGGCCCGGCTCCATCACCGTGGCGACGGTGATCGCCAGCAGGACGCCCGGGAAGGCGTAGAGCACGTCGAGGGTGCGCAGCAGGGCGTGTTCGGTGCGGCTGCCGCCGAGGCCCGCGGCGATGCCGAGCAGGCCGCCGGCGACGGTGGCGACGACCACCGGGAGGAGGCCGCCGAGCAGCGAGGGGCCCGCCGCGACCAGGAGGCGGCTGAGGACGTCCCGGCCCTGGGTGTCGGTGCCCAGGAGATGACCCGGACTGCCCGGCGGCAGCAGCCGCTCGCGCAGGTCGCCCGCGTCCGGGTCGCCGGGTGCCAGCAGCGGGCCGACGACGGCCAGCAGGAGCAGGGCGGCCGCGAGGCAGGCGGAGAGGGGCGGGCGTCTGCTCACAGCGCACCTCGCAGCCGGGGGTCGATCAGCGCGTGCGCGGTGTCGACCAGGATGTTGACGCCGACGAAGGCGACGGCTACCAGCAGCACGCCCGCCTGGATCAGCGGCAGGTCGCGTGCGGTGAGGGCGTCGTAGAGCAGCCGGCCCAGGCCCGGCCAGGCGAACAGGGTCTCGACGAAGACCACGCCCTCCAGCAGATAGGCCAGTTGGAGCCCGCCGATGGTGAGCAGGGCCGGGGCCGCGTTGTGGACGCAGTGCCGGAGCACGGCCGGGCGGCGCAGGCCGCGGGCGCGCAGCCCGTCGGCCAGTTCGGACTGGAGGACGGAGCCGAGGGCGGCGCCGAAGACCCGGGCGGTCAGGCCGAGCGGCACGAGCGCCGCCGCCACGGCGGGCAGCACGAGGTGGCGCAGTTGGTCGGCCGCGCCGCCGCCGGTGAACAGGTCGTGGGTGCCGCCGGCCGGGAACCAGCGCAGCCCCACCGCGAACACGGCGATCAGCAGCAGCGCCACGGAGTACTGCGGCGCAGACACGGCGAGGGTGCCCAGCGCCCTCGCCGCCCTGGCGACCGGCCCGTCGGGGCGGCCCGCGCCGAGCGCGCCCAGCAGGGTGCCGCCGGTGAGCACCAGCAGGAACGCGGCGCCGGCCAGCAGGAGGGTCTGGCCGAGAGCGGGCAACAGCATTTCGCCGACCGGGCGTTGGGCGGAGACCGAGACACCGAGGTCGCCCTGGAGCGCGTGTCCCAGCCAGTGCAGGTAGCGGACCGGCAGGGGCTCGCCCAGCCCGAGGCGCTCGGTGAGCCGCTGCCTGGCCTCCTCGGAGGCACCGGGGCCGAGCAGGGCGAGCACGGGGTCCCCGGGGACGAGGGCGACGGCGGCGAAGACGACGACGGTGACGCCGAGGAGGGTGGGCACGGCCAGCAGCAGTCGCCGCAGCAGGTACCGCCTCATCCGTCGGTCTCGCGGGAGTGGGCGGCCATGCGCTCGGTTTCCTTCCTGGCCGGGTGCGGTTCGCCAGAAGAGTGCGGGGAGCGCGGGGGCGGGAACCAGCCAGGCGTTGATGCCGATACCGGTGGTCATAGGACCGGTCGTACGGAATACACGGTTCCCTCATACGCGTGTGGTCCGGTCCTGGTTGACCCCCGTCGAACGGCCGATTTACGCTGCTCGCATGGTCAAACGGCGAACCGACTTCACCCTGGTCGGTATCGGCGGCTCGTGGCACCGCAGGTGCTTCGACGAGTCCTGTCGTCCGTGTGCCGGGCGCTGACCCGACGGCCCCGTCCGTCCGCGCGCCCCTCTCCCTGCTCCAGGCCGATCCGCCACCGCCGAGGGGACACACATGAAGCCGTACCGCCCTTTTGACGTCATCTCCCTTGTCCCGCACGGGAATCCGTCTGCCCTGCACGCGAGTCTGTCCGTCCCGCACGGGAGTCCGTCGTGACCGCGCTGACCGTCGCGCCCGCGCCGTGCGCTCCGCGAGCGCTGCACGCCGAGATCGACAACCCGCTGGACCTGATCGCCGGGCACCAGTTCCTGGCCGACGCGGAGGAACGGACCGCCGGGCGGCCGCCGGTGGCCGTCTGCGACTGCGGGCACGCCGCCTGCGCCGGGCCGCGGGCGCACCGCCAGGCGTCCGTCGTGCGGGTGTTCCTCGCCGAGCGCCACCCGGTGGCCAGCGCCGGGCTGCGCAGTGTCCTGAACACCGACCCCGGCCTCGCGGTCGTCGGCAGCTCCGCGGACCCGCTGCGGCTGCCGGACGCGCTGCGCCGGGTCCGGCCCGACGTGGTGCTGCTCGGCCGGGGCGGGACGCTCGCGGAGGACCTGGCGCTGGTCGCCCGGCTGCGGGCCGCCGACGCCGCGCCCCAGGCACGGGTGCTGCTGCTGCGCCGGGCGGAGAGCACCGCCGAGGCGAGCCGCATGCTGCTGGCGGGCGCGAGCGGCTGTTTCCCGCTCGACCTGCCCGAGGACCGGATCATCCGGGCGGTGGCCGTGGCCGGTGCCGGCGGTTCGGTGTTCCTGCCCGCTCCCCCGCCGGCCCGCGTCCAGGCGGCGAACCTGGCCGGGGAGGCCGCCGAGCCCCTGCCCCAGACCTGCGGGCTCACCGACCGCGAACGCCAGGTCCTCGCGCAGCTCGCCCGCGGGCTGAGCAACGCCGAGATCGGGCGTGAACTGGCCCTGGCCGAGGCCACGGTGAAGAAGCACCTCACCAACGCCATGCGCAAGACGGGCCAGTCGGACCGGCTGCGGGCGGCGCTGTACGCGCACCGCCACGGTCTGGCGGGCTGAGCCGCCGGACGTCACGGGCGGGCACCGCGAAGGTGCCCGCCCGTCGGCGTGTCCGGCGAGTGACGGCCGCCGCGTACGACGCACGCGCGGACCGCACGCCTCGGCGTCCCCGCGAAGGTCTCCGGCGCCGCCTGTGCCGTGGGGCGCCGAGGGCGACCTTCGGAGTAGTTCCCGGGCCCCGATGGTCGCCGTCGGCGCAGCCTTTCGGGGCTTCTGAGCCGGCCGGCTCGCTTCATAGCGTTGCGGCACACCAGGACCCCACCGGTCCGCCCCCCACCGCGAAGGAGACCCGACATGAGCGATGCGCCCTCAGCAGGCATCGCGCGCGACGGTTCCGACGGGGCTTCGGCGACCACCGCGGACGACGGCGTCGGCGCCCGGGAGACCGGCCGTCCCGCCACCGCCGTGCTGGACGGCCCGCGCACGCCCGGCGCACCCGGGCCGCAGGCCGAACGGCAGCCCGAACGCCTGCGCAACACCTACCGCGGCATGCCGGACGCAGAACGCTCGGCCCTGTGGAGACAGCGGCTGCACGAGGCGGAGTCCGGGCTCACCCGGCTGCTGGCCGCCCGCAACAACAACACACACCTCGTGGACTGGTTCGCGCTCCAGTCGGAGATCTTCGCCGACCTGCCGGACGCCGAGTCCGGCACCTCCACGGACTGGCAGCGCGTCTTCTTCCGCGGCCAGGCCCTGATGGAACGCTTCCTCGTCGCCCGCTTCGGCGAACAGGCCCTGGCCGCCTGGGCGTCGGCCATCGGCGAGGTGCACCGCGAGGTGGAACCCGATCGCGGCCGGGGCGCCGCCGACCCCGTCCACCGCATCGCCCGCCAGGCCGAACTGTACGGATCGGACTACGAGTTCGACGACGACACCGGCACAAGCGCAGGCACCGGCACCGGCACCGGGGTTACCGACCGGGCGGCGCTGACCATCACCCACTGCGCGATCTGGGACTACCGCGAGAAGGCCCGGCGTTCCGGTGTCCGCATCACCCTCGCCTCGCCCTGCACGTACTGCGTCAGGGCCCTGTCCGCGAACATCCGCGCCAAGGGGTTCGAGCCGTCGCACAGTCTGCGCACCGGGCCCAGCGGACACGGCTGCCGCTGGGAGGCGTCCACCGGCGCGGGCACCGCCGCCGAACAGGACCGCTCCGCCGGCCTTCCCGGGGAGCTGTGATGTGCGGCGTCACCGGCTGGCTCGACTGGGCGGCCGACCTGCGGACCCGGGGCACCACCGTCGAGGCGATGACCGAGACCCTCGCCTGCCGCGGCCCCGACTCCGCCGGCATCCGGCTCACCCGGCACGCGGCACTCGGCCACCGCCGGCTGTCCGTCATCGACCTCGACGGCGGCGCCCAGCCGCTGGAGGCGGACGGGACGGTGCTCACCTACAACGGCGAGCTGTACAACTACACCGACCTCCGACGTGAACTGGAGTCCCTCGGCCACACCTTCCGCACCCGCTCCGACACGGAGGTCGTGCTCCGCTCCCATCTCCAGTGGGGCGCCGAGGCCCCACGCCGCTTCAACGGCATCTTCGCCTACGCGCTCTGGGACGGGCGGACCGAGGAACTGCTCCTGGCCCGCGACCACTTGGGCATCAAGCCGCTGTACTGGCACGCCCACGCCACCGGCGTCCTCTTCGGCTCGGAGCCGAAGGCGGTGCTCGCCCATCCCGCGTTCCGCGCCGAACTGGACGCCGAGGGCATCGCCGAACTGTTCGCGCTGCCCGCCGCGCCCACCGCCGGGCACGGCCTGTTCCGGGGCCTGCGCGAGGTGCGTCCCGGCCATCTGGTGCGGATACGGCGGTCCGTGACCCGGGAGACCCGGTACTGGCAGCCGGTCTCCCGCCCGCACACCGACGACCCGGCCACGACCCGGCGGACCGTGCGCGAGCTGCTCGCCGACGCCGTGGAGCGCCAGCTGATGAGCGATGTGCCGCTGTGCACCCTGCTGTCCGGGGGCGTCGACTCCAGCGCGATCACGGCGCTGGCGGCACAGGCCCGGGAGCGGGCCGGGCAGGGCAAGGTCGGCAGCTTCTCGGTGGACTTCCCCGGCAGCACGGACCGGGCGCCCGACGACTGGCGCACCGGCGCCGACGCCCCCTTCGTCAAGGCGGCCGCGGAGCACATCGGCACCCTGCACACCACCGTCGTCGTCCCCGACGACGACCTCCTCGACGCCCGCGCGGCCGTGCTGCGCGCCCGGGACCGGCCGGGCTGGGGCGAGATGGACGCCTCGCTGCACCTGCTGTTCCGTGAGGTGCGCCGGCGTTCGACGGTCGCGCTGTCCGGGGAGGCCGCCGACGAGGTCTTCGGCGGTTACCCCTACTTCCACGACCCGGCCGCCCGCGCCGCGGACACCTTCCCCTGGCTGCACGGCCGTACGACCCCGGCCGCGCTGCTGCGTCCCGAGGTGCGGGCGGTGGTGCGGCCCGAGGAGTACACCGCCGAGCAGTACCGCGCCACGCTGGCGCAGGTGCCCGCGCTGCCCGGGGAGGACGGCACCGACCGGCGGATGCGCGAGCTGTTCCATCTCGCGCTGACGCGCTGGCTGCCGCCGCTGCTGGAACGCGTCGACCGGATCAGCATGTCGGTCGGCCTGGAGGTGCGCGTGCCGTTCTGCGACCACCGGCTCGTGGAGTACGCGTGGAACGTGCCCTGGGCGCTCAAGGCACCCGGGGGCAGACCCAAGGGGCTGCTGCGGGACGCCGTGCGCGATCTGCTGCCGGAGCGGGTGGCCGACCGGCCCAAGAGCGGCTACCCGTCGACACCCGCCGTGCGCTACACCCAGGTGCTCACCGAGCGCGCCCGGGAGCTGCTCGCCGACCCGGGGGCCCCGGTCTTCGACCTGGTCGACCGGGAGACCGTACGGCTGGCCCTGAAGGAGGGCCGTCCGCTGCCCGGTCCCCGTACGGCACCCAATCCGGTGGGCGGCCTGGACCACCTGGTGCAGGTCGACGAATGGCTGCGCGCCTACCGGGTGGGGCTGCGGTGAGCGCGCCCCGTACGGACGCGCTCCGGCGCGGCGAGGCGGGAACCGACGCATCCGCCCGGCTCGGCGAGGCGGGCACGGACCCGAACCGGCACGGCGGGACGGGCACACACCCCGCCCGGCACGGCGGGACAGGCACGCGACCGGCCCACGCCGGTGAGCCGGGCCCGGACGCCTTCCGGCTCGCCGCCCGCCGCTGGACCAGCGGCGTCGCCCTGCTCACCGCCCGGCACGGGGAGGAGGTCTTCGCCAAGACGGTGTCGTCCCTGTGCACCCTCTCCCTGGACCCGCTCCTGGTCAGCGTCGCGGTGAGCGCCCGCAGCCCGCTGACGGCCGCGGTCCGCGCCGACGGCCGCTACGCCGTGGCCGTCCTGGCCCGCCATCAGGAGCCGGTCGCCCGCCGCTTCGCCGCACCGGGCGCCGGACGCGCCCTCGGCCTGTTCACCGCCGCGCCGATGCTTCCCCGGGCCACCGGCGCGCCGGTCCTGGAGGACTGTCTGGCCTGGTTCGACTGCCGGCTGCACTCCGTGCTGCCCGGCGGCGACCACACCGTGCTCGTCGGCCGGGTGGCGGCGGCCGACGCGGTGCCAGGAGAGCCGCTGATCTACCACCACGGCGAGTACCGCTCGCTCGCCGGCCCGCCCACACCCCCGACGGGAGCCCGTACATGACCCTGCTGGACACCTCCGCCGCCACCGCCCGGGGGCTGCTCACCGGCGACCGGTACCGGGCGGAGCTCGACGACGGCCGTGAGCTGTACCTCGACGGGCGGCGGGTGTCGGACCCGGCCGGCCACCGCGCCTTCCGCCCCGCGGCCGACGCCCTCGCGGACCTGCTCGACCTCCAGCACGACCCCGGGCACCGGGAACTGCTCACCTACGAGGACCCCGAGAGCGGGCTGCGGCTGGCCCGCGCCTACCAGCCGCCGCGCACCCTCGACGAACTGCGCCTCCAGCGCCGCAGCGCCGAGTTCTGGCACGCCAACGCCTTCGGACAGCACGGCCGTTCGCCGTCCTTCATGGCGTCGATCGCCGTGGGGCTCTACGACTTCCGCCGTCAACTGGACAGGTCCCGGCCCGGCTTCGGCGCGAACGCGGAGGCGTGGCACCGGTACTGCGCCACCAACGACCTCGTCCTCTCGCACGCGCTGGGCGATCCGCAGATCGACCGCTCCGCCGACCCGGTGGACGAACCGGACCTCGCGCTGCGGGTGGTGGCCGAGAACGACCGGGGCATCGTCGTACGCGGCGCCAAACAGCTCACCACGCTCGCTCCCCTCGCCCACGAGGTGCTCGTCTATCTGTCGGCCTCGTTCACCCAGGGGCGCGGCGAGCAGTTCGTCTCCTGGTTCGCGCTGCCGCTGAACACGCCCGGTCTGGTGACCCTGTGCCGGGAGCCGCTGGGCGCCGAACCGTGGGGCCACGCCCACCCGTTCGGGGCGCGCTACGACGAGCAGGACGCCATGCTGTTCTTCGACGACGTCCTCGTCCCCTGGGACCGGGTCTTCCTGCTGAAGGACGCCGCCCTGGCCCGCACCGGACTGGCCAGGATCAACGCCTGGTCGGCGTACATCGGGCACGTCCGCTACCGGGAACGGCTGCGCACCCTGCTGGCCACCGCGACCCTGGTCGCCGAGAGCATCGGCGTCGACGGCTTCCGCAACATCCAGGAGGACCTCGGCCGGCTCGCCTCTTACGCCGAGCTGACCGAACTCTTCCTGGACGCCGCCGAGGCGCGGGCCGTCGTCACCGACAGCGGGCTGCTCGCCCCGGGCGACACGGCCGCCAGCCGGGTCTGGTCGGCCGAGGCCGCCGACGGGGCGGTGGACGTGCTGCGCCGGATCGGGGCCTCGGGACTGCTGATGCAGCCCACCGAGAACGATCTCGCGCACCCCCGGCTGCGCCCCCTGCTCGACCGCTACATGCGCGGACGGGGCATCGACGCCGAAGCCAAGTCCCGGCTGCTGCGGCTCGCCTGGGAGCTGACCGGCGACGGCTTCGGCCAGCGTCAGCACCTCTACGAGCTGGTCCACCGGGGCGACCTGGCCCGCAACCGGATCAACCTGTTCAAGCGGTACGACCAGAGCGAGGTGAGGCGGCGGCTGGAGGAGTTCATCGCCGCGCCGCGGCCCGGCCGTCCCGCCGACCCGTCGTCCACCGTGGAGGAGCAGCCGTGACCCTGTCCGACATCGAGGCCCAGGCCCGCACCCTGGGCGGCTACGACGACGCCAGCCGGCTGCGTCAGGTCCACGACCGCGACTGGGTGCTCGACCGGGTGCCCGGCGAGCCCGGTGTACTGGTCGATCTCGGCAGCGGGATAGGCCAGTTGCTCCAGGAGGCGCTGGAGCGTCATCCCTCGCTGCGGCTGGCCGTCGGGCTCGAGCGTTCCGAGCACCGCATCGCCGAGGCGGGAGAGCGGCTGCGCCCGTACGGCGACCGGGTCGCGCTGCGGCGGGCCGACCTGACCGCGCCCGAGCCGCTGCCGTACCGGGCCGACGTGGTGACGATGACGTCGGTGCTGCACTGGCTGTACCCGGTGGAGCACCGGGTGCTGGGCTGGGTGCGGGACCATCTCGCGCCGGGCGGCAGCTTCCTGCTGACGACGTATCACCCGACCCGGGACGAGCACGGGCTCGGCGGCGAGGACGACGTCGTGCGCGACGCGCTCACGGCCCTCGGCGTCGCCCGTGAGTCGGTACCGGCCCTGCTGGCCGGCCACCGGGTGCTGCCCATCGCGACCCGGACCCGCCAGGAAAACGAACTCGCCTCGCTGCTGGCCGAGTTCTTCACCGTCGAGGAGTGGTGGGAGCGGGAGGCGGTGGTCACCGTCCGCGACGCGGCGCAGTACGAGCACTTCCACGCGGCCACGTTCGGCGACTACTACGCCTCCGCACTGGAGCCCGGACAGCGGGCGGAGTTCTTCGCGGCCGTCGGCCGGGCCGCCTGGGAGCGGCAGTCGCGGCACGGGCGGGTCAGCGCGATGCCGGTACGGCTGTGGCGCCTCGGCGCGCGCGGATGAGCGAGGCATAGGCTGAACACCACGGGCCCGGAGGCCGGTTGGCACTCCGGGCCCGTCGCGGAACCGACCGAGGCGAGGAGCCGTCAGCATGTCCACTCCCATCCCCGGCCCCAGCCAGGAGCTGGGAGCCTTCCTGCGCGCCCACCGCGAGCTGCTCAAGCCCGTCGACGTGGGGCTCACCGCCACGCCGCGGCGGCGCACGCCCGGTCTGCGCCGCGAGGAGGTCGCCTCGCTGTCC
Organism: Streptomyces sp. NPDC005017; assembly: GCF_042873115.1. Taxonomy (NCBI): domain Bacteria; kingdom Bacillati; phylum Actinomycetota; class Actinomycetes; order Kitasatosporales; family Streptomycetaceae; genus Streptomyces; species Streptomyces sp. NPDC005017. Next base: position 62,739 of record NZ_JBIALD010000004.1, on the reverse strand, counting down.
GGGGTCGGGCTCGCCTGGTACACCTGGCTGGAGCAGGGCAGGGTGACCGCCAGCCGCCAGGTGCTGACCTCGGTGGCCAGGGCCCTGCGGCTGGACGCGGCCGGGCTGCGGCACGCGATGCGTCTGGCGGGCCACCACGAACCGGTGGTGTCAGGCGCCGAGCCCGCGGGGCTGGCCGCGACCGTACGGCCGGTCCTCGACTCCTGGCCCGCGAGTCCGGCGGTGCTGCTCGACCGCCACTTCGACCTGGTCGCCTGGAACACGGCGTGGAGCGCGCTGTGGGGCAGCCCCGAGTCGGTGCCGGGCGACCGGCGCAATCTGATGTGGCTGATGGTGGCCGACCCACGGCTGCGGACGGTGCTGCTCGACTGGGAGCCGCTGGCGATGAACATCTTCCAGCACTTCCGCGCCCAGGCCGGTCCCGCCCTGGCCGACGGGCGCACGGGTGAGCTCTACGACCGGCTGGAGGAGGACGCGCCGGAGCTCCGCCACTGGTGGGGCTGCCACTCGGTGGCGGAGCTGACGGCCCGCACGGTGACGGTTCGGCCGCCGGGGTCGGCCCCGATGTCCCTGTCGCTGTCGTCCTTCCACCCGGTGGACGACCCCTCCGCGCTCATCCTGCTCTTCACGCCGTCGACCGAACAGGACCGGGAGCGGATGACCGGGCTGTGCGAGCGGCCGCTGCGGGCGGTGGACCCGGACGCGGACGCCCGCGCGGCGGGCTGAGCCGACAGGGCGCCTCCCCGGTTCAGCCCGCCGCACGGGTGCCCGCCGGCCGAGCGACTCAGGGGTGAGCCGTCTCCTGCGCCGCCCCGCCCGGCACGGCGGCGGCCGTGCCGCCTCCGCGCTTCGCGTCGCGCCGCATCCCGGTGCTGACGGCGAGGGCCGCGAGCGCCGAGGCCAGGGCGAGACCCGTCCCGACCAGGAGCGTTCCGGTCGCCGCCGCGTCGAAGGCGCCGACGGCCCAGGCGCCGAGCCCGGTTCCGGCGTACATCGTCGAGGTCAGCCACGCGCTGGAGGTGGCCCGCAGGTCGGGGGCGGCCGTACCGGCGAGGGTCTGCTGGTCGATGACGAACCCGCCGCTCGCCACGAACCAGACGGTCACCCCGAGCAGGGCGAGCACGAGGCCGGGGCCCGAGGCGGACAGCGCGACACCCACGGCGAGGAGCAGCCCCCACACCGCCAGCAGGGGGAGGTGGTCACGGCCCGCGGCCCGTGCCCGGTCGCCCAGCCGTCCGCCGGCCAGCGACCCGGCGACACTGCCCGCGCCGACCAGGACGCCGACGAGGCCGAGCGCGGAGACCGACAGGTCGAACCGGTCGACGAGCACCACGCCGAGGAACGTGTAGGCGCCCAGGTTGGCGGCGTGGAACGCGGTGTTGACGGCGAGCGCGCGGCGCAGGGCGGGATGACGCCACGCGGCGAGCACGGCGCCGAAGGCACCCTGGTTCCGGGCCGCCGCCTCGGGCGCGGGCCGTCCGGTCACCTGGCGCAGCAGCAGCGGCACGGCCGCGGCGGTGGCGACGGCCAGGGCGAGGAACGCCGAGCGCCAGCCCGCCGCCCCGGCCAGCAGTCCGCCGAGCGGCACGCCGACGACCTGGCCGCAGGAGAACAGGGCCATGCCCAGGGCGAGCGCCCGGCCGCGCACCCGGTCGGGGGCGGTCTCGGCGATGTGCGCCCAGATCGCCGGTCCGGCCGCGGCGGCGGCGAGTCCGGCCAGGGCCCGCGAGACGATCAGCAGGGCGAGCCCGCCCGCCGCCGCGGCAGCCGCGTTGGCCAGCAGGAACAGCGCGGTTCCGGCGAGCAGGGTGCGCCGCCTGCCGACGCGGTCGCTGAGTAGTCCCAGGAAGGGCGCGGCGACGGCGTAGACGAGGACGTACGCGGTGACGCTGTGGGCGGCCGCGGACTCGGACACGTCGATGTCGTCGGCGATGGTGGGCAGCAGCGGGGAGACCAGGAAGGTCTCGGTGCCGAACAGGAACAGCAGCAGGAGGACACCGGCGTACCGCCATCGGTCGAACGCGGCCTGCCATGCGCTCGGACTCACGAGGGATCACTGCCTTTCACGAGGCTGGGGGCGAGGGCCTGTCTCGCAGACCCCGGAGGCACAGGGCCCCGGCGCGCTCGGGCAGCCCTGCCCGGCCATCGTTCCGGCGGTCCTCCCGCGCAGCCAGACAGGCGTTCGTCCTGTTACCCCGGCTCACAGCCTGGGTCGCCGCACCGGCCCCAACGGCGTCAGGCCCCCCGTGTCCCCCGGGAACGGCCGAGAGGCCGTACCGGAGTCATCCGGTACGGCCTCTCGGCTGTCGCTTCACACGTCGGGACGACAGGATTTGAACCTGCGACCCCTTGACCCCCAGTCAAGTGCGCTACCAAGCTGCGCCACGTCCCGGTGTTCCGATCAGCGGGACGGACCCGGTGATCGTGCAGGTAAACCCTACCGCATGGGTGACGGGGGCCCCGGGCGGCTACGCCTGCCCGGCGCCGGTGTAGGCGGCGGCGTTGCGGTCGGCGGCGGCGCGGGCGACGGCCGGGTCCTCACCGCTGTCGACGTTCGCGGTGTACCAGGACTCGCCGGACGCGGTGATGAAGGAGAGGCCCTCGGTGGAGCCGAACCAGGCCATCGCCTGCTCGCCGTCGACGGACTCGCCGGTGGCCAGGTGCAGGGTGAGTCCGACCAGGGCCATGTCCCAGCCGACCCCGACCGCGCCGGGGCCGTACTCGGCCCACTTCTCGTCGCCGGTGTCGAAGAGGTGTTCCAGCTCGAAGTAGGTGCGTCCCTCGCCCTCCGGTGACAGGCGCAGCTCGATCCAGCTGATGTCGCCCTCGTACTCCCAGGTGGCGAGGAGGCGCTCGGGCGGGTCGCAGCGGTCGACGGTGCCTCCGGCGTGGCCCTCCAGCTGGTACTGGCCGCCGACGCGCAGGTCGCCCGTCAGGGGCAGGAACCACTGCGGGAGGCGCTCGGGGCTGGTGCAGGCGTTCCACAGGTCGTCGAGCGGGACGTCGAAGACGCGCCCGATGGTGACGTAGCGGGCCTCGGCCGCCTTGAACGGGCGGCGGCCCGCCCTGCGTCGCACGGAGGTGATCTGGTCCGTGACGTCGATCATTCATCGCTCCTCAGGAGGTCGCTCGCCGAGCCGGCGCGACTCCGTCATGGTCACCGCCGCCCCTGTCCTGTCCTGCCGTGTCCCGCACAACACTGCACCGCACTGCCCTCCACGATCGCCCGGCCCGCCCGGCCCCGCCACCTCGGTCACCCGATCCGACCCGACGGACTGTCCTGTCGGCAGGGGTGACACCCCACACTCTGTCGGCGCCGGAGGACCCCGTCCGGTGGCTAGGGTCGCCGCATGACGCACAGCGACAGCTTCGCTCTCCACATCCCCGACGCCGAGCTCGGACCGGAGCCGCTCGACCCGGCGCAGATCGTCTCCGGCACACCCGAGGTGACCGGGAAGGTGGTCTGGGAGTCGGCGGACGGCCGGCAGGTCCGGGGCGTCTGGCAGATCACCCCCGGCGTGGTGACCGACACCGAGGCGGACGAGCTGTTCGTGGTGATCAGCGGCTCGGCGACGATCGAGGTCGAGGGCGGGCCGACGCTGCGGGTCGGGCCCGGCGACCTGGCCGTGCTGCGCGAGGGCGACCGTACGACGTGGACGGTCCACGAGACGCTGCGCAAGGCGTACGCGATCAACCTCTGAGGCAGGGTGCCCGGCGGCACGGATTGACACCTGTGAACACGGGCGCCGAGGGTGGTCCGGGGCGGTTCGTCCCGGTCCGGAGAGGCGTCCGAGGACACAGAGGAGAGCTGGGCATGGTGGTGCGCGCGCTCGGTGTCGCCGTCGTCGGGTTCGGCTGGATGGGCCGGGTGCACACCCGGGCGTACGCCCGGCTGCCGCATCACTATCCGCGGCTCGGGCTGCGGCCCGAGCTGGTGGCGGTCGCCGAGGAGGTGCCGGGGCTGGCCGAGCGGGCGGCCGGGCAGTTCGGGTTCGCGTCGGCGACCCGGGACTGGCGCGAGGTGGCGGCCGACCCCCGCGTCGAGGCCGTGAGCGTCACCGCGCCGAACTTCCTCCACCGCGCGATCGGCACGGCGATGGCCGGGGCGGGCAAGCACCTCTGGATCGAGAAGCCGGTCGGCCTGACCGCCGCGGACGCCCGTGCCGTGGCCGACGCGGTCGCCGGGGCGGGTGTGCAGGGCGCGGTCGGCTTCAACTACCGCAACGCGCCCGCCGTCGAGACGGCCCGCGCGCTGATCGCCGACGGGGAGATCGGCCGGGTCACCCATGCCCGCGTCCGGCTGTTCAGCGACTACGCCGCCCATCCCGACGCCGCGCTGACCTGGCGGTACGAGCGGGAGCACGGTGGCAGCGGAGTGCTGGGCGATCTGGCCTCGCACGGCGTGGACCTCGCCCGGTATCTGCTGGGCGAGCCGACCGAACTGACCGCCGACACGGCCGTGTTCGTCCCCGAGCGGCCCCGCCCGACGGCCCCCACGGCCGGTCACGCCCGCGCGGCCGGCGGCGCGCCCGGACCCGTCGGGAACGCGGACTACGTCAGCTGTCTGGTGCGCTTCGCCTCCGGCGCGCGGGGTGTCCTGGAGGCCTGTCGGGTGTCGGTCGGCGAGCAGAACGCGTACGGCTTCGAGGTGCACGGGACCCGGGGTGCGCTGTTCTGGGACTTCCGCCGGATGAACGAGCTCGGGGTCGGCCGTGGCCCGGCCTACCAGGACCAGCCGGTGAGCACGGTGTACGTGGGTCCCGGTGACGGTGAGTTCGGGGCCTTCCAGCCGGGGGCGGCCAATGCCATGGGCTACGACGATCTGAAGGTCGTCGAGGCGTACCGGTTTCTGCGCTCGGTCGAGGAGGGGCGGCCGTACGGGGCGACCCTCACGGACGCCGTGCGCAGTGCCGTGGCGCTGGAGGCCATGGAGCGGTCGGCGCGTGACGGGGGCTGGGTGCCGGTCCCCGTGTCGTAGCCGTGCGTGGTGAAGGGAGGCCGGAGGCGATACCCGAGCGTGAGGACTGCGTCGCCGCCGGCCCCCTCCTGCCTCGAATGTGGCACGCCCCGGGTCGTGCCACCCGCCCGGTGCGTCCGTCCGTGCCGCGGGCTCGTCGTGGCCGTTCGCGCAGTTCCCCGCGCCCCGTCGGGCGGCTGTCGGCCGGAGTGGGCCGGATCCCCGGGCTGTTTTGTCACGCAGGTGCGTAGACGCGCACCGCTCACGGCTCCTACGGTCCGGGCAGTCGAACCTGTGGGAGTGCCGGATGCGCCGAAGTGCCTCACCGCTGTCCCTGACCCTGCTGGGCATCGGTGTCTTCCTGCTGGTCCTCGCCCCGATGCTGGCGTGGTACGTGAAGCCGCGCGCGGCGGTGAACCCGATCGACATCGACGCCGTCTCCGTGTCCGAGGGCATGGGCAGCTATTTCGATGTCGGGGAGGCCGAGACCCTCGACGACCGCCGGATCACCGCCACCCAGCGGGTGCGCGGGGACGTGGCGGCGAGCAAGGAGAGCGGGAAGGCCGTCTGGGACGTGGTGACGACGGTCGACACGGACAAGTCGCTGCCCGCCGCCGACCCGCACGACGCCCTGAAGTTCGACCAGGCCCGGTGGGTCACCGACCGGCGCACCAACCGGCCCGCGCACTGCTGCGAGGAGGAGCCCTACCACGAGGGCGAGGCGTACCTGAAGTTCCCGTTCGGCGTGGAGAAGCGCACCTACCAGTGGTGGGACGCCACGCTCGGCTCCACGGTCGCGCTGTCCTACGCGGGGCGGGAGAAGGTCCAGGGCTACGAGGGGTACGCCTTCACCGGCGCGGTCCCGCCGACCAAGGTGGGCACCCGACAGGTGCCGGGAGTGCTGGTCGGGCTGCGCACGGCGCCTCAGGTGCTCGCCGAGGAGTGGTACTCCAACCGGGGGATCCGTCTGGTCGTCGACCAGGTCACCGGCCGTGTGCTGAAGGCCCGGATCGGCCCGCGCCAGGCGCTGCGCGCGCCGGACTCCGCCAAGGACGCGGTGGTCCTGCTGGACGTGCCCGCGCTGACCCACACGACCGCCACGCAGAAGGCGGCGGTGGAGAAGGCGAAGGCGGACGGGGCCAAGCTGCGGGCGCTCGGCACGACCGTGCCCGTCGGGGCCGGGGCCGTGGGGTTCCTGCTCGCGGCGGTGGGCGCGGCCCTGCTGGTGCGGGGCCGGCGCCCTGACGCCCCGGAGCCGGCGACCGGGACGCCCGTGCCTCAGATGGTCGGCTAGGTGTACCGACCCGTGAGGTCGGGGACGCGGCCGGCGGGTGGTTTGCCTGCGAGCGCGGTGTGTCCGCGGTGGTGATTGTGGGTGTGCAGCCACCCGGGGAACGCCTCGCGACGTTCGGTCTCCGAGCGGTAGGGGCGGGCGTCGCGACGCCGCGGAGGCCATCAGAAGGGCCCCAGGGGCTGTCCGGCGAGGCCCCGTCGTCCGCACCGCAGGCGGAACTCCCCGGAGGGGCCTCAGGGGCTGTCGGGCGACGGCGGGGCGACCTCCTCGGCCTCGGGCAGTTCGGCCACGTCCACGCCGCTGACCTGCGCCAGTTCGTGCTTGAGCGCGGCGAGTTCGGCGCCGCCCGCCATGTGGTTGGTCAGTTCCTCCAGGGTGATCCGGGAGCGGTCGGCGCTGAGTTCGAGGGTGCCGAGGCGCAGCACGCTGAAGTGGTCGCCGACCATGTAGGCGTGGTGGGGGTTGTGGGTGATGAAGATGACGCCGAGTCCGCGGTCGCGGGCGGCGGCGATGTACTTCAGGACCACACCGGACTGTTTGACGCCGAGGGCGGCGGTGGGCTCGTCGAGGATGAGGACGCGGGCGCCGAAGTGGACGGCGCGGGCGATGGCGACGCACTGTCGCTGACCGCCGGAGAGCGTGCCGACGGGCTGCTCCAGGTCGTCCAGGACGATGCCCATGGCGCGCAGTTCGGCGTCCGCGGTCCGCTTCATACGGCCGATGTCGAGCCGGCGCAACGGCCAGGGTCCGCGGGTGAGTTCGGAGCCGAGGAAGAAGTTGCGCCACACCGGCATCAACGGCACCGTGGCCAGGTCCTGGTAGACCGTGGCGATGCCCCGGTCGAGGGCCTCGCGCGGGGAGCCGAAGCGCACGGGCGCGCCGTCGACGAGGAACTCGCCCTCGGTGTGCCGGTGCAGCCCCGAGACGATCTTGATGAGGGTGGACTTGCCGGCGCCGTTGTCGCCGAGCACGCACGTCACCCGGCCGGGGTGGACCGCGAGGTCGACGCCTTGCAGGGCCCGGACGTTGCCGTACGACTTTCCGGCCCTGCGCAGTTCGACGAGGGGCGCGGCGGGCGTGTGGGTGGTCGTCATGGGGCGGGTCACCTCCGGGTCGCCGTGCGGCTGACCCACAGATTGATCAGGACGGCGCCTAGCAGCATCACGCCGAGGAACGCCTTGAACCAGTCGGGGTTCCAGCCGGCGTAGACGATGCCCTGCTGGACCATGCCGAACATGAAGGCGCCGAAGACCGGGCCGACGGCGGAGCCGTGTCCGCCGGTGAGCAGGCAGCCGCCGATCACGGCCGCGGCGATGTAGATCAGTTCCTGGCCGACGCCCTCGCCGGACTGCACGGTGTTGAAGGTGAACAGCTGGTGCATGCCGACGAACCAGGCGCCGAGGCCGACCAGCATGAACAGGGAGATCTTGGTGAAGGTCACCGGGACGCCGACCGCGCGGGCCGACTCCTTGTCGCCGCCGACGGCGAAGACCCAGTTGCCGTACCTGGTGCGCAGCAGCAGCCAGGTGGCCAGGGCGGCGAGGACCAGCCACCACACGACGGTGATCTTCACCTGGACGCCGCCGACGCCGAAGTCTGAGGCGAAGACCGCCCTGGCCTGGCCGAAGCCGTCCATGTCGCTGATGTCGTCGGTGGCGACGTTCCCGGTGACCCAGGTGGTGACGGCGAGGTTGACGCCCTGGAGGATCAGGAAGGTGCCGAGGGTGACGAGGAAGCTCGGCAGGCCGGTGCGCACCAGCAGCCAGCCGTTGAGCAGGCCGACGGCGAGCGAGACGACGAGGGCGAGCAGCACACCCGCCCAGACGTTCATGGTCAGTTGGTAGCTGACCATGCTCGCGGTGAGCGCGGAGGTGATGACGGCGACGCCGCAGGAGAGGTCGAACTCGCCGCCGATCATCAGCAGGGCCACCGGCAGCGCCATGATCCCGATGGTGGACGACTGGTAGAGGATGTTCGCCATCGAGTCGCCGTCGCGCACCGCGGGCGCGGCGACGAGGAAGAACACGAACACCGCGGCCGCGCCGAGCAGGACGCCGACCTCGGGGCGGGCCAGGAGTCTGCGGGCGAGGGGCCGTCGGGCGGCGCGCCCGTCGGCGGTCCTGCCGGACCCGGGGGCCGGCGGCGCGGCGGCCGCCGGTCCGGCGTGCGGGGCGGTGCTCATCACCGCGTGCCCTTCGCGGCGAACGCGTCGACGGCGGCGACGTTGGACCTGTCGACGAAGGCCGGGCCGGTGAGCACGGGCTGCTCGCCGCCGCCCAGGTAGTTGCCGTTGCTCTTGTAGAGCCACAGGGAGTCGATCGCCAGATAGCCCTGGAGGTAGGGCTGCTGGTCGACGGCGAACTCGACGCTGCCGTCGGCGATGGCCTTGGTGAGCTGCTTGTTGAGGTCGAAGGTGGCGACCTTCGCCTCGCTGCCGGCCTCGGAGACGGACTGGGTGGCGGTGAGGGCGATGGGGGCGCCGAGGGTGACGACGTGGTCGATGTCGCCGTCCTTCTTGAGCTTGGCAGTGATGGTCGACTTCACCGAGGGCATGTCGGTGCCGTTGACGTAGAGGTTCTCCAGGGTGCCGGAGTACGTCTTCTTCACGCCGTCGCAGCGCTGGGTGAGGCCGATGTTGCCCTGTTCCTGGACGACGCAGACGGCGCGCCGGGAGCCGAGTGTGTTCAGTCGCTTGCCGAGGGCCTCGCCGGCGACCGTCTCGTCCTGGCCGAAGAACTCCATCAGGCCGAGCCGCTGCCATTCGCTCACACCGGAGTTGAGGCCGACCACGGGGATGCCGGCCGCCTTCGCCCTGCCCACCACGTCCTTGAGGGCGTCCGGTTTGGCGAGGGTGACGGCGATGCCGTCGACCTTCTGGTCGATGGCGTTCTGGACGAGGTTCGCCTGGTTTCCGGCGCTCGGGTCGGCGGAGTAGACGAGTTTGACGTTGTCCTTGGCGGCGGCGGCCTCGGCGCCCTTGCGGACGATGTCCCAGAAGGTGTCGCCCGGCGACTGATGGGTGACCAGGGCGATCGTCATGCGCGGGGTGTCCGCCCTGCCCGCGGAGCCGCCCCCGCCCCCGTCCCGCGACTCCTCGGCCTTCTTGCCGCCCGAGTCGCTGGAGCAGCCGGCGAGGGCCAGTGCCGCCGCTGCGGCCACGGCCAGGGCGGGAACGATTCTGCGGGAGCGGGAACGGGGCCGGGAAGAGCGATCCATCTGTTCTGCACCTCACTGTGCGAGCAGGGGACGGGCGTGGGCGTTCCCTACCCCCGGCCGCGGCGGCCAACCACGGCGCCCGCGCCGGCCCCGGGAGGGCCGGCGCGCGAACGGTCCCGGCGGGTCAGCGCGCGAACGGCCCTTCCAGCGCGGCCCATTGGAGCAGCATGATGGTCTTGGCGTCGGCGATCTCCCCGGAGCGGATCATCTCCAGGGCCCTGCGGAAGGGCAGTTCGAGGATCTCGATGTCCTCACCCTCCTCGTCCAGGCCGCCGCCCTCGTGGGTGTGCGTGGAGGGGCCGTACTCGGCGGCGTAGAAGCTCACGCGTTCGGTGACCGAGCCGGGGCTCATATAGACGTCGAAGACGTGCCGGACCTCGCCGATGGTGTGACCGGTCTCCTCCACCACCTCGCGCCGCACGGCGAGTTCGGGCTGCTCGTCCTCGTCGTCGAGCAGTCCGCCGGGGGTCTCGATCAGCATCCCGTCGGGGTGGCCGTTGACGTACACCGGGTATCTGAACTGCCGGGTGAGCAGGACGGTTTCGCGCTCGGTGTCGTAGAGCAGCATGGTCGCGCCGTTGCCCCGGTCGTGCGTCTCGCGCTGCTGGGTGCTCCAGGTGCCGTCGCCGCGCTGGAGGTCGTAGGTGGTGGCGCGCTCGACGTACCAGTGGCTGGACAGCAGCCGCACCTCCCGCACCTTCACCCGCGGGTTGCCGGTCAGGTCGAGTCCGGTGCGGTCGAGCCCCGTGCGGCCCCGGTGGTCCGGGGTGTCGACGCCGGCGGTCATCGGCTGTACGGATGGGTCGAAGTGGTCATACGCCGCTTCTACCACACCTGTGCGAACCGGACCGGGCGCGATCCCGGCCGGGCCGGGACGGAGGTCAGGAGGGGACCGTGAGCGACTCCGGACGGTGGGCGAACCAGGCGACCGTGTGCCGCAGCCCCTCCTCCAGCGGCACCCGCGGCTGCCAGCCCAGGCCCTCGCGGGCGCGGGTGATGTCGGGGCGGCGGCGGACCGGGTCGTCCTCGGGCAGCGGCAGCAGACGCAGTTCGCTGTGCGAGCCGGTGATCCGCAGGACCAGCTCGGCGAGCCGGCGCACGGTCCGCTCGTCGGGGCTGCCGAGGTTGACCGGGCCCGCCAGGTCGCTGTCCAGCATGGCGACCAGACCGCGGACCATGTCGTCGACGTAGCAGAAGCTGCGGGTCTGGCTGCCGTCGCCGTGGAGCGTGAGGGGCTCGGCGTCCAGGGCCTGGCGGACGAAGGTGGAGACGACCCGTCCGTCGTGGGCCCGCATCCGGGGGCCGTAGGTGTTGAAGATCCGCACGATGGCGGTGTCGGTGCCCTCGCTGCGCCGGTAGGCGGCGGTGACGGCCTCGGCGAACCGCTTGGCCTCCTCGTAGGCGCTGCGGGGCCCGATGGGGTTGACCTGCCCCCAGTAGTCCTCGCGCTGGGGATGCACGGCGGCGTCGCCGTAGACCTCGCTGGTGGAGGCCAGCAGGAACCGGGCGCGGTGGCGGTGGGCGAGGCGGAGCAGGTTCTCGGTGCCCCGGCTGCCCGTGGCGAGGGTCTGCAGCGGCCGGCCGAGGTAGTCGCGCGGGGACGCGGGGCCGGCCAGATGGATCACGGCGTCCATGCCGCCGGAGAAGGCGGGCTCGTCCGTGACGTCGCACAGGGTGAACTCGAAGCGCGGACTCTCCAGCAGCGCCACGATGTTGGCGATCCGGCCGGAGGAGAAGTTGTCCAGGCAGCGGACGCTGTCACCCCTGCGCACCAGCGCCTCGCACAGATGCGAACCCAGGAAGCCGCTTCCGCCGGACACCACGACACGCATCGTGCGCCTTCCTCCGGTCAGGCGAGCCGCGGCCGGCCCGGCGCCCGCACCGTCCAGCCGGCCTCGCTCCAGCTCTCCGCGTCGAGCGTGTGGCGCGCGTCGACCAGCAGCGGGTCGCGCACCACCGTGGCGAGCGCGGCCGGGTCCAGCTCCTGGTACTGGGGCCACTCGGTGAGGTGCAGGACGAGGTCGGCCTGTTCGCAGGTCTTGGTGACGTCCGGGGCGAACTGGAGCGCGGGACAGGCGGCCCGGGCGTTGTCGACGGCCTCCGGGTCGTGCACCCGGACCTGGGCGCCCGCCTGCCGTACGGTCTCGGCGACGGCCAGCGCGGGCGAGTCGCGGACGTCGTCGCTGTGCGGCTTGAACGCGGCGCCCAGCACGGCGACGTTGCGCTCGGCGAAGCCGCCGCCGAGCATTCGCCGGGCCAGCTCCACCGTCCGGTCGCGCTGGCGGGAGTTGATGGCGTCGACCTCGCGCAGGAAGGCCACCGAACCGCCGAGGCCGAGTCCCTCGGCGCTGGCGGCGAGGGCGCGGATGTCCTTGGGCAGGCAGCTGCCGCCGAAGCCCAGACCGGGAGCGAGGAAGCGGGAGCCGATGCGGGTGTCCGCGCCCATCGCCCCGACCAGGGTGAGCACGTCGGCGCCGGTGGCGTCGCAGATCTCGGACATGGCGTTCACGAAGGAGACCTTGGTGGCGAGGAAGGAGTTCGAGGCGAGCTTGACCAGTTCGGCGGTGGCCGGGTCGGTGGCGATCAGCGGGGCCCCGGCGGCCAGCAGGGGCGCGTAGATCTCCCTGAGCCGTGCCTCGGCCGCGGGCGACGACGTGCCCACGACGATGCGTTCCGGGCGCAGGGTGTCGCGCACCGCGCAGCCCTCGCGCAGGAACTCGGGGTTCCAGGCGACCTCCGCGCCGGGCAGCCGCGCGGCCAGCCGGGCCGAGGTGCCGACGGGTACGGTGGACTTGCCGACGACCAGCGCGCCCTCGGTCAGATGCGGGGCCAGGCCGTCCGCGGCAGCCTCGACGTAGCGCAGGTCGGCGGCTCCCGTGCCGGGCAGCGGCGGGGTGCCGACGCACAGGAAGTGGGTGTCGGCGAACCGGGCGGCCTCGGCCTGCGAGGTGCCGAAGCGCAGCCGTCCGGTGTCCACCCCCCGCTTCAGCAGGGCGTCGAGCCCCGGCTCGTAGAACGGCGGCCGTCCGGCGGCGAGTTCGGCGATCCGCTCGGCGTCGAGGTCGACCCCGAGTACCTCGTGGCCCAGGTCGGCCAGGCAGGCGGCGTGGACGGCTCCTACGTATCCGGTACCGATGACGGTGAGGCGCATGGTGTCACTCCGTGGGGTCACGTCCCGAGCAGGTCGCGGTAACAGGCGTCCACCGCCGCGCACATGGTCTGCGGGGCCGACGCGGCACGCACCCGCAGCCGGTCCTGACGTCCCGTCCGGGCGGCCTCCTGCGGGTGGTCCAGGAGCCGGCCGACGGCGTCGGCGGTGTCCCGGGGGCGGTGGGTGCGACGTGCAGCGCCTTGACGCGGGGCAGCGCGGGCCGGGGCGGCAGCTCGGCGGCCGGCACCACCCGGGGGAGCGTCTCGGGCCGGCCGGGGGCCAGGGCCCGCGGGCGCCCCGGGCCGGGGGCGAGGGTCCCGTTCCGCATCTTCGATCACCGCCGATATAGGCCGTACGTTTACGACGTACACGTACATCATCTCCCTCCGGACAATTCCGGTCAACACGGATTAAAGGGGAGGCGGGAACGGGCGCTGGCCGCTGTGCGGGAGGTGGCGGGACGGGGGCGAGGCTCGGGACATCGCGGGCCGAAAGGGCGCGGATCCAGGCCTCGCGGACCGGAGGGCGCGGTCCTAGGCCTCGCGGACCGGAGGGCGCGGATCCAGGCCTCGCGGGCCGGAGGGCGCGGTCCCAGGTCTCGCGGGCCGGAGGGCGCGGTCCCAGGCGTCGCGGACCGGAGGGCGCGGATCCAGGGCCAGGCGTCGCGGGCCGGAGGGCGCGGTCCCAGGCGTCGCGGGCCGGAGGGCGCGGATCCGGGGCCAGGTGTCGCCGGGCGGGCGGGGATCTGCCGGACAGGACAGGCGCTACCCCATGCCGATCATCAGCGTGCGCGGCCCGGTCGAGGGAGGGGTCACGGCGCGGGCGTGCCGGGCCAGTTCGGCGCAGACGCGGTCGGCCTGCCGGTCGGTGAGGTCGGGGTACAGCGGCAGGGAGAGCAGCCGGGGGTGGAGGGCGTCGGCGCCGGGGAGTCCGCCGGGCGGCAGCAGGGAGCGGTCGCGGAAGTAGGGCAGACGGTGCAGCGGGACGAAGTGGACGGAGGTGGCGACGCCGACGTCGGCGAGGCGGACGATCAGCTCGTCGCGGGCGGTGCCGTACTCGTCCTGGACCCGCACGGGGTACAGCCGGCGGGCGTGCCGGCCCGGGGTGTCCGTCTCCAGGGGTTCGATGCCGACAACGCCGGTGAGGGCCTCGTCGTAGCGTGCGGCCAGCTCCCGGCGCCGCTGCTGCCAGACGTCCAGGCGCCGCAGGTGGGCTCGTCCCACGGCGGCCTGGACGTCCGTCATGTCGGCCTTCAGTCCCGCCTCCTCGACGGTGAAGTCGGGCGCGCCGCCGGGCAGGTAGCGGCCCCTGGCGTCGGTGGACATGCCGTGCAGCCGGGTGCGCCGGACGCGGGCGGCGAGGCCGGCGTCGTCGGTGGTGACCATGCCGCCCTCACCGATGGGGAGGTTCGCGGCGGCGTGGAAGCTGAAGCAGGTCGCGTGCGACAGACTGCCGACGGGCCGGTCGCCGACCGTGGTGCCGAGCGCGTGCGCGGCGTCCTCGACGACATGGGTGAGCGGCACGCGGGCCGCTGCGGCGAGCTCGTCGACCGGGGCGGGGGCGCCCGCGTAGTGCAGCACGATCATGGCCTGGGGGCAGCCGCAGGCCCGGGCCGCGCGGGCGACGGTCGCCGGGGTGGGGGCGGCGGTGCGCGGGTCGGCGTCGACGAGCACGGGCCGGAGCCCGGCGTTCAGGACGGCGTGGGCCACGCCGCAGAAGGTGATCGCGGGGACCAGGACGGTGCCGCCGGGGGGCAGGCGCAGGGCGCGCAGGGACAGTTCGAGGGCGGCCGTGCAGGAGCTCACGCCGATCGCGTGGTCGGCGCCGACCCGGTCCGCGAACTCGGCCTCGAACCGGTCCGTCTCGGGGCCGGCGGTCACCCATCCCGAGGTGAGGACCCGCTCGACCGCGCGCCGGGCCTCGGGGGTGATCCGGGTCCTGGCGAAGGGGATGTCCGGTTCGCTCGTCATCGAGTACTCCCCGGTGGTGCGGGTGCGACGCCACCGCGTGACCCATAAGCGTACGTTTACGTCGTATACATACACTTTGCCCCCAAGGGTGCTTAGAGTCAACAGCGACGGACCATCGGGGAGGTCGGGCATGGCGGACGAACGCAGTGGGTCACGGGGCACCGGAGCGGGACCGGCGCGGCGCGCCAGCGACCGGGGCCGTTACGGGCGGCTGAGCCGGGAGCGGGTGCTGGCGAGCGCGCTGGAGCTGGTCGACCGGGAGGGCCTGTCCGCGCTGAGCATGCGCCGCCTGGGGGCCGAACTGGGCGTGGAGGCCATGGCGCTGTACCGGTACGCGGCGAGCAAGGACGCCCTGCTGGACGGGCTGGTCGAGGCGCTCTATCTGGAGCTGGAGGAACGGCTGCCGGACGCGGAGCCCGACTGGCGGGCCGGGCTGCACCGGATCGCTCGCGCGACGTACGACGTCTGCCTCGCCCATCCGCAGGTGGTGCCGCTGTTGTCCACGCGGATGCTGGCGGTGCCGCTGGCGCGGCGGCCGCTCGCGGTGCTGCGCGAGCACGAGAGGGTGCTCGGGCTGCTGCGCGAGGCCGGGTTCGACGTGGCGGAGGCGGCCACGGTGTTCCGTGCCTTCCAGGCCTGGATCCTCGGCTACGTCTTCGTGGAGCTGCGGCAGATGGTCGACAACCCCGACGAGTCCGACCCCGCGTTCCGCCTGGGCCTGCACCGGATGCCGGCCCACCAGCTCCCCCACCTCCGCGAGGCGACCACCACCCTGGCCACCCCCGGCGGCCCCAAGGGCCTGGCCTCAGGCCTCAACGCCCTCCTCACCCCCTTCACGACCCCGTAAGCCGCGCTCCCGGCCCCGCCCTTCGGCCAACGGCTCCCTGGAGTGCGACGGCCGCGACCCGGCACAGGCGCAGAGCCGTGTGGACGCCTGCAACAGGTTCACGTCCGTCCTCGGTGTCCCCCGGGCGGCGACCTCCAACTGCCGACGACCGCCGGAACCAAATAGGAACGGAACCGAACAGGAAAAGGGCCCCCGCGGACTTCCGCCCGCGAGGGCCCTTTCGCACCGTCGGGACGACAGGATTTGAACCTGCGACCCCTTGACCCCCAGTCAAGTGCGCTACCAAGCTGCGCCACGTCCCGGTGCCGCGACCAGCGATGATCCGCGTGATCGTGCGGACAGTACCTTACCGCACCCGACCGGTCCGGCCGAACCCGGCCGTCGCCGGGGCGGACAATGGCCGTATGGAACGTACGGCGGGCGGCGGACGGGACCGGGACGACGAGGGACGGGCGCGCAACGCCCGGCCACGGGACGGCCTGGGCCGGCCCCTGCCGTACGGCGAGCGGGGCGTGGCCCGGCAGCCGGAGGGCGTCGCGCGCACCCCCGACGAGACGGTCGCCGAGGCGCAGGCGCTGCTCGCCGAGGGCAAGCCGTTCCACGCGCACGAGGTGTTCGAGGACGCCTGGAAGTCCGGCCCCGAGGCGGAGCGCACGCTGTGGCGCGCTCTGGCCCAGGTCGCCGTGGGTCTCACGCACGCCGCGCGCGGCAACACCACGGGCGGCGCGCGGCTGCTGCGGCGCGGGGCGGCCGGGGCCGAGGAGTGGGCGGCGCTGAGCGGCCGGCCGCGGCCGCACGGGATGGATCTCGCGGGCGTGGCGGCGTGGGCACGGGAGTTGGCGGACGGGGTGGAGGCCGGGGGCGGTCCGGTGGACGCGGTGGCGCGGGCACCCCGGCTGCGGGGCGGCCGGACGCCCTGAGGGCCGGGTCACCCGACCGGTGTACACCGTGGCGGTGGCGTACGGCAGACTCGGGGCGTGCGAAGCATTCATGTCATCGGTATCGGCGCGGGCGACCCCGACCAGCTGACTCTTCAGGCGGTCAGGGCGCTGCGGGACACGGACGTCTTCTTCGTCCTGGACAAGGGCGAGGTCAAGGCGGATCTCACCGACCTGCGCCAGGAGATGCTGCGCACACACGTCCCGGAGGGCACGTACCGGGTCGTACGGGCCCAGGACCCCGAACGGGACCGCGGGGCGGGCGGGGCGGCGTACTCCCCTGCGGTCGGGGACTGGCGCAGCGCGCGGGCCGGCATCTTCGAGCGGCTGATCCGCGAGGAGCTCGGCGAGGAGCAGACGGGCGCCTTCCTGGTGTGGGGCGACCCCGCGCTCTACGACAGCACGCTCGCGGTGCTGGAGGAGGTGCTGGAGCGCGGCGCGGTGACCTTCGAGTACGACGTGATCCCGGGCATCAGCAGTGTCTCCGCGCTGGTGGCACGGCATCGCACGGGGCTGAACCGGGTGGCCCGGCCGGTGCAGATCACCACCGGGCGGCGGCTCTCCGAGGGCTTTCCCGAGGGCGTGGACGACGTCGTGGTCATGCTGGACGCGCACCAGGCCTTCCGGCGGTACGCGGACCAGGACATCGACATCTACTGGGGCGCGTACATCGGCACCCCGGACGAGATCCTGGCCTCCGGACCGATCGCCGAGGCCGCGCCGCGCATCGAGCGGCTGCGGGCCGAGGCGCGCGAGCGCAAGGGCTGGATCATGGACACCTATCTGCTGCGCCGCCGCCCCAGGGAAGCGTGAGAGGAGGCCGGAGAGGCCCCTTGACCGGCTCCTGAGCGGCACACCCGCCGTCCCGTCCGGCTCCACCCGCGCGGGCCGTTCCCGCGTGCGGGGCCGGTCGGCCGGTGTGATCGTGGCCTCGTGACAGTCGCCGAGGAAACCGCACCGCCTGCCGCGCAGCCTCCCGTAGACGATCGCCGTGCAGAACACGGTCGACTACGCCGATCTCGGCACGGCGACCTCGGGTGTCACCTTCTTCCGGACGCTGGGCAGTTCGTTCGGCACGGCCGTGTTCGGCACGATCCACACCAACACCCTGACGCCCAATCTGCGCGAGGGGGTGGCGGAGGCGGCCGCGGTCGGCGGGGCCGACCCGCAGGACGTCGCCCGCGCGGCGACCAGCCCCGAGGGGCCGCACGGGCTGCCCGACGCGACGGCTGCGCCCATCGTCGACGCCTACGCCGACACGCTCCAGACGGTGTTCCTGTGGACGGTCCCGGTCGCCGCGCTCGGCTTCCTGGTCGCCCTGTTCCTCAAGCGGGTGCCGCCGCGCGACAGCGCCCGGACGGGTTCCACGGACATGGGCGAGGGCTTCGCCTCGCCGCGCGGCGCGGACTCCCAGCGGCTGCTGGAGGCGGCGGTCGCGAAGATCATCGTGGGGACGGACCTGGACACGGCCCGCAAGCTGCTGCGCGACTCGCGGAGCCGGCTCGACATCGCGGGGGCGTGGGCGGTCATGCAGGTCGACCTGTTCACCCGCATGGTCGGGCATGCGAGCGTCAGCCTGATCGCCACCCGTAAGCATGTGCCGCCCGAGGTGCTGCTCCCGGTCTTCGACCGGATGGTCGCCGAGGGCTACCTCACCCGTAACGGCATGCTGGTCTCCCACACCGAGGCCGGGGCCCGTGAGGCGAACTTCCTCGGCGAGGCGTGGGCGGCCTGGCTGGAGGAGCGGGTCCGCCAGGACATCGGCCGTCCGCCCGGCGCCGACCTGCGCTCGGCGGTCGACACGATCGCCAAGCGGCTGCTGGTGGAGGACCTCAACACGGGCCTGCCGGACCGCTCCCCGCAGCCGGTCCCCGCCGGACAGCCCCGTCTCACAGGCCCAGCCGGTCCAGCACGCCCCTCGTATCGGGCACGGCGGCCACTCCGTCCGGCAGCGGCGGGCGCCGTACGATCACGACGGGCAGGCCCAGTTCACGGGCGGCGGTGAGCTTGGCGGAGGTCGCGTCTCCCCCGCTGTCCTTGGTGACGACGACGTCGATACGGCGTTCCCGCAGCAGGTTCCTCTCGTCGGCCTCGGTGAACGGCCCCCGGGCCAGGAGGACTTCGGTGTGCGGCGGCATCGGCGGCGCGGGCGGCTCCACGGAGCGGGCGACGAACTCCAGGGCGGTCTGTCCGGCGAAGGCGGCGAGGCCGAGGCGGCCGGTGGTCAGCAGCACGCGGCGGCCCAGGGCGGGCAGCAGGGCGGCGGCGTCCTCCAGGGAGTCCGCCCAGTGCCAGCGGTCTCCGGGGCCGGGCTGCCAGCCGGGCCTGCGCAGCACGACCGCTCGTACGCCGGTCAGAGCCGCCGCCGCGGCCGCGTTCCCGGTGATCGCCTCGGCGAACGGGTGCGTGGCGTCGACCAGCGCGGTGACGCCGTGCTCGCGCATCCAGTCGGCCAGGCCCTCGGCTCCGCCGAACCCGCCGATCCGCAGCTCCCCCGCGACCGCGCCGGGCCGCGACACCCGCCCCGCGAGCGAGGTCGTCACCCGGACCCCGCCCCGCGCCTCCAACTCGCCCGCCAGCTCCCGCGCCTCCCCGGTCCCCCCGAGCACCAACACGTGATCCATACACCGACAGTACTGCGCCGCCTTTTCCCGCCGGCCACGGGTCGTGGCGAACAGACCACGCAGTTCCCGCACCTGTCCCTCCTACGCCTGCGGGCCGCACGGGGCTGGTCGCGCAGTTCCCCGCGCCCCTTGGGGCGGTTGTCCTCGGCGGCGTTGCGCAGGAGCTGCCCGGGGCAGGGGCAGGGGCAGGGGATGGAGGTCTGCGTCTGGGGGCGCGGGGAACTGCGCGAGCAACCCATCACAACCCGCACCTGTCCCCGTCCTTCGCCTGCAGGCCGCCCGTGCCCGTTCGCGCAGTTCCCCGCGCCCCCAAGAAGGCAGGCCCGCCCCGACGCCCCCAGAACAACCGCCCAAAAGGGGCGCGGGGAACTGCGCGACCAGCCACCCACGACCCGCAGCCGCCACCCGGGCAGAGCCACCGGCGTCAGGAAGCACCCCCGGTCAGCGGAGCAGCAACTGCACCGCCCCCACCACCGTCGCCACGATCACGATCTGCTCGAAGAGCCGCTGGTTGATCCGCCGCACCGCCCACTTGCCGATGACCGCCCCCGGCACGACGAACACCACCAGCGCCGCGTCGAGCAGCAGCGACTGCCCGTCGATCAGCCCGAGCCCCGCGCTGAAGGGCACCTTCGCCACGTTGACGATGAGGAAGAAGAACGCCGACGTGCCGAGGAAGCCGAGCTTGCGGAAGCCGGCGGAGAGCAGGTACATCGACATCACCGGGCCGCCCGCGTTGGCGACCATCGTGGTGAAGCCGCCGAGGACGCCGTAGGAACGGGCCTTGACCCGCCCGGCGCGGGTGGTCACCGCGTCGGGGTCGTCCTCCTTGTCGACGGCGCGCCGCCGCCAGAGCGTGACCGCGGTCATCAGCAGCAGGGTGGCGCCGATGGAGACCCGGACCACCTCGTCGTCGGCCCAGACCAGGAAGACCGTGCCGACGACCACGCCCGCCGCGACGGCGGGGAACAGCCGCAGCAGGGTCGGCCAGTGGGCGTGCCGCCGGTAGGTGAGCACGGCGAGCACGTCCCCGGCGATCAGGAGCGGCAGCAGCACGCCGGTGGAGGCACGGGCGGGCAGCACCGCCGCGAACACCGCCAGGCTGATGGTGTTGGCCCCGGACACGGCGGTCTTGGAGAAGCCTACGAGCAGGGCGGCGGCGGCCAGGGCGGCGAACTCCCAGCCTGATATGTGCCAGAGCGTCATCGTGTTCATGCGGAGACCGATGCTATGCGCACGTATGCGGCGCCCCTCAGGAGCGTCCCCTGCATGGCGATCCCGGGGGGGGGCTGCCAGTGAACGGGTGCGGGTGATCGCGCAGTTCCCCGCGCCCCCCAGGCACGCCGTCACCCCCAGGGGCGCGAGGAACGGCGCGACCAGCCGCCCACACACCCCCACCCGGCCCCGTGCTCGCTCACACGACCCTCACACCCCCAGCACACCACCACTCCCAGGGGCGCGGGGAACTGCGCGACCGGCCACAGGCAACCCGCACCCGCCGCCGCGCAGCACAGCCCCCGCCAGACCCTGAATCAGCCGCGCTCCACCAGCACCGCACTCCCCTGCCCCACCCCGACACACATCGTCGCGAGGCCACGAGCCGCCCCCGTACGCCGCATGCGGTGCAGCAGGGTCGTGAGGATGCGGGCGCCGGAGCAGCCGAGGGGGTGGCCGAGGGCGATGGCACCGCCGCTGGGGTTGACCAGGTCCGGGTCGACGCCGAGCTGGTCCACACAGGCCAGGGCCTGCGCGGCGAAGGCCTCGTTGAACTCGGCCTCCTGCACGTCGCCGATCTCCCAGCCGACCCGGGCGAGGGCCTTGCGGGTGGCCGGGACGGGGCCGATGCCCATCACGTCGGGGTGGACCCCGGCCGACGCGCCCGCGACATAGCGGCCGAGCGATTCGAGGCCGAGGTCGTTCAGGGCCTCCTCGCTGACCAGGAGCAGACCGGCCGCGCCGTCGTTCATCGGCGAGGCGTTGCCCGCGGTGACACTGCCGTCCTTGCGGAAGACGGGCTTGAGCCGGCCGAGCTTCTCCAGCGAGGTGTCCTCGCGGACGCATTCGTCGGCGTCCACGACCACGCCGTCGGCCCGCTCGTAGGGCAGGAGTTCGTCGTCGAAGTGACCGTTCTTGCGGGCCAGCGCGGCCCGCTGGTGGCTGCGCAGCGCGAACGCGTCCTGCCGCTCGCGCGAGACGCCGTACCGGGCGGCGACCTCCTCGGCGGTCTCGCCCATGGCGAGCAGGCCGTGCAGGTCCTTCATCGCCGGGTTGACCAGCCGCCAGCCGAGGCGGGTGTCGACGGTCTCCATCCGGTGCGGCAGCGCCTCGTCGGGGCGGGGCAGTACGAAGGGGGCGCGGCTCATGGACTCGGAGCCGCCCGCCACCACGACGTCGGCCTCGCCCGCGGCGATCGTGCGCGCGGCCGTGGTGACCGCCTCCAGACCGGAGGCGCACAGCCGGTTGACCGTGGCGCCGGGCACGGACTCGGGCAGGCCGGCGAGGAGCACGGCCATCCGGGCGACGTTACGGTTGTCCTCGCCGGCCTGGTTGGCCGCGCCCCAGTACACGTCGTCGATCCGGGCGGGGTCGAGGGCGGGCGCGTCGGCGATCAGACCCCGGACCACGGCGGCGGCGAGATCGTCGGGCCGTACGGCGGACAGGGCGCCGCGCAGCTTGCCGATGGGCGTGCGGCGGGCGGCCGCGAAGTGGACGGGACGCAAGGGGAGGACTCCTGACCGACGACGCTGTGGACCGGAACGGTTAATTAGCACTGCTAGTTTCGGACTATAGACCGCGGAACGCCCCCTGGGAAGCGACCCCGGCACCCGCCCTGCGCCCGGCCCGCGGGCGGACCAGCCGCTTCCGCTCGAACTCGGCGCAGGCGAGCGGGACTTGCCCCGCCCGCGGCTGGCCGAATGCCGACTCCGAGCGGCAGCAAGATCGTGTCACACTGCTCGCACGACGCCCCGCCCCGCGACCGAGGAGCTCCGTGTGACCGGGACCCAGCCGGCCCTCCCGCAGATCGACACCACGAGGCCGCACCCGGCCCGCGTCTACGACTGGTACCTCGGCGGCAAGGACAACTACCCGGTCGACGAGGAACTGGGCCGGCAGATCGCGGCGATCGACGACGGCGCCCCGAGGGCCGCGCGCGCCAACCGCTGGTTCATGCAGCGGGCCACCCGGCACCTCGCCCGGGAGACCGGAATCCGCCAGTTCCTGGACATCGGCACCGGCATACCCACCGAGCCCAACCTGCACCAGATCGCCCAGCGCGTCGCCCCCGCCACCCGCGTGGTCTACGTCGACAACGACCCGATCGTCCTCGCCCACGCGGGCGCCCTGCTGCGCGGCACCCCGGAAGGGGCCACGGAGTACGTCCAGGCCGACGCACGCGATCCGCGGAACATCCTCGAACAGGCGGGCCGGGTCCTGGACCTCGACCGCCCGGTGGCCCTGTCGCTGATCGCGCTGCTGCACTTCATCGCGGACGAGGACGGCGCCCACGACCTGGTGGGCACACTGGTCGAGGCGCTCGCGCCGGGCAGCTGCCTGGTGCTGTCGGCGATGACCGCCGACTTCGAGCCGGAGAACGTACGGCGGGGCATCGACCTCTACACCGCCCAGGGCGTGACCCTCGTGGCCCGTTCGCGGGCCGAGCTGGGCACGTTCTTCACCGGGCTCGACCTCATGGACCCCGGGATCGTGTCGGTGGCCGAGTGGCGGACCGACCTCGCCGAGGACGAGTCCGACATCGGCCCGGAGCCCGTGTCGCTGTACGGGGCGGTCGGCGTCAAGCCCTGACCCGGCCCCCTCCCGCGCAGGGCCCGTCGGTCGGGCCGCGAGACACGGACCCCTCCCCCGCCGGGCCGGTCCGCGTCACCCGCCGAGGCGGCTCAGCGCGGCCGACACCAGCGTCAGCACCCCGGGCACGAGCACCGAGGGGTCGGGGGCGAACAGCGGGCTGTGGTTGCCGGGGACGGCGGCGAACTTCTCGAACAGGTCCTCCCCCGGTGCCGCCGCCCACACGTCCGGTGGCGTCGAGGTCACGTACCAGTAGTCGTACGGCACGCCCTCCGGAGCGAGCAGGGAGAAGTCCTCGCTGCCCATCGCCGGGCCGAAGTCGAACACGCTCTCGGGGCCGAACAGTTCGCGGTGCACGGCCGCGATCTCGCCGTCCAGGACGGCGTCGTTGACGGTGACCGGGTACCCGCCCGGCCGCACCGTCACCTCCGGCGGCACCGGGCAGCCGGCCGCCGCGCACTCGCCCTCGACGATGCGCCGCACCGCCGCGAGGATCCGCTCGCGCACCCGGGGGTCCTGGCTGCGCAGGTTCAGCGCGAGCCGCGCCTCGGCGGGGATGATGTTGGGCTTCGTACCGGCGTGGAACTCGCCCACGGTCAGCACGGCCGAGTCCTTGGCGGCGATCTCGCGCGAGACGACGGTCTGGAGCCGGGTGACGATGTGCGCGGCGGTCACCACCGGGTCCACGGTCGACTCGGGACGCGATCCGTGGCCGCCCACGCCGTGCACCACGACGTCGATGTCGTCGGTGGCCGACATGGTCAGCCCGGGGGTGTGCGGGTAGAACCCGGCGAGGCCCGGCGCCACGTGCTGCCCCAGCAGCACGTCGGGGCGCGGGAAGCGCGCGTGCAGCCCGTCGGCGACCATGGCGGCCGCGCCGCCGCCAGCCTCCTCGGCGGGCTGCCCGACCACCACGAGCGTCCCCGACCAGCCGCCGCGGCCCGCCGCGAGCGCCTCGGCGGCCGCCGCCAGCCAGGTGATGTGCAGATCGTGCCCGCAGGCGTGCATCACACCGTCCACCGCCGAGGCGTACGGCAGCCCGGTCTCCTCCCGCACGGGCAGCGCGTCCATGTCGCCGCGCAGCCACACCACCGGGCCGTCCCCGTTGCCGAGCACGCCGACCACGCCGGTGCGGGCGACCCCCTCGGTGACCGTGAACCCGGCCGCGCGCAGCCGCAGGGCGAGCTTCGCGGCGGTGCGGTGCTCGGCGAACGCGGTCTCGGGACGCCGGTGCAGGTCCTGGTAGAAGCCCTCCAGCTCCTCGTGCTTGAGGGCGGAGGCGAGTTCCCGGGTCAGGCGGGCGGCCACGGCGGGCTCGGTCATCTGGCTCCCTCTCGTCGGCGGGGCCCGGAAAGGGCAGACCCCGGCCCCACCGGCCGGGGCCGTCGAAGCCCCTTCGCGGGACACCCGCTCACGATGGCACGGAACCGCACGCCCGTCGCCGGTGCCTACAGCTCGGGCAGCCCCAGGACGCGGGCGACGGTCCGCAGGACGCCGTTGTCGGTGTTGGCCGGGGCCAGGTGGCGGGCCCGGCGTACGACCTCGGGGTGGGCGTTGGCCATGGCGAAGGACCACTCGGCGGTGTCGAGCATCTCCAGGTCGTTGAGGTAGTCGCCGAACGCCATGGTCTGCGCCGGGGTGATGCCCAGCTCCCGCTGGAGGCGGCGGATCGCGGCGCCCTTGTTCGCGGTGGTGTTCATGACGTCGACCCAGTGCTCACCGGAGACCACGACCTTGTGGGTGGCGTCGAGGTGGGCGAGGGCCGGGGCCGTGGTCCGCTCGACGGGACCGAAGTCGAACACGGCCACCTTGAGGATGTCGTCCTCGACGGCGGTGGCGTCGGCGACGACCCGGTTCTCCACGTAGTACTGGCGGACCTCCGCGAGGAAGGGCTCGTCCGCGCGCTCCACGTAGGCGGACCGCTTGCCGCAGACCACGGCGCCCACGTCCACGCCGTCCGCGTTCAGCCGCCGCACGGTCCCGAGGATCTCCGCGACGACACCACGGTCCAGCGGGTCGGAGCCGAGCTCGACGCCGTCGCGGACGACGTAGGTGCCGTTCTCCGCGATGAACACCATGCCGTCGGACGCCCGGGAGAACTCGTGTGCGAGGGTCGCGTACTGCCGGCCGCTCGCCGGGCTGAACAGCACCCCCCGCTCCCGCAGCAGGTCCAGCGTCGGCCACAGCCCCTCGGGGACCTTCTTGCCGTCGTCGAGGAGCGTGCCGTCCATGTCGGTCACGATCAGCCGGATGTCGGCGAGGGCGGTGGCGGGAGCGGCGGGCCGGGCCGCGGGAACGGCGGCGGGGGCGTGCGGGGGCGCGGGCGGCGGCGTGTACGGCATGGCTGCTTTCCTGGTTCGGCGGGTACGGACCTCCACGGCACCTCGTCGTTTCCGTGAACGACCGTCCACCCTACCGGGGCGGGCCGGGGGCCCCGGGCGGCCGAACCCCGGGACACCTGATCATGTGCGGGGCACAATGGCCGCGAAGGCCCCGCGGAGAGAAGGGCGAGCGACGTGAGCGACAGCGAGGGTCCCGAGGGGGCGGCCCGGCTGAACACCACCGTGGCGCACAACGCGCGGGTCTGGAACTACTGGATCGGCGGCAAGGACAACTACGAGGTCGACCAGCGGGTCGGCGCGCAGGTCGCCGGGATGTTCCCGGTGATCAGGGACGTCGCCCGGGCCGACCGCGACTTCCTGGGCCGCGCGGTGCGCTTCCTGGCCGAGGAGCGCGGCGTCCGGCAGTTCCTGGACATCGGCACCGGCCTGCCGACCGTCGACAACACCCATGAGATCGCCCAGCGGATCGCACCCGAGTCGAAGATCGTGTACGTCGACAACGACCCGATCGTCCTGCTGCACGCGCGCACCCTGCTGACCAGCACCCCCGAGGGCGTCACCGACTACCTCGACGCCGATGTGCACGACCCCGCGGCGATCGTGGCGCGGGCACGGGAGGTCCTGGACCTGGACCGGCCGGTCGCGGTGATGATGCTGGGCATCCTGAACTTCGTGCTGGACGACGACGAGGCGCGGCTGATCGTGCGCCGGGTGATGGAGTCGGTGGCGCCGGGCAGCTTCCTGGTGCTGACCCATCCGACCTTCGACGCGGACGTCGGCGGCGAGGGCAACGCGGCGGCGATGGAGTTCTGGAACGCCCACGCCACCCCGCCGATCACCGCCCGCTCCCGGGCGGAGACCGCCGCGTTCCTGGACGGCCTCGACCTGCTGGAACCCGGCCTGGTGCCCTGCTCGCAGTGGCGCGCGGAGCTGCACGCGCCGGTCGTGGTGCCGCAGTTCGGCGCGGTCGCCGTGAAACCCTGACGCCGCGTGACCCGGTGGCACGGCCCCGTGCCACCCCGACCCCGGCCGCCGAGGAGGACGCATGACCACCCTTGCCGACCCCGTCCCCGGCGGGCGCCCGGGCGACGTCGAGCGGGCCGCCGGACTGGCAGGCGAACTGGCCGGCCGGGGCGTGCACGGCATCGTCCTGTCCTACGTCGACACCGCGGGCGTCGGCCGGGTCAAGACGGTCCCCACCGGCAGACTGGCGGAGGCCGCTGCCTGGGGCGTGGGCATGTCGCCGGTCTTCGACAGCTTCCTCGCCGACGACGCGATCGTCACCAGCGGCGACCTCGGCTCCCCGGACGGCGACCTGCGGCTGTACCCGGACCTGGACGGACTGACCGTGCTGGCCGGGCAGCCGGGCTGGGCGTGGGCGCCGGTGGACCGGATCACCCAGGACGGGCGTCCGCACCCGGGCTGCTCGCGCACCTTCCTGCGGCATCTGCTCACCGGCGCGCAGTCCCGGCTCGGCCTGGAGTTCCGGGCGGCCGTGGAGGTCGAGTGGGCGGTGGGCCTGGACTCCGTACCCGCCGGGGAGTTCGCGCCGGCCACCACGGGACCGGCCTACGGCGCGGCCCGTCAGGTGGACCTGAGCGACTTCGGCGCCGGTCTGCTGGCCGCGTGCGCGGCGCAGGGCATGGACGTCGACCAGTTCCATCCCGAGTACGCGCCCGGGCAGTTCGAGATCTCGGCCGGCGCGCTCGACCCGGTGGCCGCGGCCGACCGCAGTGTGCTGCTGCGGCAGACGATCCGCGCGGTGGCCCGGCGGCACGGCCTGCGGGTCTCCTTCTCACCCGCCGTCACCGCCGTCGGTGCCGGCAACGGCGGGCACCTCCATCTCTCCCTGTGGCGGGCCGGCCTGAACCTCCACACCGGCGGGGCCCGCCGCCACGGCATGACCTCCGAGGCCGAGGCGTTCGCGGCCGGGGTCCTGGACCGGCTGCCCGCCCTGACGGCGGTGACCGCGCCCAGTCCGGCCAGCTATCTGCGGCTGCGGCCCTCCCAGTGGGCGGGCGTCTTCACCGCCTGGGGCCTGGAGACCCGCGAGTGC
The DNA here is from genome assembly GCF_042873115.1 of Streptomyces sp. NPDC005017. Classification (NCBI taxonomy): domain Bacteria; kingdom Bacillati; phylum Actinomycetota; class Actinomycetes; order Kitasatosporales; family Streptomycetaceae; genus Streptomyces; species Streptomyces sp. NPDC005017. The sequence goes on along the minus strand of NZ_JBIALD010000004.1, from coordinate 35,540 downwards.
GCGCTGCGGCTGATCACCGGCACGGCGGGGCTGCGCGACCGGGCCGCCAATCTGGAGGTCAAGCCGGTGGACCTGGCCGCCAACCCCTACCTCGCGCTGGGCGCGGTGATCGCCGCCGGCCTGGACGGGGTGGACCGGGAGGCGACGCTGCCCGGCGAGACCACGGGCGACCCGGCCAGGCTCCCCCCCGAGGAGGCCGCGGCCCGCGCGGTGCGGCGGCTGCCGGCCTGCCTGGCGGAGGCCGTCGGGGCGTTCCGCGCGGACGAGGTGCTGCGCGAGGCCCTCGGGGCCCGCCTCACGGACGCGGTGATCGCTGTGCGGGAGGGCGAGATCGCGGCCGTCGACGGCCTGGAGGACGCCCAGGTCGCCGCCGCCTACCGCTGGGTGTACTGACATGCCGCACTCCGGAGCCGTGCACGAGGCGCTCGCCGAACTGCGCCTGGTCGACCACCACTGCCACGGCGTGACCGTCTCCGCCCCGGGTCCGGCGGAGTTCGACTCCCTCCTGACGGAGGGCGAACCCTGGCCGGGCGTCTCGGCGTTCGACACCCCCGTCGGTACGGCCGTACGCCGGTACTGCGCGCCCCGGCTGGACCTGCCGCGGCACGCCCCGGCCGCCGACTACCTGGCCCGCCGGGCCGAGTTGGGGCAGGCCGAGACCGACCGGCGGTTCCTGACCGGCGCCGGGACCGCGGTGTTCTGCGTCGACACCGGCTACGCCCCGCAACGCCTCGGCACCCCCGCCCAACTCGCCGCCGCGGCCGGGGCGGTGGCGTACGAGGTGGTCCGGCTGGAGAGCGTGGCGGAAGACGTGGCGGCGCGGGGCGTCGAGCCGGACGAGTACGCCGACCGGTTCCGCGCGGCCGCGCTGGACGCCGTGCGCCGCCCGGGCGTGGTGGCGGTGAAGTCGGTCGCCGCCTACCGCACCGGCTTCGACCTGGACCCCGCCCGGCCCACCGACCAGCAGGTCACGGCCGCGGCCCGGCGCTGGCTGGCCCGCGGCGGCCGGCTCGACGACCCGGTCCTGACGCGTCAACTGCTGTGGACGGCCGTCGACCTGGGGCTACCGCTCCAGCTGCACACCGGGTTCGGCGACAACGACCTGCGCCTGCACCGCTCCGACCCGGCCCGGCTGACCGACTGGCTGCGGCTGGTCCCCGGCGGTCTGCCGGTGCTGCTCCTGCACTGCTGGCCCTACCACCGCCAAGCCGCCTATCTTTCAGCCGTGTTCGAGCAGGTGTACCTGGACGTGGGACTGACCCTGCACCACGTGGGCCCGGTCCGGGCACGGGCGGTGCTCGAGGAGGCGCTGGAGATCACCCCGTACCGCAAACTCCTGTACAGCTCGGACGCCTGCGGACTGGCCGAGTTCCACTGGCTGGGGGCGCTCGCCTTCCGCCGGGGACTCGGCGAGCTGCTCCAGGACCGGGTGGACACCGACGAGATGAGCCTGACAGACGCCGTGCGGCACGCGCGGTGGGCGGGAGCGGAGAACGCCCGCCGGGTCTATCGTCTTTCCCACGACTCCTGAAAGTATGATCAAGCAATGTCTGACTTGACCGAGACCACGCCAGGCTGGCTGACTCCCGACGAGCTCGAACTGGCACGCGCCCGCATGCCGATCCTGTACGTCGAGGCGGTGCCGGTGCGCGTCGACGACAGCGGCGAGGTCACCAGCATCGGACTCCTCCTGCGCATCGGACCGGACGGCACCGTGAGCCGCACCCTGGTCTCGGGCCGGGTGATGCATCACGAGCGGGTGCGCGACGCGCTGCTGCGCCATCTGGAGAAGGACCTCGGCCCGGTGGCGCTGCCCCGGATCCCGTCCTCCCCGCAGCCCTTCACGGTCGCGGAGTACTTCCCCACCCAGGGCATCACGCCGTACCACGACCCGCGTCAGCACGCGGTGTCCCTCGCCTACGTCGTCCCGGTCACCGGCGACTGCCGGCCCCGGCAGGACGCACTGGACCTGGTGTGGTTCAGCCCGCACGAGGCGGCCTCGATGGCCGTCCTGAGCGAGATGCCGGGCGGGCACGGCGTCCTGCTGAAGCAGGCGCTGGCGCACGTCGGTCTGGCGTTTTGAGGGCGGTCGTCGGCGGCGCGCGGCGCCCCTGCACGCTGGTGGTGTGCCGGGGCTGCTGCTGCGGCGACGGACGCAGGAACCCGGGTTTCGACCACGACGGGCAGCTGAGGGCGCTGCGGGCCGCCGCGGCGGACTCCGGCGGCCGGTTCGCCGTGCGCACCTCGGACTGCCTCGGGCCGTGCGGCCAGGCCAACGTGGTCGTGGTGCGGCCGTCCGGCACGGGCCGCGCGGCGGGCGGGCGGCCGGTGTGGGTGGGCTTCGCTACGGACGAGGACAGCACCGGGGAGCTGGTGCGCTGGGCGGCGGCGGGCGGTCCGGGGATCGCCGAGCCGCCCGCCGCGCTGGAGCTCCAGTTCGTGCCCGCGCCGAGGCCGGCCTCGGCGCGCTCCGGCCGGTGAGGGCGCTCAGGCGTCCAGTGTCGCGAGGGCCGGACCGTCCGGCCGGACGGTGATGGAGTACACGGCCCCCGTGGGCGCCGAGCGGAACCGTGGAGACGGGGCGGGCAGCAGGCGCTCCAGGAGGGCGACCGACTCCCGCAGCGCGAACTGGAGCCCCAGACAGGCCCGGGGTCCGACACCGAACGGGTAGTAGCTCCCGGCGTCGGCGGGGCGGGCGCCCGGGTCGCGGAAGCGCGCCGGGTCGAACCGCTCGGGCTCGGGCCAGAGGCCGGGGTCGCGGTGGGTGAGGTAGGGGCAGACGACGATGTCGGTACCGGCCTCGATCGTGTACCCGGCGAGCACGTCGTCCCGGGCGGCGTGCCGCGGCATGATCCACGCGGGCGGATAGAGCCGGAGCGTCTCGTGGACCAGCGCCTGGACGGCCTGGCGCCGCTCCGGTGAGCCCTCGGGGCCCGCGGCGAGGGCCCGTTCCCTTTCCCAGGGGTGCCGGTCCAGGAGCAGGTGGAGCCAGGTCAGGGTGGTGGCCGTGGTCTCGTGCCCGGCGACCATCAGGGTGACCAGTTCGTCGCGGACCAGGCGTTCCGTGTACTCGGGGCGGGTCTCGGCGGCCTCCGTCAGCACATGCAGCAGGCCGGGTCCGTCGGGTCCGGCTTCGCCGTCGCGGGCGGCGGCGATGGCACGGGACGCCACGGCGTCGATCCGGGCCAGATCCCCGGCGACGGCGCCCTCGGCGACGACGGCGTCCTCGGGCAGCCGGGGCAGCGCGGCCACCACCGCGGGCACGGAGGCGAGTTCGGCCTCCGTCACGGCGTCCAGGGCGTGCCCGGTCAGCGACCGCCAGATGGTGTCCAGGGCGAAGCGCCGCATCTCCTCGCCCACGTCGAACTCCTCGCCGCTGTCGGCGAATCCGGCCCAGCGCGCGGCGGCCGTGTCGGCGGCGGCGCCGATCCGCTCCTCGTAGCGGCGCAGTCCGCGGCCGGTGAACTGGGCCTGGAGAAGCCGCCGTTGCCGCCGCCACGCCTCACCGGTCGCGGCCAGCACTCCGTCGCCGATGAGCAGCCGGGCGCGGTGCGAGCGCTTGACGTAGCGGTCGGGGTGGAGCGCGAGGACGTGCTGCACCGCGTGCGGGGCGGTGACCAGGACGGTCGGCCGGGGTCCCAGCCGTAACCCGGCGACGCCGCCGACCCGTTGGCGGGCGAGGGCGAAGAGGTCGATCAGTTCCCCTCCCCCGGCCCGCCACTCGGTGACGGCTTCCGGGTTCAGTTCGGGAAGCGGCTGCCCGGCCGGTGACCGGCCCGGGTCGGAGCCGGTACGGACTTCGGTGGCCACAGGTCTGCTCCTGTTCGGCGGCGCTGCGTCACTGGGACGGGGTGCGGTCATCACGCACTGTAGGGGACGGCCGGGCTCCGGGGCGAGGGCGCTCATCGGGCGACGGCGGGAACGCGACGACAGGCCGCCCTGAAGGCTGGCGGCCGTGAAGGCAGCCAGCCGTAAAGGCAGGTCCTGGAGACAGGCCCTGAGACAACAGGCCCTGGGGTCAGCCCGCCTCTCCGCGTGCCGCGAACGCCCTCACGTCGGCGTCGGGATCGTCCACCGCTCCGGCGAGCGCGGTCCGCGCGGCGGCGTGGGCGCGATGGCGCAGCAGGGCGAGCACCGCGGCCTTGCGCACATCGGCCTCCCGGTCGCCGAGGAGCCCGGCGAGCGCGGGGACGGCACGGCCCGGGTCGGCTCCGCCGAGTGCCGTCGCCGCGCCCGCGCGGACCTGCCAGGCCGGGTCGGTCAAGGCCCCCGTGACGGCGGCGAGGAGGGTTTCCGGCACGCCGAGGACGCCCAGGGACTCCAGTGCGGCGGCGCGCACATGGGCGTCGGGGTCGCCGGTGAGGCGAATGAGCGCGGGGGGCACGTCCGGGCGCCCGGCCTCCGGGAACATCGCGGCGAACCCCCTGGCCGCCGCGATCCGCACCTCGCGGGCGGGGTCGCCGACCGCCTCGGACACGGCGTCGGCCGCGTCCACGGAGACCAGCGCCCGGACCGCGGCGAGCCGGACCCCGTCGTCCGGGTCGGTGAGCGAGGAGGCGTAGCGGCCGGTGTCGCCGAGGCGAAGGGCGCGCAGTACGTCCAGGGCGGCCCTGCGCGCCTGGGGATCGGCGGACGCCAGGGCGGCGACGAGCGGGGTGCGCAACTCCGGTGCGGGTGTCAGGACTTCGGCCAGTTCCCGCAGCGAGGCGGCGGCGGCCGCACGCACCCGGGCGTCGTCGTCGGCCAGCGCGGCGGCCAGCGCGGGGCCGGTGTCGTCGGGGACGGTCTCGGTCAGCGCACCGACGGCGGCGAGCCGCACGGCGGGATCCGCCTCCTTCAAATAGGGTTCCAGGTCGCGCAGTTCGGGCGTCTCCTCGGCGAGGGCGAGCAGTTCGAGGAGCCGGTCACGGCTGGCGACGGCACCGCCTTCGGACCGGGCGGGGGCGGCCGGAACGTGCGTCGCCGCGGGCGCCTCGCGGCCGCCCGCCGTGGCGGTGGGCAGCGGCCGCACCTCGCCCAGCCGGCGGGCCTCGCCGCCGGTGGGGGTGAACTCGGGGACCGGCACGAGGTAGGGGGCGACGGGCCGGGCCGTGAACTCCATCGTGCCCGAGGGGCCCTTGTACAGGTCCAGGTGGTGCAGCCAGGCGGTGTCGTCGCGCTCGGGATGGTCGAGGCGTTCGTGGTAGAGGCCCCAGCGGGACTCGGTGCGGGCGAGCGACGCGCGGGCCGCCATCTCCGCGCAGTCGCGGATGAAGGAGACCTCGGCGCAGCGCATCAGCTCGTGCGGGGTGCGGGCGCCCATCGCGGCGATCTCGTCCCGCATCCGCTCGAAGTGCTCCAGCGCGAGGGAGAGCCGCGCCCCCGTCTTGGGCGGGGCCACGTAGTCGTTGACGAAGCGGCGCAGCTTGTACTCGACCTGCGTCTGGGGGGCGCCGCCGGGGTGGCGCAGCGGGCGGTAGATCAGCTCGTGGGCCTCGGCGAGCTGGTCGGCGGGCAGGACGCCCTCGTAGCGGGGCCGCCGGGCGGCGTCGGCGCCGGCCAGGTCGCCGTAGACGAAGGCGCCGATCATGTAGTTGTGCGGGACGCAGGCCAGGTCGCCGGCCGCGTACAGGCCGGGGACGGTGGTGCGGGCGTGGTCGTCGACGCGGACGCCGGAGGCGGAGTGGCCGCCGCACAGGCCGATCTCGGAGATGTGCATCTCCACGTCGTGGGTGCGGTAGTCGTGGCCGCGTCCGGAGTGGAAGGTGCCGCGGGTGGGGCGTTCGGTGGAGTGCAGGATGGACTCCAGGGCCGCGACGGACTCCTCGGGCAGATGGCTGAGCTTGAGGTAGACCGGTCCGCGGTCGGAGGCGGTCTCGGCGGCGAACTCGGCCATCATCTGGCCCGACCAGTAGTCGGAGTCGACGAAGCGCTGCCCGTGCCGGTTGACCTGGTAGCCGCCGAAAGGGTTGGCGACGTAGGCGCAGGCGGGGCCGTTGTAGTCCTTGATCAGCGGGTTGATCTGGAAGCACTCGATGCCGGTCAGCTCGGCGCCCGCGTGGTAGGCCATGGCGTAGCCGTCGCCCGCGTTGGTGGGGTTCTCGTACGTGCCGTAGAGATAGCCGCTCGCGGGCAGTCCGAGGCGGCCGCAGGCGCCGGTCGCGAGGATCACGGCGGCGGACCGTACGGTGACGAAGGCGCCGGTGCGGGTGTTGAAGGCGGCGGCGCCGACCGCCCGGCCTTCGGCGGTGAGGACCCGGACGGGCATGACCCGGTTCTCGATGCGGATGCGCTCGCGCATCTCGCGTCGGCGCAGCTGCCGGTAGAGGACCTTCTTGACGTCCTTGCCCTCGGGCATGGGCAGCACGTAGGAGCCGGAGCGGTGGACCTGGCGGACGGCGTACTCGCCGTGCTCGTCCTTCTCGAACTTCACGCCGTAGGACTCCAGGCGGCGGACCATGTCGTGGCCGCGCAGGGCGGTCTGACGGACCGTCGACTGGTCCACGACGCCGTCGTTGGCGCGGGTGATCTCCGCGACGTAGTCGTCGGGTTCGGCCCGGCCGGGGATCACGGCGTTGTTGACGCCGTCCATGCCCATGGCGAGGGCGCCGGAATGCCGGACGTGGGCCTTCTCCAGGAGCAGTACGGACGCGCCCCGCCCGGCGGCGGTCAGCGCGGCCATGGTGCCCGCGGTGCCGCCGCCGATCACCAGCACGTCGCAGGTGAGTTCCTCGGCGGAGTCGAGGGCGGGGATCTCCGTGGGGGTCATGCCGGTGCTGCCTTTCGAGTGGGCCCGGGGCCGCTCAGGGAGCGCAGGATCTCCTGGCGCAGGACCGCGGTGGCGGGGTCGTCGTGGGCGGCGGGGTCGCGCGGCCGGGGCACGGGGTGTACGGCGGTGAGGGCGCCGTCGCCGAGGAGGGCCACCCGGTCGCCGAGGAACAGGGCCTCGTCGACGTCGTGGGTGACGAAGACGACGGTGGCTCCGGTGCCCTGCAGCACCTCGACGAGCAGCCGCTGCATGCCGGTCCGGGTGCGTACGTCGAGGGCGCCGAAGGGTTCGTCCATCAGGACGGCCCGGGGGCGGGCGGCGAGGGCACGGGCGAGCTGGACGCGCTGGCGCTGCCCGCCGGACAGCCGGTGCGGCAACTGCTTCTCCAGCCCGCCCAGTTCGACGCGCTCCAGCCACTCCTGCGCACGGGCCCGGCGCTCGGCCCGGCCCCGTCCCGCGATGGCCAGGGGCAGTTCGACGTTGGCGCGGGCGGTGCGCCAGGGCAGCAGGGCGTCCTCCTGGAAGACCAGGGCCCGGTCCGCCCCGGGTCCGACGAGGGGCCTGCCGTCCTGGGCGACCTCGCCGCCGAGCGGGGGCAGCAGCCCGGCCAGGGTGCGCAGCAGCGTGGACTTGCCGCAGCCGGACGGGCCGACGACGGTGAGGATCTCGCCGGGCGCGGCCTCCAGGTCCACCCCGTCCAGCACGGGTGCCCCCGGGCGCCCGAGCCTGGCCCCGGCGAGGGTGAGCCGGGCGCCGTCGGCGGCAGCGGTCCGCGCCTCGTCGGCGGTCCCGGCCCCGCCGCCGGACGCGGCCCCGGTGCCGGTCGTGGTCTGCGTTCCGGTGGTCATACGGCGGCCCTCCCCTCGCGGCGGGGCAGCCAGTGGGTGAGCCGCCGCCCCACCCCCTCCACCACGGTGGAGGTCAGCCGGCCGAGCAGTCCGATGGTCACGATGCCGGTGAGGACGCCCGGGTAGTCGATGACGGTGTAGTCCTGCCAGGTCCGGTAGCCGATGCCGTACTCGCCGGAGATCATCTCGGCGGAGATCACACAGATCCACGAGACGCCGATGCCGACCGAGAGGCCGGAGAAGATCCCGGGCAGGGCGCCCGGCAGCACCACCGAGGCCAGTACGCGCCACCGGCCGCCGCCCATGGTCAGCACGGCCTCCTCCCAGGCCGGGGCCAGCGCCCGCACGGCGTGCCGGGTCGCGACGAGGACGGGGAAGAAGGCGGCGGTGAAGGTGATGAAGACGATGCCCTGCTCGTTGTCCGGGAACAGCAGGATCGCCACCGGGACCAGCGCGATGGCGGGCACCGGCCGTACCACCTCCAGCACCGGCCCGAGCAGGTCCGCCGCCCAGCGGGAGCGGCCGACGGCCACCCCCGCCGCGACGCCGAGCACGGCGGCGAGCACGAAGCCCGTGACGATCCTGCGCAGGCTGTCGGCCACGTCCTGCCAGTAGGCGCCCGCGCCGAGCCGCTCGCCGAACTCCCGGCCGACGTCCACCACGGAGGGGAACTGCTCGAAGCGCAGCCACAGCTGGACGTCCAGCGTGGTGACCAGCTGCCACACGCCGAGCGCGGCGAGCAGGGACAGCACCCGCACCACGGGCCGGTACGGCAGCGCGCGCCGGGCACCGCCGCGGGCGCTCGGCGTCTTCGCCGAGGCGGTCAGCGCGGTCATGAGGCCCGCTCCAGGGCGGCGGCGTAGGTGACCGTACGGGCGCCGGGGTGGGCCGCCGCGTGGGCACGGGCCGCGGCCTCGGTGACGAAGGGCAGCAGGTCCGGGCCGTCCTGGACCCAGGCGGCCTTGTCGGCGTACCAGCGGGTGCCGGTGGCGGCGTCGGGCACGTAGGCGGCGCGGACCTGGCCCGGGTGCCCGGCGACGAACTCCAGCAGGGCGGCGGGCGAGGCGAACGCCCGGGTGCGGTCCTCGCCCTTGAGCCACACCTCGGCGCGCGAGGCCGGGGCGGCCGCGCCGAGCCGCTCGGCGTACCCGGTGCCGTACACCCGCTTCAGCGGGGCGTCGTCGACGAAGGACGCCACGTCCACGTCGTCCACCAGGCCGGCGGAGCGCAGTACGGGGACGTCCTCCTCGAGCGCGGCGACCAGTTCGGGGCGCAGGACCGGGTCGAAGGTGGCAATGCCGCCGCTGCCGTTGTAGAGGTAGACGACCTCGGCGGGCAGTCCGGTGACGTCCGCGACCTTCTCGGCGGCCTGTACGGGGTGCTCGTTGAGGTAACCCGTGGCCTCTATCTGGGCCTTGAGGAACGCGTCGAGCACCTGGGGGCGCCGCTCGGCGAAGTCCTCGCGGACGGTGACGCCGTGGAAGGTGGGCAGGTTCAGCTCGGCGCCGTCGTACAGGGCCTTCGCCTTGCCCTGGAAGACCAGCAGGCCGGGCCAGGCGACGAACTGGGACAGGGCGTCCGCGCCGCCCGCCTGGAGCGCCGAAGCACCGACCGCGGGCTGCTGGTTGAGCTTGCGGATGTCCTTCTGCGGGTCGAGACCGGCGCGTTGCAGGGCACGGACGAGGGTGCCGTCGGCGGCCGAGCCGACGCTGGTGGACACCTTCTTGCCGCGCAGGTCCTTCAGGGAGCGGAGCGACGCGTCGGGGGCCGTGACCACGGTGTTGAGCCCGCCGCGCGGGTTGTGGCCGGTGACGGAGACCAGATGGGTGGGGTTGTTCAGCTGCTTGCCGCGGGCGGCGTTGATGAGCAGCGGGAAGTCACCCATGGAACCGATGTCGATCTTCCCGGCGGTCATCTGCGCGGTGATGGGCGCGCCGGTGGCGTAGTCCTGCCACTCGACCTTGTAGGTGATGCCGTCCTTCTGGCCCTGGGCCGCGAGCTCGCGCTCGAAGTAGCCGAGGGAGCGCAGCAGGGTGCCGGCGGTGACGGTGTTGATGGTCTTGGACTGGTAGCCGACGGTCACGGTGACGTGCCGGGCGTCGTCACCGGCGGCCGCGTCGCCGCCGCAGCCGGAGGTGAGGGTGATCAGCAGGGCGGCCGCGGTCAGGGCCGTGGTCGTTCGCTTCATGACAGGTGGCCTTTCACCGCAGGAGGTAGGGCATGTTGACCGTGACGGCCCCGGTGGGGCAGCGGGCGGCGCAGGGGCCGCAGTACCAGCACTCGTCGACGTGCATGTACGCCTTGCCGCTGTCGGGGTGGATGGCGAGGGAGTCCAGGGGGCACATGTCCACGCAGAGCGTGCAGCCGTCGATGCACTTCGACTCGTCTACGGTCACGGGCACGTCGGCCCGCTGGGGCACCAAGGGCATGGGTGTCTCCAGTGAGGTACCGCGGGGGCGGTAGGGGGCGCGGGGCGGTCGTCAGATGTGGCGGTGCAGCAGGCCGCTCATGGTGATCCGGTCGCCGCGGAACCGGATGAACTCCAGGTCCACGGGCCGCCCGTCGGACAGATGGGTGAGCCGCTCCAGCATCAGCAGGGCGGCGCCGTGCGGGGCCTGGAGCACGGCGGCGGAGTGCGCGTCGGCGCTGACGGCCTCCAGGGTCATCTCGGCGTGCCCGAGCGGCCGGCCGGTGATCTGCTCCAGCAGCCGGAAGACGTCGGTGTTCTCCAGATCGGCGCCGATCAGGTCCCCACCGATGTCCAGGGGCAGATAGGTGAGGTCCAGGGAGAGCGGCAGCCCGCCGAGGCTGCGCAGCCGCTCCACGTAGAGGACGTCGGTGCCGACGGGCAGCCGCAGCCGGGCCGCCACGGGGGCGGGCGCGGCGACGGGTCCCATGGTGCGGACCTCGTTGGTGACCGGACCGTGTTCCCGCAGGGTCTCCGCGAGTCCCATCAGCCGGTCCAGTCCGTGCCGGTACTTCTCGGCGACGACGACCGTGCCGACACCGGGCAGCCGTTCGACGAGCTGCTCGGCGCGCAGCAGGTCGAGGGCGTGCCGGACGGTGTTGCGGGTGGCCCGGTAGTCGGCGGCGAGGACGTCCTCGTGCGGCAGCACCCCGCCCGGGAAGGCCCCGGTCAGGACCAGGTGCCGCAGCAGGTCCGCCAGCTGGCGCGCCCGGTCCGCGCGCAGCCTCCGGCGCCGCGCGGCGGCGAGGGGTGCGGTGTGCTCACGGGTGCGTTCGGCTGACATGCGGTGACCATAGCCACGGTCCCGACCGAGTGGTGTTGCCGGACCATTACGCCACCTGAGTGCCCGTCGGATCAGCGCTGACCTGCGTATTCACGGGCCTCGCGACAAGAGTCGCCACCGACGCCGGTGTCGGCCGGGGAAGGTCCGAGGAAGGGCCGGGGACCGGCCCGGGGCATACGAAAAGGCCGTTTCCCATAGCTGAGAAACGGCCTCCGACCTGCGTAGAAGCTGGTCGGGACGACAGGATTTGAACCTGCGACCCCTTGACCCCCAGTCAAGTGCGCTACCAAGCTGCGCCACGTCCCGGTGCCGTCTGACCTGGGCTTTCCCCTGGCCGAACGCGCAGAGCAACCATACCCCACTCGGGTCGGTGGTCGCGCACTCCTTTTGCGACGGCCACGACGACCGCGGCGTCAGGGCCTCCGGGACGCGGAGGCCGGTGCCGGGTCGACGCGGACCCGGTCGCGGACGGCCGACGGAGAGCAGCGCCACCCGGAGGAGTCCGGCCGCGAGGGCCGCGGGGAGCATGGTGTCCCCGAGCGGGGCGACGGCCCGGGCGACGAAGAAGAGCCCGAAGTCGCGTGACCAGACGGCGACGGTCCTCCGGGGTGCTTCGAGCCCTCCGTCTCCGGTGGGCGTGGCCCGGCGGGCCCCCGCACCCCTGACGGACCGGGTCCCGCCGCCCGCTCCCCCCGACGCCCTCCCCGACATCCGCGCGCCCCTCCACGAGCGCGACCGGGCCCCGCACCGCCAGATCCGGTCCAGACCTACAGGAATCGGATCATGCCACGGACCGTCGGTGGCGCCCGGGGGTTTTCCGGGGCCGGCCGGCGCCGGCCTCCGGGCGGCGTCAGTCCCCGCCCTGCAGGCCCAGTGCGGGGTGGGCGTCGAGCAGCCGGGACGGGGCCGCCTGGCGCCAGGAGTCCGCGAGGATGTCACGCAGTTCGCCCTCGTCCTCCAGGGCCGCCAGCCGTACGCGCACCCAGGCGAACTGCGCCTCGTGGCCGGCGATCCAGAACTTGTCCGGCTCGGCCAGCACCAGTTCGTCGCGCTCCTCCTTGGGGCAGCGCACCGCCATGGACGACTCGTCCTCCGGCAGGGTCGCGAACATCTTCCCCGCGACCCGGAACGTGGGCATGCTCCAGGCGACCTTCTCGGTGGCGTCCGGCAGGGACAGGGCGACACGGCGTACGTCTTCGGCTTCCTGCATGCCCCGCACCGTAGCGCCCGGCACTGACAATCACCGCGCGGCGGGAACGCCCAGGCGACGGTAGTAGATCGTGGTTCCGCGCAGGACGCCCGCCGGGGTCGCCGCGTAGTCGGGGATCACGCCGGCCCTGGTCCAGCCGGCCGACCGGTACAGGCGCTCGGCGGGGCTGTCCGTCTCGGTGTCCAGGTGCAGCAGGGTGATGCCCGCGGCCGCCGCGGCCTCCTCGGCCACGGTGAGCAGGGCGCGGCCGAGGCCACGGCCCCGGGCGTCGCGGTGGACCATCAGTTTGACGACCTCGGCGCGATGGCGGCTGTTGGGCTTGTCGGGGAGTGCGAGGCCGACGGTCCCGACGACCCGGTCCCCGTCGCGCGCGATCCACACGCCGAGTTGTCCCTCCGCCACCGCGGCCGCGCGCTCCCGCCACCAGGCGAGCGCCGCGCCCGGGTCCATCGGCGCGAGGAAGCCGATGGAGGCGCCGCCCTCGACGGTGTCGGTGAGCAGTCGTGCCAACTCGTCCGCGCAGGACAGTAGTTGTGCGGCGTCCAGTCGGGTCACGGTCATGGCAGCACCACCGCCAGGGCGTAGCGCGCGGGAGTTGGCCCCGGGCAGCGGAACCGGGTCGGCCCCCAGACCCGCAGCCGCAGACAGTCGCCCGCGCGCAGGGCGTGCGGGATGTCCTGCGCGGTCACCTCCAACTCCCCTTCCAGCAGCCAGATGTGCTGCTCCAGCCCCGGCACGGGCGGCCGGTCGTAGGCGATGTCGGCGCCGGGCGCGAGCCGCCCCTCGACCAGTTCGCCGCGCAGTCCCGTGTGGGGCGGCGACACGGAACGCCGTACGAAACCGGAGGACGGGTCCTCCCAGACCGGCTGGTCGGTCGCCCGGACGACCGGGTCGGGTTCCGCCTCGACCTCACTGAGCAACTGGGACATCGTGCGGCCGTAGACCGCGCACAGCCGGTTGAGCAGGGCGGCGGTGGGGCTGGTCTCGGCGCGCTCGGCACGCGACAGCGTCGAGCGGCTGATACCGCTGCGCTCCGCCAACTCGCCGAGGGACCAGCCGCGTTCGGCCCGCAGCTCGGCCAGCCGGGCGCCGAGGAGCACGTCGACGCCGGCGGCCCCGACCTCGTCTCGTTTCATATCCGGGACGCTATCCCACATATGAAACAGGGGTGTTACGGCACCCTCACGCCCGCCGCTCCCCCCTCCCGCCCCCGAACGCCGCCGGCGGCCGTTCCGGTACGAGCAGTGCCCGCACCACCCCGCCGGGAGCGGATCAGCAGGTCCCAGGCGGGTCCGCACTTCTTCCAGCCGCCCGCGTAGGGCTCGTGGCCGACGTGGCGGGTGTCGTAGAGGTCCCGGTGCAGGATGCGGGCCTCGGCCGCTCCCTGCCTCCGCAGCGTCGGAGGGGTGTGCGGTTCCGTTCCCGCGGGCCTCGGGGGCGGGGTGGCCGGGTTTCCGTCCGTCGGGGCCGGTCGCGCGGTTCCCCGCGCCCGGGATGCCCCTCCGGGCACTACCCCCGCGCCACCGCGCCCAGCGCGTTCAGCACCGGACTGATCAGCGGGTGCGCCTCCGCGCCCCGGCGTACGGCCGCGAAGACGCGGCGGGTCGGGGCCACCCCGTCCACCGGACGGACGACCACGCCCGCCAGGTCCATGCCGCGCAGCGCCGAGCGCGGCACCAGGGCGACCCCCGCGTCGGCGGAGGCCAGGGCCACGACGGCGCGGAAGTCGTCGGAGGAGTGCTCCAGGCGGGGCTGGAACCCGGCGCCCTCGCAGGCCAGGACGACCACCTCGTGACAGGGGTTGCCGGGGTACGGCCCGATCCACGGGTCCTTGGCCAGCTCCGCCAGCGGCACCTCGCCCGCTTCGGCCAGCCGGTGGCTGACCGGGACGACGGCGTCGAAGGGCTCGGCGTACAGAGGCACATGGGTCAGCCGCGGATCGTCGGCCGACGGCGCTCCGCGGTACTCCACGGCGACCGCCACGTCGACCTGCCGATCCAGCACCATCGGCAGGCTGGCGTCGCCCTCGGCGTCCTGCACCCGGATGCGGATACCGGGCGCCGAGGCGGCGAGCCAGGCCACCGCCGGGGCCACCACCAGCGCGATACCGGTCGCGAAGGAGGCCACCGTGACCGTGCCGGCCTCGCCCGAGCCGTACGCCGCCAGCTCCGCCTCGGCCCGCTCCAGCTGGGCCAGGACGGCGTTGGTGTGGCTGAGCAGGATCTCGCCCGCCGGGGTGAGCCGTACGCCCTTGGCGCCGCGCTCCACCAGCCGGTGCCCGGTCTCCTGCTCCAGGGCCGTGAGCTGCTGGGAGACCGCCGAGGGCGTCAGATACAGCGCGGCGGCAGCCGCGGTCACCGTGCGGTGGTCCGCCACCGCACGAAGGATATGGAGCCGCCGTGCCTCGATCACGAAGCCGATTCTCTCAGGCCGGAAGGGGTGCGAATGCCCCCGAACCCGGTCGTCGGACTCCCGCCCGCCCCGCTCGAACCCCGCCCACCCCGCTCGGACTCCCGCCCGCCCCCTTCGGGGCGACGGCGGGAGTCCGACGCGGGGACCTGGGGCGCGACGGCGCCCGGCAGGCGGGAATCAGTCGATGAGGCCCTGACTTCAGCCGGCCAGCTCCGCACGCGCGGCGATGAACGCGTCCACCGCGCGGTTCACGTCCTCGGTGGAGTGCGCCGCCGACAGCTGGACGCGGATACGGGCCGCGCCCTGCGGCACGACCGGGTACGAGAAGCCGATCACGTACACCCCGCGCTCCAGCAGCAGCTCGGCCATCCGGCCCGCCTCGGCCGCGTCGCCGATCATGACCGGGGCGATGGCGTGGTCGCCGGGGAGGACGTCGAAGCCCTCCTCGGTCATCCGCGAGCGGAACAGAGCCGTGTTGGCGTTGAGCCGCTCGCGCAGATCGCCGGCCGACTCCAGCAGGTCCAGGACCTTCAGCGAGGCCGCGGCGATCACCGGGGCGAGGGTGTTGGAGAACAGGTACGGGCGCGAGCGCTGGCGCAGCAGGGCGACGATCTCGGCGCGGGCCGCGACATAGCCGCCGGAGGCACCGCCGAGGGCCTTGCCGAGGGTGCCGGTGATCACGTCGACGCGGTCCATCACGCCGTGCAGCTCGGGGGTGCCGCGGCCGCCGGGGCCGACGAAACCGACCGCGTGCGAGTCGTCGACCATGACCATGGCGTCGTACCGGTCGGCCAGGTCGCAGATCTCGGCGAGCGGCGCCACGTAGCCGTCCATGGAGAAGACGCCGTCGGTGACGATCAGCTTGCGCCGGGCGCCCGCGGCCACGGCCTCCTTCAGCTGCGCCTCCAGGTCCGCCATGTCGCGGTTGGCGTAGCGGAAGCGGCGGGCCTTGGACAGCCGGATGCCGTCGATGATCGAGGCGTGGTTGAGGGCGTCCGAGATCACCGCGTCCTCGGCGCCGAGCAGCGTCTCGAAGACACCGCCGTTGGCGTCGAAGCAGGAGGAGTACAGGATCGTGTCCTCCTGGCCGAGGAACGCCGAGAGGCGGGCCTCCAGTTCCTTGTGCACCTCCTGCGTGCCGCAGATGAAGCGCACCGAGGCCATGCCGTAGCCCCAGCGGTCGAGGGCCTCGTGGGCGGCGGCGACGACCTCGGGGTGGTCGGCGAGGCCGAGGTAGTTGTTGGCGCAGAAGTTGAGGACCTCTCCCCCGGCCTCCGGCCGGGGGGACCCCCAGGGCCGTCCGCCGGCGGTGACGGTCACGGTCGCGGACTGCGGGGTGCCGATCACCCGCTCGGGCTTGTGCAGCCCGGCCGCGCGGATCTCGTCGAGGGTGGCACGCAGGTCGTCGCGCACGGAGTCGAACATCGAGAAGCTCCTAGAAGTACCCAGAGAGGTGGTTTACGCGGTCCAGTCGAGGATGACCTTGCCGCCGCGGCCGCTCGCGGCGTCGGCGAAGGCCGCCTCGAAGTCGCGGTAGCCGTACCGGCCGGTGACCACGGGGGCGAGGTCGAGGCCGGCCTCCAGCAGGACGGACATCGCGTACCAGGTCTCGAACATCTCCCGGCCGTAGATGCCCTTGATCGTGATCATCGAGGTGACGATCCGGGCCCAGTCGACCGGGAACTCCTGCGCGGGCAGGCCGAGCATGGCGATCCTGCCGCCGTGCGTCATGTTGGCGATCATGTCGCGCATCGCGACGGGGTTGCCGGACATCTCCAGGCCGACGTCGAAGCCCTCGCGCAGACCCAGCTCGCGCTGGCCCTCGGCGATCGTGGAGCGCGAGACGTCGAGCGCGAGGCTGACGCCGATCTTGCGGGCCAGCTCCAGGCGCTCCCCGCTGACGTCGGTGATCACGACGTTGCGGGCGCCGGCGTGCCGGGCCACCGCCGCGGCCATCAGGCCGATCGGACCGGCCCCGGTGATCAGGACGTCCTCGCCGACCAGCGGGAACGACAGCGCGGTGTGCACGGCGTTGCCGAACGGGTCGAAGATCGCGGCGATGTCGAGGTCGACGGCGACGCGGTGCACCCAGACGTTGGAGGCGGGCAGGGAGACGTACTCCGCGAAGGCGCCGTCGCGGCCCACGCCGAGGCCGACGGTGGCCCGGCACAGGTGGCGGCGGCCGGCCAGACAGTTGCGGCACTTGCCGCAGACCAGGTGGCCCTCGCCGCTGACCCGGTCGCCGACCGCGATGTCGGTGACGTCACGGCCGGTCTCGACGACCTCGCCGACGAACTCGTGGCCGACCACGAGGGGGGTGCGGATCGCCTGCTGCGCCCAGCCGTCCCAGGAGCGGATGTGCAGGTCGGTGCCGCAGATGCCGGTGCGCAGCACCTTGATGAGCACCTCGCCGTGACCGATCCGCGGCTCCGGGACGTCCCGCAGCCAGAGTCCGGGTTCCGCCTTGTCCTTGACCAGCGCCTTCACGCGACGGCTCCTGTGGGGTGTGATCCCGGCCGCGGGCACGCCGAATGTTCCCGTGGACGGGGGCAGATGGGGATGCGGTGAGAAATCTGCCGTATGGCGCGGCCCGGGTCCATCGAGGATTTCTTAAGCGCCGCCACAGCTTTCCTTCACACCCTGTGCCCCGGAGCGCACTTCCGCCTCGGATCGCCAGCCGGACGGTCGTCTCGACCGCCCCGGTCGGCCCGCCCGCCACGGTCGCCACCACCGTCCCCGGGGCCTGCCCCGCCACGGTCGCCACCACCGCCACGGCAGCCCGCTCGCGACGGTCGTCTCCACCGCCCCCGTCGGCCCGTCCGCCACGGTCGCCTTCACCGCACCCGTGGGCCCGCCCGCGGGTGCCCGCTCCCGCCTCAGATCGGCAGTCCGTCGCCCGCCTGCCGCTCCAGCCGTACGACGAGTTCGGCGGCGGCCGACTTGATGGTCTCCAGCCCCTCCCGGCCCCAGGACCGGGGCATCACGTCGGCGACGCAGACCGTGCCGAGGGCCATACCGGTGCTGTCCAGGAGCGGGGCGCCGAGATAGGCGCGGATGCCGAGGTCGTCGACGACCGCGTTGCCCGCGAAGCGCGGATAGTCGCGCACGTCCCCCAGGGCCAGCGCCCGTCGCCGGACCACCACATGGGGGCAGAAGCCGTGGTCGCGGGGCAGGAAGCGGCCGATCTCGGCGCGGGTCCCGTCCTCCCGGACCACCGGGGCGGTCTCCGGCGCGTGCAGACCCGCGAAGAACTGCGCCTGCTCACCGATGAAGTTGACCATGGCGTACGTCGTCCCGGTCAGGCCCGCCAGCCGGGCCGCGAAGGAGTCGAGCGCGGGCTCGGGGCGTTCCCCGAGGCCGAGTCCGTACAGCCGGCGGGCACGGGCGGGGGCCTCGCTGTCCTGCGGGGTGAGCAGCAGCCGACCGGCCGGGCGGGGCGGGTCGTAGCTCATCACCGGGCTCCGTCGCTGTGGTCGTACGGCATGTGCGGCTCCGTCGGAAGGGGGCTGGGGTCACCGGTGGGCGCCGTGGCTCGGCGCGGGGGCCACGGGCGCGTGGGCGATGAGGTGTTTGACGAGTGTGAGCAGGGTCTGCACACCGGAGCTGGAGATCCGGGCGTCGCAGCAGACGACGGGGACCCCGGGGTCCAGGTCGAGGGCGGCGCGCACCTCCTCGGGGTGGTAGCGGTAGCCCCCGTCGAACTCGTTGACGGCGATGATGAAGCCGAGGCCGCGCTCCTCGAAGAAGTCGACGGCCGCGAAGCACTCCTCCAGCCGGCGGGTGTCCGCGAGGACGACCGCGCCGAGCGCGCCCTCGGACAGCTCGTCCCACATGAACCAGAACCGCTCCTGGCCCGGCGTGCCGAACAGGTACAGCACATGCTGCGGATCGAGGGTTATCCGGCCGAAGTCCATCGCGACGGTCGTCTCGACCTTGTTCTCGATGCCGTCGAGGTTGTCGGTGGCGGCGCTGACCGTGGTGAGGAGTTCCTCCGTGGAGAGGGGCTGGATCTCGCTCACCGCGCCGACGAACGTGGTCTTGCCGACCCCGAAGCCTCCCGCCACCAGGATCTTGAGCGCGGTGGGGAAGGGGTCCGTGGCGCCGTCGTAGTCAGAGCTGTCGTCGTAGTCCATCGAGCACTGCCTCCAGAAGGGCCCGGTCCGTCGGGTTGTGGTGGAACTCGGGGGGCTTGGTGGTGAGCGCCCCGCAGTCGACGAGGTCGGACAGCAGCACCTTGGTGACCGCCGCAGGCAGCTTCAGGTGCGCGGCCACCTCGGCGACCGAGATGGGTGCCCGGCACAGGTCGAGGGCCAGCGAGTGTTCCGGGCCCGGATGGCCGAGGGGGGTGACTCCGGTGGCCATGACCTGCGACATGAGGTCGAACGCCACGGAGGGGCGGGTGCGGCCGTTGCTGATCGTGAACGGGCGCACCAGCCGTCCCGCCGCGTCGTCGAGCCAGGGCCCGTCACCGGCCGCGGCCACGCTCAAGGCCTCATCACCGTGGGTTCGACGGCGTGTTGGCGGGGCGCGGTGACCAGGTAGGGACGGACGCTCTTGACGAGCATGGCCATCTCGTAGCCGAGGACGGCGGCGTCCGCCTCCCGGCCGGCCATCACGGCGAGACAGGTCCCGGCCCCGGCGGTGGTCACGAACAGCAGGGCCGAGTCGAGTTCGACGACGACCTGGCGCACGTCCCCGCCGTCGCCGAACCGGGTGCCCGCGCTGCGGCCGAGCGAGTACAGGCCGGAGGCGAGCGCGGCCATGTGGTCGGCGCTGTCGGCGTCGAGGCCGTGCACGGACTTCACGAGGCCGTCGCAGGAGAGCAGAACCGCGCTGGACGTGTGCGGCACCCGCTGCACGAGGCCGCTCATCAGCCAGTCGAGATCGGAAACATGACCGGTCGGCGCGTCGGTCGCCATGGTGGTTCGACTCCTTGGGATACGGGGGGCCGCGGCAGCGCCGGTGGGGTCTGCGGCTGCGGTGGGGGTGGGTGCGTGGACGGTCATCCGGCTGGTGCGCTCCCGTCGTGCCGTGCGGTGTGGTCGGAACCGGCCGCGGGCAGGGGCGCGACCGGTGACGCCGCGGAGTGCCGGTCGGGCACGTCCGCGGGGTGCGCCGTCGTACGGGGTGCGGGGGCCGCCGGTACGACGTCGTAGGCCGGGTCGGGGTACGGCAGGGGCGGGTGGCCGCCGACCGGGCCCAAGCCGTCGTGCGTCGCCTCCGGGCCGTGCCGGGTCTCCGCGAGGCCGATGCCGCGCTGGAAAGCCGCCATCAGACCCGGGTCGTGGCCGACGTGCTCCTCGGCGTCCGGCCGGGGCGCCGGGCGTTCGCGGAGCTGGGGGACGATGTGCTCCTGCGCGCGGCGTCTGGGCAGCTGGGGCTTGCCCATGGTGCCGCGCACCGCCCCGTTGCGCGGGACCGGCGGGGCGGTGCCGTGCTCCTCCAGGATCGGCCGGTCGCCCGGCCGGATGCCGGGGGCGGCGTCGGCGGGGTTGCGCCGCTCGACGCGCGTGCCGCGCACGGGGAGGGGAACGTGCGGTGCGCCGGGCCGGGAGGGCGGCGGGGTGCTGTGCGGCAGGGGCCGGAAGGCCGGGGGTTCCGGCTGCGCCTGCGGGACGTGGGGCGCGGGTGCGGGCGCGGGGGGTTCTGCGTGCGCCGTGTGCGGGGTGTGACCGCCGGGGGGCGCGGTGGCCGACGAGGGCTGGACCGCGGGGCCGGGGAGGTCGTACGGAGCCGGGGTGGCGCCGAGGTCGTGCGGGGCCCGGGTGCCGTCGGGGTCCTGTCCGGCTCCGGAGGCGTCGGGGCGCGCTCCGGCCGGGGGCCGGCCGGTGTCCCCGCCCTGCGGCGGCTGTCCCGTGAGGGCGGGGACGGCCGACTGCCCCTGCCCCTCGGACCGGCCCGGTGACGTGGCGGGGCCCGGCGCACCGCCCAGCAGGGCCTGGGGCACGACGAGGACCGCCTGGACACCGCCGTAGATGTTGCTCTGGAGCCGGACGGTGATGCCGTGCCGCTTGGCGAGCTGGGAGACGACGAACAGCCCGATGCGCCCGTCGGCCAGCAGGCTGGCGACGTTGACCTGGTCGGGGTCGGCGAGCAGCTCGTTCATCCGGCTCTGCTCGCCGACCGGCATGCCGAGCCCCCGGTCCTCGACCTCGACGGCCAGTCCCGAGGTGACCAGGTTGGCGCGGAGCAGGACCTGGGTGTGCGGGGAGGAGAACAGCGTGGCGTTCTCGACGAGTTCGGCGAGCAGGTGGATGACGTCGGCGACGGCGTGCCCGCGCAGCTCGCCGTCGACCGGCGGCACCAGCTTGACCCGCGAGTACTGCTCGACCTCGGCGATGGCGGAGCGCAGCACCTCCGTCATGGACACCGGGTTGCTCCACTGTCGCCGGGAGACGGCGCCGCCGAGGACGGCGAGGTTCTCGGCGTGGCGGCGGATGCGGGTGGCGAGGTGGTCGACGTGGAAGAGGCCCTTGAGGAGGTCGGGGTCCTCGATCTCGTTCTCCAGCTCGTCGAGGATCGCGATCTCGCGGTGCACCAGGGACTGGAGGCGCCGGGCGAGGTTGACGAAGACCTCGAGCTTCTGCTCGCTGCCGGTCTGGCTGGACAGCTGTGCGGCGCGCACGACGGCGGTGACGGCGCCGTCGTGCGCGCGGGCCAGGTCGGCGGCGAGCAGTTCGAAGTCGTCGGCGTCCTCGGGCGGCCCGGAGCGCGGCCCCCGCCGGGGCGGGGTCTCGCCCCGGCGCAGGGCCTCCACGAGGGTGCGCAGATCGGCCTCGCGGCGGGCGCTGCCGCGGCGCAGCGCTCCGATCCGCTCGTGCACGGACCGCGCGGCCCGGTCGGCGGCCACGGCGGCGATCGCGATGCCGACGAGCGTCACGCCGACGGCTCCGGCGAGTACGGCCCACAGGGTGACGCTGTTGCGGGCGCCCGTGGAGCGGACGGTGAACAGCACGGCCGCGCTGGCGCTGAGGGCGACCGCGGTGGGGGGCAGCACGGCCAGCCTCAGCAACTGCGGTCGTATGGGGGCCTCGGGCAGTGCGGGTGCGGTACGGGCGACCGGCCGTCCGTGCCGCCCGCCCTCGCGGCGGTCTGCGCGTGCGGCCGGTGCGCGGAGGTGAGACATCGGTGTCCTCGTACTGGTCCGTCTACTGATCCGTCTCAGGGCTGCCCGTCGGTGCCCGGGCACTGGCCGGCCGGAACCGGCCCTGCGTCGCTCGACGGGCACTCACGGTAGTCGCCAACGCGTGAGGTCCGGTGGGCAGTTGACAAACTCCTCCGCCATCCGTCCCGCTCTGGTATGAGCTTTCGCACGTCAGACCGATAACCGCTCGGACACGCCGGTCGTGAAGCGCGCCGAACCGGTCCGACCCGATCGGAAGCGATCACAGTCGGTGACGCTCGTTCCCCTCCCGACGGGTCCCCCCCTGCGTGACCATCACCGTCACCCGGCCGCCCGGCCGCCCGGCCAGGCGTGCACGCGGGCCGTGGCCGACCGGTCCGCGGGGCGTACACGGCCTTGGGGTCGTCCACCCGGCCGAGTCGGGTGGGTGCGCCCTCGCCCACGATCGGGGTTCCCCGAGCAGGGCGGCGCAGACGAGCGCGGCGAACAGTCGTCGGCACACGGACGGGCCTCCGGCACGGTCGGGGTCGACTGGTGCCGGAGATCCCGTCAGTGGACCTGACGGTCCATCAAGAGGTGTGACAGCACCTGTCGTTCGCCTGTGGATCGCAGTACGACGGCGGCCCGCACGGGCAGGCGGCACAGCGCCCCCGGCCCGGGCCTTCTCCGGTGTCCCGTAGTCCCGTCAGCGGTCGCCCGCGAGGTCCAGGTCGGGGCGGGTGTCCGCGGCCGGGCCCGAGCCCGATGGGGTCTGGGCCAGGGGGGTGGACTGTCCGGAGCGGCGCCAGGTGGCCGGGAGCGGGGCCGACAGGGTGCGCCACCAGGCCTCGCCGGGCACCTTGCCGCCGGGCTCGAAGGGCTGGCCGGGGCGGGGGAAGGCCGCCGTCTGGCCGGCCTCCTCGGCCGCGTCCTTGGTCCACTCGCCCGGCTCGGCCCAGGCGTGCGGGGCGAGGTTGAAGGTGGCCCAGTGGATCGGCAGCAGCACGCCCGCGGGGGCACCGCCCTGGAGGTCGAGGTGGGCGCGCAGCGCCTCGGCCGGGGTCATGTGGATGTCGGGCCAGAACTCGCTGTACGCGCCGAGCTGGATCATCGTCGCGTCGAACGGGCCGTGCTGGGCGCCGATCTCCTGGAAACCCTCGAAGTAGCCGGTGTCGCCGCTGTGGAAGACGCGGTGTTCCTCGCCGGCGACGACCCAGGACGCCCACAGGGTGTGCTGGGTGTTGCGCAGGCCCCGGCCGCAGAAGTGGCGGGCCGGCGTCGCGGTGAGGGTGAGTCCGCCTATGCGGGTGGCCTCGTGCCAGTCCAGCTCGCGCAGCCGGTCGGCGGAGACGCCCCAGTGCTCCAGGTGCGCGCCGACGCCGAGCGGCACGGCGAAGACCGTGTCCGTGGCCGCCAGGGCCTTGATCGTGGGCAGGTCCAGATGGTCGTAGTGGTCGTGGGAGATCACGACGACGTCGACCGGGCCGAGCGCGGCCAGCGGCAGCGGCGCGGGGTGCAGGCGCTTGGGTCCGGCGAAGGCGAACGGGGAGCAGCGCGTGCCCCAGACCGGGTCGAAGAGCACCCGCCTGCCGTCGATCTCGGCGAGGACGCTGGAGTGCCCCATCCAGGTCAGGCGCAGGCCGGTGGCAGGCGGCCGGGAGATGTCGGCGAGGGTCGTCGCATGGACCGGGATCGGGCCGCGCGGGCCCCGGCGGGCGCGGGCGTCCTTGTCGAAGTAGATCTTGGCGAAGTCCAGGGCGGAGCCCGAGGGCCGGGTACGGGCGGGGCCGCCGGGATTCTGGAAGACACCGTCCTTGAAGTGCGGCGATCTACGGACACGGGCCATGCGCTCACCGCTCGGGTCCACGCCGAAGGCCTCGGGCTGAAGCGCGCTGAGCCCGGCGCTCAGGGGACGGAAACCGGCCACGGTACCTCCAGGTGGAGTCGGTGAGGCTTTCCATTATGGTCCGCCCCTCCGACAACGCCGGGTCCGTCCAGTCACAGCGCCGTGACAGCGGGTGGCGGCCATCGCCGGGCCGTCGCGTTGACAGTCCCCCGGCCGCGTTTCGATACTGACCACTGATTCAGTAAGTGCGTTCCGGTACCCCGCTCCGCCGACGGTCGGGCGGCCCGGCGCGCCTCCGGTCACGGTGGACCTCGCCACGGTCGGCCCACCCCGGTCACCGTCCCCGAGGAGTCTCCATGACCACCCCCCTGCTGTCGCTCACCTGGACCGACCACATCACCGGACGGCAGGGCTTCCTGGTCGTCGACCGGCTGGTGCGCGGCGTCTCCAGCGGCGGACTGCGGATGCGGCCGGGCTGCACCCTCGACGAGGTCACCGGGCTCGCCCGGGGCATGACCATGAAGGAGGCCCTGCACTACAACCCGCTGGGCCGCTACGTCCCGCTCGGCGGAGCCAAGGGCGGCATCGACTGCGACCCCCGGGACCCGGAGGCGTACGGCCTGCTGGTGCGGTACCTGCGGGCCGTGCGGCCGTACGTCGAACACTGCTGGACCACCGGTGAGGACCTCGGGCTGACCCAGGACCTGGTCGACCGGGCCGCCGCCGAGGCGGGGCTCGTCTCCTCGATCCAGGCGGTGTACCCGCTGCTGGACGACGAGGCGGCCGCCCGCGCCCGGCTCGCCGACGCCTTCGCGGTGGAGGTGGACGGCATCGGGCTCGACGAGCTGGCGGGCGGCTGCGGGGTGGCCGAGGCCGCGCTCACGGCCCTGGACCGGGCGGGCGCCCCGTACGCAGGCACCCGGGTCGCCGTGCAGGGGCTCGGCACCATGGGCGGGGCCACCGCCCGCTTCCTCGCGCGCGCGGGGCTGACCGTGGTGGCGGTCGCCGACGTCAAGGGCACCGTCGCCAACCCGGCCGGGCTCGACGTGGAGGCCCTGCTCGCGGCGCGCGACTCCTACGGCACCGTGGACCGGTCCGCGCTGCGGCCCGGCGACCGCGAACTGCCGGGCGACGCCTGGCTGTCGGCCGACGCGGAGATCCTGGTCCCGGCCGCGGTGTCGTACACGATCGACGCGGCGAACCAGGAACGCGTGCGGGCGCGCTGGATCGTGGAGGCGGCCAACATGCCGGTCGTGGCCGAGGCGGAGGCACTGCTCGCCGCGCGCGGGGTGAGCGTGCTGCCCGACGTGGTGGTCAACTCCGGGACGAACGCCTGGTGGTGGTGGACCCTGTTCGGCGACATCGGCGCCGACGCGGACGAGGCGTTCGCCTACACGCGCCGCTCGATGCGCGCCCTGGTCGGGCAGATGCTCGAGCGCGCCGAGGCCGACGGAACGACCCCGCGGGCCGCCGCGCACGCGATCGTGGCGGAACGGCTGCCGGTGATCGCGGAGCGCTTCGGCTGGTACCGGACGGCCGGCTGAGCGGCCGCCGGGGGCGGGACGCGGTGTCACGGGGCGTGCTCCACCCGGCCGCCCCGGCGCGGCGGGCGGGCGGGGGCCGCTGTGTAGGGTGATCCGCGTGGCGAGAGTGCGGTTGAGCGTGACGGAGCGGCGCGAGGAGTTGCTGCGGGCCGCCATCGGGCAGATCGAGGCGCGGGGTGTGGCCGCCGTGCGGATCGCCGACGTCGCCTCCGCGCTCGGCGTGAGCAACGCGCTGGTGCTGTATCACTTCTCGACCAAGGAGAAGCTGGTCGCGGCGGCCTTCGCCCACGCCGCCGAGGGCGACCTGATCCGGCTGCGCAAGCTGCTGGGCCGTCGTACCACCGCGGTGCGCCGGCTGCGCGCCGCCGTTCGCTGGTACGCCCCGACCGGGCAGGCCAAGGGCTGGCGGCTGTGGATCGAGGGCTGGGCGGCCGCCCTGCGCGAGCCGGTGCTGCGGGACGTCACCCGTGATCTCGACCGTCAGTGGAAGGCCGCGCTCGCCGAGGTGATCGCCGAGGGCGTCGCGGCGGGCGAGTTCCGCTGCCCCGACCCCGCCGCCAGCGCGCTGCGGCTGACCGCCCTCCTCGACGGTCTCGCGGTCCAGCTGACGTCCTACCCGGGCGCGATGTCGCGGACCCGGGCGACGGACTGGGCGGAGGAGGCACTCGCGCGGGAACTCGGCCTGGAGCGCGAGACGTTGACGGCGTAGGACGTCGCCGGGCCACGGCGGCCGGAACCCTCGTCCCGGCCCGACGCCCGCGGGGCCCGCCCGGGGATCACTCCAGTTCGTAGACCGCCGTGACCGTGGAGGTCGCGCGGATCTCGCCCGGGGCGATCGGGACGCCCACCGTGGTGCCGTCGGGCGCGTCGGCCGCCGGCGGGAAGGGACGCGGGGTGCTGGTGGTGTCCTCGGTCAGGGAGACCAGCCGTCCCAGGCTCCGGCCCCCGAGGCGGGCGTACTGCTCGGCCTTGGTGTGCGCGTCCTCGTACGCCGCCTGCCGGGCGCGCGCCCGCAGCGGGCCGGGGTCGGCCACGTCGAAGGCGACGGAGTGGATACGGCCCGCGGTGCCGGTGGCGTCGGTGACGGCCTGGAGGACGGCGCCCGTACGGTCCACGTCGCGCACCTTCAGGGTGAAGGACTGCGAGGCCTGGTAGCCCTTCAGCTGCGAGGTTCCCTCCTGGTACTCGTAGACCGGGGTGAGGGACACGCTCTCGGTGCGGATGTCGCCCTCGGTGATGCCCTGCCCCCTGGCGGCCCGAAGCAGCGCGGTGGCCGCCTCGCTCTGCGCGTCCAGGGCCGCACGGGGCGTCTCGGCGACGGACTCGACACCGGCCCCGACGACCGCGAGGTCGGGTTCGGTGGTGGCGCTGCCCTCACCGGTGACGGTGACGGTCGAGGCGTGCGGGGCGGCGGCCGCGGGGGCTGGCGTCGGCTCCGGGAGCGCGGTGGCCGCGGGAGCGGCGGCGGCCGGCAGGCCGAGGGCGAGCAGGATGACCGCGAGGGCGGCGGTCGTGCGGGCCGGTGCTGTGGGGGGGCATACGGGCCGGTCCTTTCGGGTGCGCTGGGATGTCGCGGTCATCCCAGCACCACGCCCGCCCCGACACCGCGCACCACTCCCGCACGGTCACCTCTCTGGCCGCCTCAGCCCTCGAGGCGCGCGGGCGGCACCACGCAAACCCCCCACCCCAAAGGGGCGCGGGGAACTACGCAAACCCCCGACCACCCCGCACCCCGACACCGACCGAACCACCCACCCACCCCAGGGACGCGGGGAACCGCGCAAACCCGCCAACCACCCCGCGGCCCGAGACCAACCGAACGACCCACCCACCTCAGGGACGCGGGGAACCGCGCAAAAACCCACAGCCAACCCGCACCCCACCCCCACGCAGGCCGAGCCCCACGTCCCCGGAACACCCCCACCCGGCAGGCGCCAACCCGTCGGCCGTCAGGCCACCTTCCCGATCCGATGCCGGATATCGTCCGCGCTCAACGCACCCTTGGCGATGACATGATCCCCGGACGACTCCCCCCGCAGACGGCGCCCGATCCAGGGGACGAGGTACTCACGGGCCCACTGGACATCGTCCCGGCGGACCTCGAGCGTGCCGCGGGGCGGCAGCGCCGGCCAGGGCTGCTCGGGGTCGGCGGGGACCTCGACCCCGAGGGCCTGCCCGGCGCGCAGGGCCACACGGGTGTGCCCCTCGGGCGAGAGATGCAGCCGGTCGTCGTCCCAGGCCCGGCGGTCCTGGACGGACTTGAGGGACCACAGGTCGAGCACCGGGCAGCCGTACCGGTCGGCGACGGCCCGCACATGCCCGTTGTACGTGGCGATCTTGCCGCGCAGATGCTTGAGCAGCGGCACGCCACGGGTGTCGAACCCGGTCGTCACCAGCACCGTGCCGACCGCGCCGGTCAGCGCGGCGATCGCCCGCTCGAACCGCTCGGCGACGTCGTCGGGGTCGGTTCCGGGCCGGAGGATGTCGTTGCCGCCCGCGCAGAAGGAGACCAGGTCGGGGGCGAGCTCAACGGCCCGCGGCAACTGGTCCTCCACGATCTGGTCGAGCAGCTTCCCGCGCACGGCCAGGTTGGTGTAGGCGAAATCGCCCTCGGGCCGCCGGTCGGCGAGAAGCACCGCGAACCGGTCCGCCCACCCCACGAACGCCCCGTCGGGGCCGGGGTCGCCGACGCCCTCGGTGAAGCTGTCCCCCACCGCCACGTACGACCCGATCACTGATCTGCTGTCGTTCTTCGAATCGTCTGCCACGTCGGCCCATGATTCCCCCTCGAATGTGACCTACGCGACCGTAGGCAGGGGTTGACGGGCGGTGACATAAGCCACTGGTCAAGTCTTGGCATCCGCGGAATAACTCCGGGCACGGCGAAGGCCGGACCCGGGGATCGGGGTCCGGCCTTCGGCGGGGGTGGAGCGGGGGCGTCAGCCGATGGAGACACCGTGCGAGCGCAGGTACGCGATCGGGTCCACGTCCGAGCCGTAGTTCGGGGTGGTGCGGATCTCGAAGTGCAGGTGCGGGCCGGTGGAGTTGCCGGTGGAGCCGGAGAGGCCGACCTGCTGCCCGCCGGTCACGGACTGACCGGCCGAGACGGAGAGGGAGGACAGGTGGGCGTACTGGGCGTAGTGGCCGTCGGCGAGCTGGATGACGACCTGGTTGCCGTACGCGCCGGCCCAGCCCGCGGAGACGACGGTGCCCGCGCCCACGGCCTTCAGCGGGGTACCGGTCGGGACGACGAAGTCGGCGCCCGTGTGGTAACCGCTGGCCCACATGCCGCCCGCCACGCGGTATGCCGTGCCGACGCCGGCGCCGGAGACCGGGGCGCTGAAGCCGTTGGCCGTGGTGGTGGCCGCCTGGGCGGCGGTGGACGCGCCGGAGGGGGACTGCTGCGCGGAGGACTTCGGGGCAGCGGAGGACTTCGAGGCAGCGGAGGACTTCGGGGCCGCAGAGGACTTGGACGCCCCGGCGGACTTCGAGGAGGACTGGCGCGGCGCGGCCGGGGCCTCGGACCGGGTCTCGGCCGCCTTCTTGCCGAGCGTGAGCTTCAGGCCCGGGTGGATCAGCGACGGGTCGCCGCCGACGGCCTCGCGGTTGTCCTGGTAGAGCTTCTGCCAGCCACCGCTGACCTTCTGCTCCGCGGCGATCTTCGACAGGTAGTCGCCGGACTTCACGGCGTAGGTGCGGGGGACCGAGTTCACGGCGGCGGCCTTGGTGGCCACCGCGGACTTCTGGACCGTGACGGCCGACTGGGCGGCCGGGTGGGAAACGGTCTGTCCGGTGGCGGCGTTGGCGCCGCCGGCCCCGAGCAGCGGGAGGGCGAGAGCCGCGCCGCCGGTTCCGGCGACGGCGAGAGTACGGGTCAGGCGCAGGGCCTTGGGACGACGGTGCTTACCCTTCGCGGGCATGGCGAGTTCCTCTCCGGCGCCTGCGAGGTGAGCTGTCGGGTGCGGACTGGAGATGTCCGGCCGCGCCGAGGCGCGGCTTTACCCCAAGCCTGAATCCGGAGACCGGAACAGGCTGATGTACCTGTGGGTCCCCCGCTCCTGCCGTACACGGGTGGGTCGGTGCGGGCTCCGGTCGGCGGCAGGATTAGGCGTCCGTCCGGATCGGTGGCGAACGTAAGCGAGCAAGGCTCAAACGGACAAGCAAGAGGTTCCGCCCGAAGCGTGAGTTCTTGATCCCTTCGGGAGTTTCCCGGTCACACTCCGTGCAATACGACCTTGTCGGGTTTCTCAAATGCCCTGGAAAACCTCTTTGATTACGTGAGCATGACGAACGACTCACGGTCACCGATATGACGCTCCCCACATGACGCGTCTCCAGGTTCCTTTACTCCAGAGCGAGTTGGAATGAAGGCGCCAATTCGGACAGAAAGCCCAGAAGTGGCGCAGCAGGAGAACTGCCGCATCGAGACGCG
This sequence comes from Streptomyces sp. NPDC005017, assembly GCF_042873115.1. Classification (NCBI taxonomy): domain Bacteria; kingdom Bacillati; phylum Actinomycetota; class Actinomycetes; order Kitasatosporales; family Streptomycetaceae; genus Streptomyces; species Streptomyces sp. NPDC005017. Next base: position 6,147 of record NZ_JBIALD010000004.1, on the reverse strand, counting down.
CCGCCGATACCGGCACCAAAAGGGCATCGTGGTGGATTAGCCCGTTTCAAGCCATTCGCGCCCCGCAGTGAGACGCCTGCGGTGAGACGCCCTGCACCGAGCCACCCCGCGCCCGGACCCGTCCCGGGGCGGCCGGGCGGCCGGGCGCGCCGGAGCGGCACACCACCCCACCGAGACCCCCGGGCGCCAACTCGTTGCCTCAGGAAGCCATGTCGTATCGTCGACAGCACGCCCGTCGACGAGCCGCGCCGAAGGGTCCGACCGGGAGGGAGCCCCCGTGACGCAGCAGGTCCCGTCCACCGAGCCCGAGCTGGCCGGCGTGCGTAATTTCCGTGACGTGGGCGGACTGCCGACCGTCGACGGACGCCGGGTGCGCCACGGCGTGCTCTACCGCAGCGGCCACCTCGCGCACGCGACCGCGGAGGACGCCGTCTTCCTCTCCTCCCTCGGCCTGCACACGATCTTCGACTTCCGCAACGCCGCCGACCAGCAGCTGGAGGGCCCGGACGTCGGCCTGCCGGGTGTGCGCAACGTCAACCTGCCACTGAGCGACCCGGCCGACGGCGCCGAGTTCTGGAAGATGGTCCGCGACGGGGACCTGGACCAGCTGCGCTCGATCCTCGCGGACGGCAAGGCGGCCGGCCGGATGATCGCCTCCTACCGCATGATCATCCGTGAGCGCACCGCGGAGCACTCGCGCGTGCTGCACGCCCTCGCCGAGGACAGCGTCCCCGCGCTGATGCACTGCGCGGCGGGCAAGGACCGCGCGGGCCTGTCCGTGGCCGTGACCCTGCTGGCGGTAGGGGTCGAGCGCGACGCCATCCTCACCGACTACCTGGAGTCCAACGCCAAGCACCGCCGCTACAAGGTGCGCCGCAACGGCGACGCCGTCTCCGCGTACTCGCCGGAGATCATGGACCTGTTGAGCCCCCTGTTCGACGCGCGCGCCGAGTACCTCACGGCGGCGATGGAGACCATCGAGGAGACCTGGGGCGGAGTCGACGCCTATCTGGAGCGGGGCCTCGGCATCACGCCCGAGACCCGCGAGCGGCTGCGGGAGCGGCTCGTCGACTGACACTGAGCCGGGCCCGGAGACGGACCCGGAGCCCGGCCCGGAGACGGACCCGGAGCCCGGCCCGGGGACGGACCCCGCGACCCGCTCCTACTTCGCGCCCACCGCGAACAGCAGATACAGGAACCCGGCGAAGACATGGCCGGCCGCGATGTAGATGAACAGCCGCACCCAGAGGGTGCGGGGGAACTTCTGCTCGATGTCGCTCATGGCGTGTCTCCTGTCATGGGTCCCAGGCACAGCGCGGCCGTGGGGCTCTGAAGCAGCGTGTGGACGAAGAGGAGGTCGGCCCCACCCGCGTCCTCGGCGGCGATACGGTGCGGGGTCAGCGAGTCGAAGTGCGCGCTGTCCCCGGGGCCGAGCAGATGCGCGGTGTCGCCGAGGCGCAGCCGCAGCCGGCCCTGGAGGACGTGCAGCCACTCCTCGCCGGGGTGGACGCGCACGATGTCGCCCTGGGAGCCGTGCGGCACATGCACCCGCAGCGCCTGCATGCCGCGTCCGGACGACCCGGCCTGCCAGTAGGTCCAGCCGCCCGCCCGGGTCGGTTCCATGTCCGCGGCGCGCACGACAGCGTCCTGGTCGGCGACCGTCTCACCGAGCAGCTCGGAGACGGTCGTACCGTAGACCCGGGCGAGGGCGAGCAGCATCGGCAGCGACGGCTGGCGCTGCCCGGTCTCCAGGCGGGACAGGTGCGCGGGCGAGAGCCCGGCGGATCGCGCCGCGGCCTCCAGAGTGAGGGAGGCACGGCGGCGCAGGGCGCGCAGCTGGGGCGCGACGGCGGGCAGCTCGGCCGCCGCCTCCTCCGGGACGGGCCCGGTCTCGGGAGAGCTCATGCGCTCCATTCAGCCGTATTCTTGCCTCTGCGGCAAATCTCTTGCCTCAGAGGCAAAGCGACCCTCGACGGCGCCCGGTCGCACGTCGAGAACACACGTGGCACCCGGCGCCGCGACTCAGCGGTTGGCCACCGCCTGCTTCACCAGGGTCTTCCCGAAGTCCCACATCAACCCGCCACCCGTGTGCGCGTCGTCCATCACCTCGGTGAACGCCCCGACGAACCGGTCCACCTCCCGTTCCCCGACGATCAGCGGCGGGATCAGCTTGATCACTTCCAGGTGGTCGCCGGAGACCTGGGTGAGGATGCGGTGCCGCTGGAGCAACGGGACGACCACCATCTGCGCGAACAGGCCCTTGCGGGCGGCCTGGAGCATGGTCCAGCGGCTGCGCAGTTTCAGGGACTTGGGCCGGCCGAACTCGATGCCGATCATCAGTCCCCGGCCGCGCACGTCGGCGAGCAGCTCGTACTTGTCGACGAGGGCCGCGAGCCGTGACCTCAGCAGGTCGCCGGTGACCCGCGCACCCGCGACGATCTGCTCGTTCTCCATGACGGACAGCACGGCGAGGCCCGCCGCCATGGCCTGGGCGTTGGAGCCGAAGCTCGCCGAGTGGACGAGGACGCGGTCCATGGACGAGTAGACCTTCTTGAAGATCCAGTCCCTGCCGAGGGTCGCACCGACGGGCACGTACCCGCCGGACAGCGCCTTGGCCACGCACACCAGGTCCGGCTCCACCCCGTCCTCGTGCTGGTAGGCGTAGAAGTCGCCGGTCCGGCCGAGACCGGTCTGCACCTCGTCGGCGATGAGCAGCGCCTTGTGCCGGTGCAGCAGTTCCTGAGCGGCGCGCAGATAGCCGGGCGGGGCCTCGTGCACGCCCTTGCCCTGGATCGGCTCGACGATGAGAGCCGCGACGTCCCCCTTCCTCAACTCCCTTGCCAGCGCGTCCAGATCGCCGAGCGGTACGGCGGTGTCGGGCAGCAGCGGGGCGAAGCCGTCCCGGAAGCCGTCCTCGCCGTTGACGGAGAGGGAGCCGGTGGTCAGGCCGTGGAAGGCGTGGTCGCAGTAGAGGACGCGCGGTCTGCCGGTGGCGCGGCGGGCGAACTTCAGCGCGGTCTCCACGGCCTCGGTGCCGCTGTTGCCGAAGAACACCCGGTCCAGGTGCGGGCTGTGGGTGAGCAGCTGCTCGGCGAGCAGGCCGGGCAGCGGCTGGCAGTCGAAGCGGGTGAGGTCGGCGAGGTCCGCGTCGAGGACGTCGTGCAGCGCCTTGCGGACGACGGGGTGGTGGCGGCCGAGGCCCATCACCCCGAACCCGGCGAGCATGTCCAGGTAGTCGTCTCCGTCGGCGTCCCAGAAGTAGGCGCCCTCGGCCCGCTCGTAGACCTTGTCGAAGCCGATGGTGTGCAGCATGCGCGGGAGCTGGTGGTTGAGGTACCTGGTGTGCAGTTCGTAGCGTTCGGCGCCGCGCTCGGCGAGGAGCCGGGCGAGATCGAACTGCCCGGTTCCCGCGGCGGGTTCGGCATCGGTCATTCCGTCTCCCCGACTGTGCGGCCGAGGCCCGCGGGGCCGTCCTCGCCGGCCTTTCGTACGGCGAGACTTCCGCTGATCGCCCCGGCGACCTCGACCGGGGTCAGCCCGATGTCGGCCAGCACCTCGGCGCGCTTGGCGTGGGCGAGGAACTGCTCGGGGATGCCGAACCGCCGTACCGGCACGTCCACGCCCGCGTCGCCGAGGGCCAGGGCGACGGCCGAACCGACCCCGGCGGCGCGGCTGTTGTCCTCCACTACCGCGACCATCCGGTGCTTCGCCGCGAGGCCCGGCAGGGCGGGGTCGACGGGCTTGACCCAGCGGGGGTCCACCACCGTGCAGCCGATGCCGCGGGCCTGGAGCAGTTCGGCCGCCTGGAGGCACACGGGCGCCATCACGCCGACGGCCACCAGCAGCACCTCGGGGTGTTCGTCGCGCAGCAGCACGTCCATGCCGCCGACCCGGTCCACCGCCGGGACGTCCTCCCCGACGCTCTCCTTGGGGAAGCGGACCAGGGTCGGCGCGTCGTCCACGGCGACGGCCTCGCGCAGCTGGGCCCGCAGCTGGGCGGCGTCGCGCGGCGCGGCGATCCGCAGCCGCGGCACCACCTGGAGCACCGACATGTCCCACATGCCGTTGTGCGAGGCCCCGTCGACGCCCGTCACCCCGGCCCGGTCCAGCACGAAGGTCACTCCGCAGCGGTGCAGGGCGACGTCCATCAGCAGCTGGTCGAAGGCGCGGTTGAGGAAGGTGGCGTAGACGGCGACGACCGGGTGCAGTCCGCCGGTGGCGAGTCCGGCCGCGGAGACGGTGGCGTGCTGCTCGGCAATGCCGACGTCCCAGACCCGGTCCGGGAAGCGCTCGGCGAAGCGGCCGAGTCCGACCGGGTGCAGCATGGCCGCGGCGATGGCGACGACGTCCTCGCGCTCCTCGCCGATCCTGACGATCTCCTCGCCGAACACGGAGGTCCAGGACGGGCCGCCCGAGGGGGCGAGCGGCTCGCAGGTGAGCGGGTCCATCACGCCGACGGTGTGGAAGTGGTCCTCCTCGTGGGCGAGGGCGGGTTCGTAGCCGCGGCCCTTGACCGTGAGGCAGTGCACCAGGACCGGCCCGTGGAAGCGCTTGGCGCGGCGCAGTGCGGACTCGACCGCGCCGATGTCGTGCCCGTCGATGGGGCCGACGTACTTCAGGCCCAGGTCCTCGAACATGCCCTGCGGGGCGAAGGCGTCCTTGAAACCCTTCTTGGCGCCGTGCAGGGCCTCGTAGAGGGGGTGGCCGATGACCGGTGTGCGCAGCAGGACGTCCTTGCCCCAGGCGAGGAACTTCTCGTAGCCGTCGGTGGTGCGCAGGGTGGCCAGATGGTTGGCGAGGCCGCCGATGGTGGGGGCGTAGGAGCGTTCGTTGTCGTTGACGACGATGATCAGCGGCCGGTCCTTGGCGGCCGCGATGTTGTTCAGTGCCTCCCAGGCCATGCCCCCGGTCAGGGCGCCGTCGCCGACGACCGCGACGACATGTCCCTTCTCCCCCTGCACCTGGTGGGCCTTGGCGAGGCCGTCGGCCCAGCCGAGCGCGGTGGAGGCGTGGCTGTTCTCGATGACGTCGTGCCCGGACTCCTCACGGGAGGGGTAGCCGGACAGGCCGCCCTTGCCGCGCAGCTTGGAGAAGTCCTGGCGCCCGGTCAGCAGTTTGTGCACATAGCTCTGGTGTCCGGTGTCCCACAGGATGCGGTCGGCCGGTGACTCGAAGACCCGGTGCAGCGCGATGGTCAGTTCCACCACGCCCAGGTTGGGGCCGAGGTGGCCGCCGGTCCTGGCGACCGCGTGCACCAGGAACTCCCTGATCTCCCCGGACAGTTCGCGAAGCTGCGCCTCGGACAGCGCCTTCAGATCGCGTGGTTGCCGGATGTTCTCCAGAATCGTCACGCTCGGGCCCCCTTCGGTCCGTGCTGTTCAACTCACGGTGACGGCCGGCTCCCCCGGGGCTGTACCGTCCTGTTCCATCTGCTCGGCGATCTTCATCGCCTCTTCGATGAGGGTCTCCACGATCCTGGACTCGGGGACCGTCTTGACGACCTCGCCCTTGACGAAGATCTGTCCCTTGCCGTTGCCGGAGGCGACGCCGAGGTCGGCCTCCCGCGCCTCGCCGGGGCCGTTGACGACGCAGCCCATCACCGCGACCCGCAGTGGCACCTCCATCCCGTCGAGACCGGCGGTGACCTCTTCGGCCAGCTTGTAGACGTCGACCTGGGCGCGGCCGCAGGACGGGCAGGAGACGATCTCCAGCCGTCGCTCCCTGAGGCCCAGCGACTGGAGGATCTGGATGCCAACCTTGACCTCCTCGGCCGGCGGCGCGCTCAGCGAGACGCGGATGGTGTCGCCGATGCCCTGGGAGAGCAGCGCGCCGAAGGCGACGGCCGACTTGATGGTGCCCTGGAAGGCGGGGCCCGCCTCGGTCACACCGAGGTGCAGCGGGTAGTCGCACCGGGCGGCGAGCTGCTTGTACGCCTCGATCATGATCACCGGGTCGTTGTGCTTGACCGAGATCTTGATGTCGCGGAAGTCGTGCTCCTCGAACAGGGAGGCCTCCCACAGCGCCGACTCGACGAGCGCCTCCGGCGTGGCCCTGCCGTACTTCTGGAGCAGGCGCTGGTCCAGCGAGCCCGCGTTCACGCCGATGCGGATCGGCGTGCCGTGCTCCTTCGCCGCCTTGGCGATCTCC
>NZ_JBIALD010000003.1:376665-473689 GCF_042873115.1 Streptomyces sp. NPDC005017 | reverse complement strand
GGCTCGCCGATCCTCTACTACGGCGACGAGATCGGCATGGGCGACAACATCTGGCTCGGCGACCGCGACGCCGTCCGCACCCCGATGCAGTGGACCCCCGACCGCAACGCGGGATTCTCCGCCGCCGACCCGGGCCGGCTCTCCCTGCCGACCATCATGGACCCCGTCTACGGCTACCAGGTCACCAACGTGGAGGCGTCGATGTCGTCGCCCTCCTCGCTGCTGCACTGGACCCGCCGCATGATCGAGATCCGCAAGCAGAACCCCGCGTTCGGGCTCGGCAGCTTCACCGAGCTCCAGTCCTCGAACCCGGCGGTGCTGGCGTTCCTGCGCGAGTACGAGGACGACATCGTCCTGTGCGTGGGCAACTTCTCACGGTTCGCGCAGCCGACCGAGCTGGATCTGCGGAGGTTCGAGGGACGCCACCCGGTCGAGCTGTTCGGCGGCGTGCGCTTCCCCGCCATCGGCGAACTGCCGTACCTGCTGACCCTGGCGGGCCACGGCTTCTACTGGTTCCGGCTCACCCGAGTGGCATCACGCATCGGCCGACGCGTGTGAGCGTGCTCCGAGGAAAGGACGCGGCGCCATGCCGAAGACCGCATCCCTGCACCGGGACAGTACGGGGCCGGTGCGGCCCATGGCCTCGCTGGACGGCCTGTTGCGCGAGTGGCTCCCGCGGCAGCGCTGGTTCGCGGGCAAGGACCGGCCGGTCACCGAACTGCGTCTGCTGTCGCTGACCGAGCTGTTCCCGGGCTGTCTGCATCTGCTGGTGCACGCGGACCACGCCCCGAGCCCGTCCGGTCACGCGGGCGTGCCCGCGCCCGGCACCGCCACCCCGCCCGGCGACTGCTACCAGCTCCTCCTCGGCGTCCAGCAGCACCTCTCGCCCCGGCTCGGCCGGGCACTGGTGGGCAGGGCGCAGGAGGGGCCGCTGGCCGGGATGGCGGTCTACGACGCGCTGCGCGACCCCCGGTCGGCCCAGCTGCTCCTGGAGCGGCTGCGCCGGCCGGGCAGCCTCGGGCCGCTGCGGTTCGAGGGCGCCCCGGGCGTGGCCGTGCCGTCCGGGCTGCCGCCACGGCTGCTGGACGCGGAGCAGTCCAACACCTCGCTGGTGTACGGGGACTCGTACATCCTCAAGGTGTTCCGGCGGATCCAGCCGGGCGTCAATCCGGATCTGGAGGTGACAAGCGCGCTGGCCGGGCAGGGCTGCCGCCGGGTGCCCGCGCCGGTGGCGTGGTTCCGCACGACCGAGCCGCAGGGGGCGACCCTCGGGGTGCTCCAGCCCTTCCTGCCGGACGCCGCCGACGGCTGGACGCTCGCCCTGCACGCGCTCGCCACCGGCGACGACTTCACCACCGAGGCGCACGCGCTGGGGCAGGCCACCGCCGATGTCCACCTGGCGCTGGCCGCCGCCTTCCCCGGCGGCCCGCCCGCCGAGAACAGGCGTACGGCCGCGGCGATGGCGGAGCGGCTGGACGCGGCCGCGCACAGCGTGCCGGGACTCAGGCCGTTCGTGCCGGGTCTGCGCAGCGCCTTCGGCATGCTCGTCACCTGCGATCCGGGGCCGACCGCGCAGCGTATCCACGGTGATCTGCATCTGGGACAGGTGCTGCGGGCCGGACGGGAGTGGTTCGTCATCGACTTCGAGGGCGAGCCGTCGCGTCCGCTCGCCGAGCGCTGCACCCCGCAGTCCCCGGTGCGGGACATCGCGGGGATGCTGCGTTCGTTCGACTACGCCGCCCGCCAGCGCCGCCCGTGGCGGCCGCAGTGGGCGCGCCGCTGCCGCGAGGCGTACTGCGCGGGCTATGCCGAGCGGGCCGGCTGGGACCCGCGCAAGAAGCACGCGCTGCTGCGTGCGTACGAGACGGACCGTGCCGTGTACGAGGTGTTGTACGAGGCCCGGCATCGCCCGGACTGGGTCGCCGTGCCGATGGCGGCGATCGAGCGTCTGGCCGTGAGAGGAGACTGAGAGTCGTGGCCCTGCGTGAGACTTCGCTGCCCGAGCCGTCCGGACCGCAGACCGCGGTCCGGGCCGCTCCCGCACTCGACCCGGGAGAGAGGGGCCGGCTGCTGGCGGGCGCGCATCACGATCCGCACGCGCTGCTCGGCGCCCGCGCGGTGCCGGGCGGGATCGCCTTCCGGGCGCTGCGGCCGTTCGCCCGTTCGGTGAGCGTCGTGACGGGCGGGGCCCGGCATCCGCTCGTCTCCGAGGGCGACGGCCTGTTCTCGGGCGTGCTGCCGCTCGAGGAGATCCCCGAGTACACCCTGGCGGTGGCGTACGGGGACGACCCCGAGCAGGAGACGCACGACCCGTACCGCTTCCTTCCGGCCCTCGGCGACGTCGATCTGCACCTGATCCGCGAGGGCCGGCACGAGCAGCTGTGGAAGGCGCTCGGCGCCGAGCCGATGGACCACCAGGGCGTGATCGGCACCCGCTTCACGGTGTGGGCCCCCAACGCTCAGGGCGTGCGGGTCACGGGCGACTTCACCTGCTGGGACGGGACGGCGTTCCCGATGCGCTCGCTCGGCGCGTCCGGGGTGTGGGAGCTGTTCCTGCCGGGCGTCGCCGAGGGCGCCCGCTACAAGTTCGAGATCACCACCCGGCACGGGGAGCGGCTGCTGAAGGCGGACCCGATGGCCCGCCGTGCGGAGGCGGCGCCGGACACGGCGTCGATCGTGCACGTCTCGCGCTACGAGTGGGCCGACGAGGAGTGGCTGGCCCACCGCGGCGACCTCCCGGTGCACGAGGCGCCGTTCTCGGTGTACGAGGTCCATCTGCCTTCCTGGCGCCCTGGTCTGACCTATCGTCAGCTGGCCGAGGAACTGCCCGCGTACGTCAGGGACCTCGGGTTCACGCATGTGGAGTTCATGCCGGTCGCCCACCATCCGTTCAGCGGTTCGTGGGGGTACCAGGTCACCGGCTTCTACGCGCCGACGGCCCGGCTGGGCCCGCCCGACGACCTCAAGTTCCTGATCGACTCGCTGCACCGGGCGGGGATCGGCGTGATCCTCGACTGGGTGCCGGCGCACTTCCCCAAGGACGACTGGGCGCTCGCCCGTTTCGACGGGGAGCCGCTGTACGAGCCCGGGGACTCGCGGCGTGCCGAGCATCCGGACTGGGGCACGCTGGAATTCGACTTCGGCCGGACCGAGGTGCGCAACTTCCTGGTGGCGAACGCCGTGTACTGGTGCGAGGAGTTCCACATCGACGGCCTGCGGGTGGACGCGGTCGCCTCGATGCTCTACCTGGACTACTCGCGGGACTCGGGCCAGTGGACGCCCAACGTGTTCGGCGGCAACGAGGACCTGGACGCGAAGGCGTTCCTCCAGGAGATGAACGCGACCGTGTACCGCAGGGCGCCGGGCGTGGTGACCATCGCGGAGGAGTCGACGGCCTGGGACGGGGTGACCCGGCCGACGGACAGCGGCGGGCTGGGCTTCGGGCTGAAGTGGAACATGGGCTGGATGCACGACTCGCTGGAGTACGTGCAGCACGAGCCGGTGCACCGCAAGTACCACCACAACGAGATGACGTTCTCGATGGTGTACGCGTACAGCGAGAACTACATCCTGCCCATCTCCCACGACGAGGTCGTGCACGGCAAGCGCGCCCTCGTCTCCAAGATGCCGGGCGACTGGTGGCAGCAGCGCGCCGACCATCGGGCCTACCTGGCCTTCATGTGGGCCCACCCCGGCAAGCAGCTCCTCTTCATGGGACAGGAGTTCGCGCAGGGCGGCGAGTGGTCCGAGCCGCACGGCCCCGACTGGTGGCTGCTCGACCCGGGCTACGGGGCGCACGCCGATCACCGCGGGGTACGCGACCTGGTCCGTGACCTGAACGCCGTGTACCGGGACACCCCGGCGCTGTGGCAGCGCGACACGGACCCGGGCGGGTTCCGGTGGGTGGTGGGGGACGCGGCCGAGGACAACGTCTTCGCGTTCCTGAGGTTCGACGCCGCCGGCTCTCCGCTGCTCGCGGTCAGCAACTTCTCCCCCGTGGTGCGCCACGGCTACCGCCTCGCCCCGCACGAGGACGCGGTCGCCTGGGTGGAGGTGCTGAACACGGACGCGGCCCGCTACGGCGGCGGTGACGTGGTCGACGGCGATCCGGTGAAGCCGGAGGACGGGCACATCAGCCTCACGCTGCCGCCGCTGGCGACGGTGTGGTTGCGGCCGTACACGGTGTGAAACGGCTCCGACGGGGCAGTCGGGTGCGTGTCACCCGCCGTGGAAAGGCTGTACCCGGTGCGCACCGTCGGAGTGGAGGAGGAGCTCCTCCTGGTGGACCCCGAGAGCGGGGAACCGCGGTCGATGTCGGCCGCGGTGCTGGCGCGTGCCGGGCGGGGCGACGGCGGCGAGCAGGTCTTCGAGAGGGAACTGCACGACCAGATGGTGGAGTTCGCCACCCATCCGCAGGAGGACATGGACGCTCTGCGGGCGGAGATCGTGCGCTGCCGTACGGAGGCGGCCCGGCACGCCGGGGAGCTGGGCTGCGCGGTGGCCGCGCTGGCCTCCTCCCCGCTGCCGGTCAGCCCGAGCATCGCGCTGAGCCGCCGCTATCAGTGGATGGCGGAGCAGTACGACATCACCGCGCGGCAGATGGTGTGCGGCTGCCATGTGCATGTGTGCGTGGACTCCGACGAGGAGGGCGTGGCGGTCGCCGACCGTATCCGGCCATGGCTGTCGGTGCTGTCGGCGCTGAGCGCCAACTCGCCCTTCTGGCAGGGCCTGGACTCCGGCTACAGCAGCTACCGCAGCCGGGTGTGGCAGCAGTGGCCCTCGGCCGGGCCGACGGAGGTGTTCGGGTCGGCCGACGCCTATCACCGCAGGGTCGCCGACATGGTGGCCACGGGCGCTCTGCTCGACGCGGGGATGGTGTACTTCGACGCCCGGCTGTCGGAGCGGTACCCGACGCTGGAGATCCGGGTCGCGGACGTGTGCCTGCGGGCCGAGACGGCCGTGCTCGTGGCCGCGCTGGTGCGGGGGCTGGTGGAGACGGCGGCCCGTGAGTGGCGCCAGGGGCTGCCGGTGCCCGGGCACAGCGTCAGCCTGCTGCGGCTGGCGAGCTGGCGTGCCGCGCGCTGGGGGCTCGACGGGGATCTGCTGCATCCCGCCACCCTGCGCCCGGCCCCGGCGGCGGACGTCGTACGCGCCCTGCTGGACCATGTGGGCGAGGCTCTCGACGCCGCCGGGGATCTCGAACGGGCTTGCGCGGAGGCCGACTTGCTGGTTCGCGCGGGCAGCGGCGCACAGGCGCAGCGCGCCCTGTACGAGCGCACCGGCAGCCTGCGCGAGGTGGTCACCGGCTGCGTGCGGCGGACGCAGGAGTGAGCCGCCGGGGGCGAGGCCGGCCGTGCCCTCCGAGTCCCCTCGCACGGCGAGATCAACGAGGCACAACCGTTATTCCATTCGCGGCACGGGCCGCTCACTCCTGGGCTAGATTCGACCACCGTCGATAACAGTGCTCGTCGGCGCCGTCACATTCCGTACCGACCAGGAGCAGCGCATGCGCGACTTCGCTCTCGCTCCGCCCGTCGTCCCGCCCGCGTCCGGCGGACTCGCCGACAGTGTCTTCGAGGCCGCGGTCCGCAGCCCCACTGTTCCCTTGCTGGCCCGCCGCACCTCCTCCGGCGGCTGGGAGGACGTGACCGCCGTCGAGCTGAAGGACCAGGTGGTCGACCTGGCCAAGGGGCTGGTCGCGTCCGGTGTCACCCCGGGCAGCCGGGTGGCCCTGATGGCCCGCACCCGGTACGAGTGGACGGTGTTCGCGCACGCGCTGTGGGCGGTGGGCGCCGAGGTGGTGCCGGTGCATCCCTCGTCCTCGCGGGACCAGGTGGAGTGGATCCTGCGGGACGCCGGGTGCGTGGCCGTGGTGGTCGAGGACGAGCATGCGGTGATGACCGTCGGCTCGGTGTGCGCGACGCTGTCACATCTGCGTCATGTCTGGCAGCTGGACGCCGGGGGGCTGCGCCAGCTGGTGGAGCGCGGGGCGTTCATCCCCGCCACCACGATCGACTCGCTGCGCCGGATCGTGCTCCCGGACGCCACGGCCGCCGTCGCCTACACCTCGGGCACCAGCGGGCGCCCGGTGGGCTGCGCGCTCACCCACCGGAGCCTGGCGAGCCCGTGCGACACCCTGCTGGCCGGCTGGGGCCACACGGCGGCGCCGCCCGGACGGCAGCCGCGCATCCTCGCCTTCCTGCCGCTGTCGCACGTCTACGGTCTGATGATCCAGGAGATCTGTCTGCGCGGCGGCGTGCTGATGGGCCATGAGCCCGACCTGAGCGAGGCGTCCCTGTCCGCCGCGCTGCGCTCCTTCAGGCCCACCTATCTGTACGGCGTACCGTCGATCTTCGAGAAGCTGTACAAGAATTTCCTGCGCACGGCCCAACAGGCTGGCCACGGCGCCCTGTTCGAGCGGGCGGCGGAGACGGCGCGGGCCTTCGCCGCGGCCACCGAGCGGCACCGGCTGGGCCGCGGCGGCGGTCCGGGGCCCAACCTGCGGTTCCAGCACGCCGTGTACGAGCGGACGGTGTACCGCAGACTGCGCGACGCGCTCGGCGGCCGGGTGCACCGGGCCACCTCCGGCGGCTCCCCGCTGAACCGTGAACTCTCCCTGTTCTACGAGGGCATCGGCATCTACGTGAACGACGGCTACGGCCTCACCGAGACCAGCGGCGGCATCACCAACCAGCCGCTGGGCCGGGAGAAGTCGGGCACGGTCGGCAAGGTGCTGCCCGGCACGGAGATCAGGGTCGCCCCGGACGGGGAGATCCTGGTGCGCGGCCCCTCGGTGTTCCAGGGCTACGTCAACGACGAGGCGGCCACCCGCGCGGCGCTGCGGGGCGGCTGGCTGGCCACCGGCGATCTGGGCCGGCTGGACTCCGAGGGCTATCTGACGATCACCGGCCGCAAGAAGGACGTCATCATCACCAGCGGCGGCAACAGCGTGGCCCCGGCGCCGCTGGAGCAGCGGCTGCGGATGCATCCGCTGGTGCACCAGGCCGTCGTCGTCGGCGACAACCGGCCCTGTGTGGGCGCGCTGATCACGCTTGACCCGGACTTCCTCAGCCACTGGCGTTCGGCCCAGCGCTGGCAGAGCGGTCTGCTGAGCCGGGAGGCGCGGGAGGAGAACGCGCTGCGCGAGGAGGTCGGACGCGCGGTGGCGGCGGCCAACAGCGTGGTGTCACGAGCGGAGTCCATCCGGGTGTTCCGGGTGCTGCCGGCGCCGTTCGACGTGGCGGGCGGGCTGCTGACGCCGTCGATGAAGCTGCGCCGGGACCTGATCGTGGAGCGCTACGCGCTGGAGATCGATGCGATGTACCAGGGGGGCACCCGGGTGCCCCGGCCGGCCTCGCCCGAGGACCCGCTGGGCTGGGACGACTCCGACGACGTGTTCCGCTGAGCGTTCCGCCGGACCTCGCCCGCATGAACGGCCGGCCCGGGGATACGCGTACGGCATCCGGTCGACCGGGCGCGGGCGCGGCGAGCGTTGCGTGCTGGGCCTGTCCGGCGGCGGATCCCCGGCGTCACCCGGGGGCGGACGGGAGTCTGACGACAGACCCTGGGGACTGTCCGGCGGGTTCCCGGCGTTCGCCCGCACGGTCGGCGGGAACCTGTCGGACAGGCGCCGCTGTCCCATGGATTCGTCAGCCTGCCTCACTCGGCTGGCGGGACCGCCCGGGACACGGTGGGATCAGTGGTGCGAGCCAGCGATCCAGGGGCAGGCGCACGGCGCCCGCGGAACGCCGCCTGGAAGCGCGGAAAGGGATGGACACCGTGACACGACCCAGGATCCTGGTGGTGGGCGCAGGCTTCGCCGGCGTGGGATGCGTGCGGCGGCTGGAGCGGGCCCTCGCTCCGGGCGAGGCCGAGATCACCCTGGTGACGCCGTTCGCCTATCAGCTCTATCTGCCCCTGCTCCCCCAGGTCGCCTCCGGTGTGCTGACGCCGCAGTCGATCGCCGTGTCGCTCAGGCGCAGCAGCAAGTACCGCACCCGGATCATCCCCGGCGGGGCGATCGGGGTGGACCTCAGGGCCAAGGTGTGCGTGGTCCGCACGATCACCGACGAGATCGTGAACGAGCCGTACGACTACATCGTCCTGGCTCCCGGCAGCGTCACCCGCACCTTCGACATCCCGGGCCTCACCGACCACGCGTTCGGCCTGAAGACGCTCGCGGAGGCCGCGTACATCCGTGACCACGTCATCGCGCAGCTGGATCTCGCCGACGCGAGCCAGGACCCGGCCGAGCGCGCCTCGCGGCTCCAGTTCGTGGTGGTGGGCGGCGGGTACGCCGGCACGGAGACGGCGGCCTGCCTCCAGAAGCTGACGCATGCCGCGGTCAAGCGCTATCCGCGGCTCGACCCGGGTCTGATCAAGTGGCATCTGATCGACATCGCGCCGAAGCTGATGCCGGAGCTGGGCGACAAGCTCGGCCGCAGCGCCCTGGAGGTCCTCCGGCGGCGCGGCGTCGAGGTCTCGCTGGGGGTGTCCATCGCCAAGGCGGGCGCGGAGGAGGTCACCTTCACCGACGGGCGGGTGGTGCCGACCCGCACGCTGATCTGGACCGCCGGCGTGGTCGCGAGCCCACTGATCGGCACCCTGGGCGCGGAGACGGTGCGCGGGCGGCTCGCGGTGACCGCCGAGATGACCCTGCCGGGCGAGGACGGCATCTTCGCGCTCGGTGACTCGGCGGCGGTGCCGGACCTGGCCAAGGGCGAGGAGGGCGCGATCTGCCCGCCGACCGCGCAACACGCCCTGCGCCAGGGCCGCAAGGTCGCCGAGAACCTGATCGCGACCCTGCGGGGCGAGCCGCTCCAGCCGTACGTCCACAAGGACCTGGGGCTGGTCGTCGACCTCGGCGGCACGGACGCGGTGTCCAAGCCGCTCGGGATCGAGCTGCACGGACTGCCCGCCCAGGCGGTGGCCCGCGGGTACCACTGGGGCGCGCTGCGCACCAACGTCGCCAAGACGCGGGTGCTGACCAACTGGCTGCTCAACGCGGTCGCGGGCGACGACTTCGTACGGACCGGCTTCCAGCTGCGGCGCCCGGCCAAGCTGAAGGACTTCGAGTACACGGACTCCTATCTGTCCCCGGAGCAGGTGCGGGCCCAGGTGGAGGGGAAGCCCGCGGAGGGCTGAGAACGCGGGACCGGGGTACCGGGTCCGTATGACCGAAGTCGTGGACGCCGACGAGCTGCTGAGACGGATGCAGCGCAGCAGGGCCCGTGCGGTGGAGGAGCTGGTCGCCTCGCGGGCCCGCGCCGAGGCCCTGCGGTCGCAGGATCCCGGCGCCGCCGGGGAGGCCCGCACGCGCGGGCTCGTGTACGAGGTGGTGATCGGGGTGCTGGACGAGATCCTGACGCCGGGGAGGCGCCCGGCACACGACGGGAAACCGTGAGCGGGGCCGTGGACGGTCGCGGACGTCCGAAGCGGTCCCTGTCGTCGTGGGCGGTCGGCCGAAGCAGCCCCTGTCCTCGCGGGCCGCGGGCTGCGGGGCCGTGGTCGGTCCGGGGTGGCCGGGGGCCGTGTGACGGGTGGTGCGATTGGTGGCCCAAGTGACAGAAGTGCTGATCGGCGCGGTGTGAAATGCCGGACGGAGTGAAACCCATCACTCGCGCCTGTTTCGATTGCGTTAACCAGCGGCCAATGGTTTATCGTTCATCCATAAGCGGTGACGGAGTCGATCATCACGGTCCCCGAGTCCACCGCCAAGAGCTGCCCTGGCTGGTTTCCCCCGTCCAGCCAGGGCTTTTTTCTGCCCTGACGCGGAAAACCCCCTTCCGCCGAGGTGCTCTCACGGCTGTCGGCGGCTGAAATGGGGCGTAGGGAAAACACCGGAACCTCTCCCGGCAGGAGCCCCGCGCCATGACCAAAGCGATCAAACTGCTGACCGCCCTCCCGCCGCCGCAGCGCGCGCGGCTGATGGAACTCGCCCGCGAGGTCTCCTTCCCGGAGGACGCCCGCATCTTCGAGGCGGGCGGTACGGCCGACCGCTTCTGGGTCGTCCGCTCCGGCGCCGTCTCCCTGGACCAGCGGGTGACGTCCCTCCAGCGGGTGACCGTCGCCAGCCTCGGCGCGGGGGACCTGCTCGGCTGGTCCTGGCTCTTCCCGCCGTACAGGTGGGACTTCGGCGCCGAGGCCTTCAGCCCCGTGCGGGCCTACGAGTTCGAGGCGCAGCCCGTGCTGGAGCTGTGCGAGGCCGATCCGCAGCTCGGGCTGACCCTGGTGCGGATCGTCTCGGAGATCCTCGCCCACCGGCTGGAGTCGACCCGCAACAAGCTGATGGAGCAGTACGCGGTGAACCGGCGCGGGGTGATCTGACCCGTTCCGCCCGGGATCAGTCGCCCGCGATCAGCAGCACCCCCATGGTGATCATGGTGGCGGCGACCAGCCCGTCCAGCACACGCCAGGCGCCGGGCCTGGACAGATGCCGACCGAGCAGCCGGGCACCGAAGCCGAGCGCGGCGAACCAGCACACGCTGGCGAACACGGCCCCGAGTCCGAACGTCCAGCGCAGCGGGCCCCGGTCGGCGGCGATGGAGCCGAGCAGGAAGACGGTGTCGAGGTAGACGTGCGGGTTGAGCCAGGTCAGGGCCAGACAGGTCAGCACCGCACGGCGCATCGACCCCGTCGCCTGCCCCTCGGTGTTCAGCGCGCCCTGCGGCCGCAGCACCCGGCGGGCGGCGAGGACGCCGTAGCCGATGAGGAACGCTCCGCCGATCCAGCCGACCACGGTCAGCGCGGCCGGCCACGCCACCACCACCGCGCCGACCCCGGCCACGCCCAGCGCGATGAGCAGCGCGTCCGACAGGGCGCAGATGCCGACGACGGCCAGGACGGAGTCCCGGCGTACGCCCTGGCGCAGGACGAAGGCGTTCTGGGCGCCGATGGCGACGATCAGGGACAGGCCGGTGCCGAAACCCGCGGCGGCGGCGGACAGCGCGTTGCTCATACCGTCGACGCTAAGGAAAGGATCACCGTCCGTACAGCTAAAGATTCTTACGTATCCTTAGTGTTCGTGAAGACAGATGCCGTCCCCGGGATGCCGGAACTGCCGCTCGACCAGGTGCGGACCCTGCTCGCGGTGGTCGACGAGGGCACGTTCGACGCGGCCGCCGCGGTGCTGCACGTCACCCCGTCCGCGGTCAGCCAGCGGGTCAAGGCCCTGGAGCAGCGGACCGGACGGGTGCTGCTGCTGCGCACCAAGCCGGTGCGGGCGACCGAGTCGGGCGAGGTCGTGGTGCGGTTCGCCCGGCAACTGGCCCGGCTGGAGCGGGACGCGCGGGCCGAGCTGGGCATGCGGAGCGCCGGGGAGGCGACCCGGGTGTCGGTGGCGGTCAACGCCGACTCGCTGGCGACCTGGTTCCTGCCCGCCCTGACCGCGCTGCCGCCGGAGCCCGCGCTCTGCTTCGACCTGCGGCGCGAGGACGAGGACCACACGGCCGCGCTGCTGCGGGAGGGCGCCGTGATGGCCGCGGTGACCTCTTCCGCCGACCCGGTGCCCGGCTGCTCGGTGCGGGGGCTCGGCCGAATGCGCTACCTGGCCGCGGCCCACCCGGACTTCGCCGCGCGCCACCTGGCCGGGCGCCCGCTCGCCGAGGTCCTGCCCGGGGCGCCGGTGGTGGTGTTCGACCGGCGCGACGACTTCCAGGACGGTTTCCTGCGCCGCCTGGGGCATCCCTCCGCCGGCGTGGACCGGCACTACGTCCCGACCTCGGAGGGCTTCGCGCAGGCCGTCGCCGCGGGGCTCGGCTGGGGCATGCTCCCCGAGGCCCAGGCCCGCCCCCTGCTGGACACTGGCCGCCTCGTCGAACTCGCCCCCGACCGGCCGGTGGACGTGCCGCTGTACTGGCAGCAGTGGAAGCTGGACTCCCCGGCGCTGACGGCCGTGGCAGGGGTGGTGGTGAAGGCGGCGGGGCGGGCGTTGCGGCGGGGGGCGGTCTAGGGCCCTTCTGAGGGATCTCCGCGGACGCCGCGGAGATCCCTCAGAAGGGCCCCAGGGGCCGGGTGACGGCGACTGCGATGCCCCGCAGGCCGGTCCGCGGCGCGGCAGGGCGGCGACGCCTGCGCGGCCGCCCCAGGGAAACCCTCAGCCCGGCCCGGCCAGCCGCGCCTCCGCGCTGTCCAGGAGCATCTCCAGGGCCGTCGGATAGGCGCTGTCGAGCATGCGCCGCGCCAGGAGGGGTGCCGCCTCGGCGATGTGGGGGTGGGTGGTGGCGGGCAGACGCGCGTACGTCGAACGCCACTTGTCCTCGTCGGCGCGCAGGGCGGCGCGGGGCAGGGCCAGGGAGGCGGCGTCCAGGGCGGCGAAGGCGAGGGTCTGGTCGACGAAGGCGTGGTAGACACGCACCGCCTCGGGCAGCGGGAAGCCCGCGGTGCGCAGGATGCCGAGGACCGCCTCGTCCGCGGCCAGTTCGTTGGCCCGGCCGGTGACCCGGCTCGCGGTCAGCAGCGCGGCCTGCGGATGGGCGACGTAGGCGGCGTGGACGCGCAGGCCGACGGTCCGCAGGTCGGTCCGCCAGCGCCCGGTCGGCGCCCAGCCGCGCAGCGCCTGGCCGATGAGCGCGTCGCCGATGGCGAGGGTGAGGTCGTCCATGCCGCGGAAGTAGCGGTAGAGGGTGCTCGGGTCGCAGTCCAGGGCGAGGCCGAGACGGCGGGCCGAGAGTCCGGCGCCGCCGTGCTCGCGCAGCAGCCGCAGCGCGGTGTCCACGATGAGGGCCTCGGAGAGCACCGTGCCGCTCCTGGTGGGCCTGCGGCGCCGCCGCTTCTCCTCGGGGACCACCGGTTTGGCCATGGTCGTTCCTCTCCTGGGCCGCTCGGGTGCTCTTATGCCAACGCCATTGACCTTATGCGACCGTACGGCGTTGTATCCCGCCGAGGGGCCCCGCGTGTTCGACCGTCGACCTACCGAGGGAGTTGTTGTCATGCGTGTACTGCTGGTGGGAGCGGGTGGCGTGGGCACCGCGATCACCCGGATCGCGGCCCGGCGCGCGTTCTTCGAGGCCATGGTGGTGGCCGACTACGACCCGGCCCGCGCCGAGGCGGCCGTCGCGGCGCTCGGCGGGGCGGAGGGCCGGTTCACGGCCGAGCGGGTGGACGCCGGTGACGAGGCGGCCGTGACCGCGCTGCTGCGGCGGCACGGCTGCGACGTACTGCTCAACGCCACCGATCCGCGTTTCGTGATGCCGCTGTTCCGGGCGGCCCGCTCGGCCGGCGCCGGATATGTCGACATGGCGATGTCCCTGTCGCGGCCGCACGCCGAGCGCCCGTACGCCGAGTGCGGGGTCAAGCTCGGCGACGAGCAGTTCGCCGAGGCCGGCTCATGGGCCGAGGCGGGGGTGCTGGCGCTGGTCGGGATGGGGGTCGAGCCGGGCCTGTCGGACGTGTTCGCCCGGCACGCGGCCGACGAGCTCTTCGACGAGATCGAGGAGATCGGCGTCCGCGACGGCGCGAACCTGACCGTCGACGGCTACGACTTCGCCCCCTCCTTCAACATCTGGACCACCATCGAGGAGTGCCTGAACCCGCCGGTGGTCTACGAGAAGGACCGCGGCTGGTTCACCACCGAACCGTTCAGCGAGCCGGAGGTCTTCGACTTCCCCGAGGGCATCGGCCCGGTCGAGTGCGTGAACGTCGAGCACGAGGAGGTACTGCTCGTGCCGCGCTGGGTCGAGGCCCGTCGGGTCACCTTCAAGTACGGCCTGGGCGAGGAGTTCATCAGCACCCTGAAGACCCTGCGGCTGCTGGGTCTTGACCGCACCGGGCCGGTGACCGTGCCGAGCGCGGGCGGTCCCGTGGCCGTCTCGCCGCGGGACGTGGTCGCGGCCTGTCTGCCGGACCCGGCGACGCTGGGCGAGCGGATGCGGGGCAAGACGTGCGCGGGCACCTGGGTGCGCGGCACCAAGGACGGGGCGCCGCGCGAGGTGTACCTGTATCACGTGGTCGACAACGAGTGGTCGATGGCGGAGTACGGCTGCCAGGCCGTGGTCTGGCAGACGGCCGTCAACCCGGTCGTCGCCCTGGAACTCCTAGCCACCGGCGCCTGGAGCGGCTCGGGGGTGCTCGGCCCGGAGGCCTTCCCGGCCCGCCCCTTCCTGGACCTGCTCACGGCGTACGGCTCTCCGTGGGGCCTGCGCGAGCAGTAATGGACCGGCGCGTGCGGCCTCAGGGGTCGTGCCCCCGACAAGTGCTGCGCACGGTGACCGGATCTGTCGGTTTGACGAGCCCGTGTACAGGTGACCCGCAGGCGAGTACACGCTTGCGAGAGGGCTTGGAGAAGGCGAGTGACACCGATGGACGACTGGCAGGACCGGGCCGGCTGCCGCCATGAGGACCCGGATCTCTTCTTTCCGATCGGCACCTCGGGGCCGGCGCTGTTGCAGACACGGCAGGCCAAGGCGGTGTGCGAGCGCTGCCCGGTGCGGGAGCCGTGCCTGCAGTTCGCGCTGCGCACGGCGCAGGTCAGCGGGGTGTGGGGCGGCACCGGCGAGGGCGAGCGGCGCCTGCTGCTGCGGCGCGGCCGGACCGGGTGAGGAACCCGGGGCCCCTCGCCGTGAAGGGCACCCGTCCGGCCGGCCGGACGGGTGCCCTTCGTCCGTCCCGCCCCGGCCCGGCACCCGGCCGGCCGCGCGCCACGGACCGCCCCGCGGGCGTCGGGTTACGCTCCGGACAGCAGCCGTCGGCCGAGGAGGGCCCAGCGTGAGCGTCCGTGTGCGCCGCATCTACGACCCGCCCGGGTCGGAGGACGGACTGCGGGTCCTGGTCGACCGGCTCTGGCCGCGCGGTCTGTCGAAGGACGCGGCCCAGGTGGACGAGTGGCCCAAGGCGCTCACCCCGTCCACCGAACTGCGCCACTGGTACCACGCGGGCGAGGGGTCCTACGAGGAGTTCGCTCGCCGCTACGAGGCGGAGCTGGCCGACCCCGAGGCGGCCCGCCTCCTCGACGGGGTGCGCGAGTCGGCGGACCGGGGCCCGGTGACACTGCTGACGGCGTCGAAGGACCCGGAGCACAGCCATGCGGCGGTGCTGGCCGGGCTCCTGCGACGCGGGTGACACGGCCGAAGCGAACGAACGCAAGCTTGCGGCCGAAGCGAACGAACGCGAGTGACGCGGTCGCAGCGAACGCGGCGGACGAGACGGGGAAGCGGGTCGCGCCGGCCGGGGTTCAGCCGGTCTGGGAGGCCGCGGCCCGGCCCGCCGCCCGGCCCGAGAACAGACAGCCGCCGAGGAACGTGCCCTCCAGCGCGTTGTAGCCGTGCACGCCTCCGCCGCCGAACCCGGCGACCTCCCCCGCGGCGTACAGGCCCTCGACGGGCGCTCCGTCGGCGCCGAGCGCGCGGGAGTCGAGGTCGGTCTGGATGCCGCCGAGGGTCTTGCGGGTGAGGATGTGCAGCTTGACGCCGACGAGGGGACCGGCCTCGGGGTCGAGGACGCGGTGCGGGGTGGCGACGCGGCCGAGGCGGTCGCCGATGTAGCGGCGGGCGTTGCGGATGCCCTGGATCTGGGAGTCCTTGCTGTAGGGGTTCGCCAACTGGAGGTCGCGGGCCTCGATCTGGCGCCGCAGTCCGTCGGCGTCCAGGAGCGCCTTGTCGGTGAGGGCGTTCATCTTCTCGACGAGCTGCTCCAGGGTGTCCGCGACGACGAAGTCCGCTCCGTTGCGCAGGAAGGCCTGCACCGGGGCGGGGGCGCCCTTGCCGAGCAGCCGGTCGCGCAGGACGGCCTTCCGGTCCTTCGCGGTGATGTCCGGGTTCTGCTCGGAGCCGGAGAGCGCGAACTCCTTCTCGATGATCTTCCGGGTGAGGATGAACCAGGAGTGGTCGTACCCGGCGATGTCCTCGGTGGTGCGCAGGTGCCTGAGCGTGCCGAGGGTGTCGTAGCCGGGCAGACAGGGGTCGGGCAGCCGGCGGCCGAGGGCGTCGAACCACAGCGAGGACGGGCCGGGCAGGATGCGGATGCCGTGACCGGGCCAGATCGGGTCCCAGTTCCGCACGCCCTCCGTGTAGTGCCACATGCGGTCGCGGTTGACCAGGCGTACGCCGGCCCGGGCGCTGATGTCGAGCATGCGGCCGTCGACGTAGGCGGGGACGCCGGTGATCATCTCGGCGGGCGGGGTGCCGAGCCGCTCGGGCCAGTGGCGGCGGACGATGTCGTGGTCGGCGCCGATGCCGCCGGAGGTGACGATCACGGCCTGCGCGGTCAGTTCGAACTCGCCCGCGCTCTCGCGGCTGGAGGCGACGCCGCGCGGTGAGTCGTCCGGGGCAAGGAGCGTGCCGCGCACCCCGCGCGCGGAGCCCTCCTCGATCACCAGCTCGTCCACGCGGTGGCGGTGGTGGAAGGTGAGCAGTCCGTCGCGCTCGGCCTGCTTGGCGTACTCGGCGAACGGCTCGACCACGCCCGTGCCGGTGCCCCAGGCGATGTGGAAGCGGGGCACGGAGTTGCCGTGGCCGTCGGCGCGCAGGTCGCCGCGCTCGGCCCAGCCGACGGTGGGCAGCAGCCTGATGCCGTGGCCGTCGAGCCAGGAGCGCTTCTCCCCGGCCGCCCACTCGACATAGGAACGGGCCCAGCGCACCGCCCAGGAGTCCTCGTCCTCGGTGCGGTCGAACCCGGCGCTGCCCTGCCAGTCGCTCCAGGCCAGGTCGAGGGAGTCCTTGATCTTCAGGCGGCGCTGCTCCGGCGAGTCGACGAGGAACAGCCCGCCGAAGGACCAGTACGCCTGGCCGCCGAGGTTGGCGGCGTTCTCCTGGTCGACCAGGGCGACCCGCCTGCCCCGGCTGGTGAGTTCGTGCGCCGCGACCAGCCCGGCGAGACCGGCTCCGACGACGATGACGTCCGCGTCCATGGGCGTTCTCCGTTCCTTTCCTCAGTCGAGGCCGCCGCTGCCGTCCGTCAGCAGCGCGGTGAGCAGTTGCTTGAGCCAGCGGCGGGCGCCGTCGACGTCCTTGTCCAGCAGCAGTTGCACGGTGACTCCGTCGTACGCGGCGACCACCGCGTGGGCGGCGGAGTCCGCGTCGCCGAGTACGGCGGGCAGCTCGGTGTGGCCGCGCGCGCGGGCCAACCGGTCGGCGATCGAGCGCCGCAGGGTGGCCCGGTGTTCGAGCAGGGTCCGCGCGACGGCCGGGTCGCGGGCCGCGTGGACCAGGAAGTCGGTCTTCACCAGCAGCCAGTCCACGTCGAGCAGCAGCACCTCGGTGACCCGGTCGACGGACCGGTGGACGTCCAGGTCCGGGCCGTCGAGCGCGAGCGCGTCCGCGACCTGCCCGGCGATGAGGTCGGCGCGCTGCTCGTAGAGCGCGAAGAACAGCTCGTCGAGGCTGGAGAAGTTCGAGTAGAAGGCGCCCCGGCTGTATCCGGCGGCCTCGCAGACCTCCTCGATGGAGACCCGCCCGAACCCCTTGGCCGCGAACACGGTGAACGCGGCGTCGAGCAGGTTCGCGCGGGTGCGCACCCGCCGCTTGGTCACCCGTGCGGTGGTCGCCGCCTCCGTCGCGCGCCGCGTGGTCGGCCGGTCCGCCGGCTGGGTCGTCATCGTCCGCCCTTCATCGGATACGGGAATGTATCCGATACACCGGTGTATCGAAAGGGGTCCCCCGACGGCTGCCCGGCACGGCTCCCCCTGAGCGGAGCGGCGCCTCACCTGCGGCACGGTGCGCAGGCCGCTCGGGCACGGGGACCTGATCGTGATGGGCGGCTCCTGCCAGCGGACCTGGGAGCACTGCGTGCCGAAGTCGAGCCGTGCCACGGGGCCGCGCATCAGCGTCCAGTTCCGCCCGCACGGCGTGCGCTGAGGCGGCAGAGGCGGACGCCCCGCGCACGCGGGGGCCGTCTCCGGCGGACGGTGCCGGAGACGGCCCCGTCCCGGGGCGCGGCACACCTCCCGGCGCCCGGAGACGTGTCTCCCAACTGCCGGAACCGCACCCCGAACACGCGGCCGATCTGCTTTGCTGTCCCCCGCCGGACCCCTCCTCACCACGCGGGACGAAGATGCGCGCCACTGTGCAGCAAGTCGCCGACGGCACCTACCTGGTGCACGGCAGCAACACCAACTGGGTGATCCTCGAGGAGGGCGACGCCGTCACCCTGGTCGACACCGGCTACCCGGGCGACCGGCAGCGGCTGCTGGACTCCCTCGCGCAGATCGGCAGCCGTCCCGAGGCGGTCGCGGCGGTGCTGATCACCCACGCCCACAACGACCACCTGGGCTCCGCCGAGCACCTGCGGGCCACCTACGGCACCCCGGTGTACATGGACGAGGCCGAAGTCCCGCACGCCCGCCGGGAGTTCCTGCACCAGGTCGGCGTCGGCACGGTCCTGGCCAACGGCTGGCGGCCCGGCGTGCTGCCCTGGGCCGTGCACGCGCTGCGCGTCGGCGGTACCGCCCATGTGCCCGTCGCCGCCCCCGAGGTCTTCCCCGGAGCGGGCCCCCTCGACCTGCCCGGCCGTCCGGTGCCCGTGCACACGCCCGGCCACACCCTGGGCCACACGGTGTTCCACCTGCCCGACCGGGGCGCGGTGCTCTCCGGGGACGCCCTGGCGACCGGCCACGCCACCTCGAGGCGGAAGGGCCCGCAGATGCTGCCCGACATGTTCCACCACGAGCGCGCGGGCGCCCTGGCCTCGCTGGAGACGATCGCGGGTTTGGACGCCGACCTCCTGCTGCCCGGCCACGGCCCCGCCCACCGCGGCTCCGTACCCACGGCCGCGCGCCGGGCCCGCGATCTCGCCGCTGGGCCCGTCTGACAAATCCCCGTCGTCCGCCCGAAGGGCGGGCCGGGCGGCGTCTGGTGCGTGTGATCGCAAGGCGCCGAACCGCCCACGTGGCGGAGCCACGTGGGCGGTTCGGCAACGCGGCTGGGGGTGCCCCCTCTGGGGGAGTGCGTGCCAGGCGTCGCCCGGCAGGCGGGGATTTGCCAGACAGGCCCTAGGGTCGAGGCATGGCTCTGCACATCAGCGCGACGAACCCGGAGCATCCGGCCCTGCTGCTCGAGCTCCCCTGGCATCTGCCGCTGGAGGACTGGCCCGAGGAGTACCTCGTGCCGCTGCCGCGCGGTATCTCCCGGCACGTGGTGCGCTACGCGCGCGCCGGTGACGAGGTGATCGCGGTCAAGGAACTCGCGGAGCGGCCCGCGCTGCGCGAGTACGAGCTGCTGTTCGACCTGGACCGGCTCGGCATCCCGGCGGTGGACGCGCTCGGCGTGGTCACCGGGCGCACCGACAAGGCCGACGAGCCGCTGGAGCCGGTGCTGATCACACGCCACCTGGGCGGCTCGATGCCGTACCGCTCGATGTTCGAGACGACCATGCGCCCGGCCACCATGCACCGGCTGATGGACGCGCTCGCCGTCCTGCTGGTCCGGCTGCATCTCGCCGGGTTCGCCTGGGGCGACTGCTCGCTGTCGAACACCCTGTTCCGGCGCGACGCGGGTGCCTACGCCGCGTACCTGGTGGACGCCGAGACCGGCGAGCTGCACTCGCGTCTCAGCCCCGGCCAGCGCGACTACGACCTCGACCTCGCGCGCGTGAACATCAGCGGCGAACTGCTCGATCTGGAGGCCTCCGGGGCGCTGCACCCCTCGGTGGACCCGATCGAGTTCGGGCAGGAGATCCGCGACCGCTACACCGGGCTGTGGAAGGAGCTCACGCGCGTCTCGGTCTACCCGGCGGGCAAGTACCACTACATCGAGCGCCGGATCCGCAGGCTCAACGACCTCGGCTTCGACGTGGCCGAGATGCAGATCGAACACTCCTCCAACGGCGACACGGTCACCTTCGTGCCCAAGGTCGTCGACGCCGGGCACCACCAGCGCCAGCTGCTGCGGCTGACCGGCCTGGACACCGAGGAGAACCAGGCGCGGCGGCTGCTGACCGACCTGGAGAGCTGGATGGCCACCCAGGACGACTACGCGCCCGGCGACCCCCTCGCGGCCCGCCCGGAGGTGCTGGCGCACCGCTGGGTGCGCGACGTGTTCCGGCCGGCCGTGCGGGCCGTCCCGCTCGAACTGCGCGGGACCATGGACCCGGCGGAGATCTACCACCAGCTCCTGGAGCACCGCTGGTACCTGTCCGAGCGGGCGCAGCACGACATCGGGATCGACACGGCCGTCGAGGACTACGTGGCGAACATCCTGCCCACGGCCCGGGAGACCCTGGAGTCCCCCGGGCACGAGTGAGCGGCCCCGGGGCGGCTCAGGCGGGCGGGATCACCGCGACCGGGCACCCCGCGTGGTGCAGGACGCCGTGGGCGACCGATCCGATGCGGGCGCCCACGGCGGTACGGCGGGCGCGGCGGCCCACCACCATCAGCTGGGCCCGGCGCGCCACCGACAGCAGCACCTGCCCGGCGCTGCCCATCTCGACGTGCTCGACGACGTGCACGTCGGGGAAGCGCTCGCGCCAGGGCCGGAGCGCCTCGGCGAGCGCCTTCTTCTCGAACGGCTCCGGGCCGCCGGCGTCGTCGAGCAGCCGCATCGAGCCGGGGCTGTAGGCGAACACGGGCGGCAGCGTCCAGGCCCGTACCGCGCGCACGGTCGCCCCGCGGGCGGCGGCCGTCTCGAAGGCGAAGCCCAGCGCGGCGGCGCTGTCCTCCACGCCGCCGTCCTGGCCGACGACGATCTCGTGCCCGGCGACCTCGTCGGACGCCTTGTCCCCGGCGCGCACCAGCACCACCGGGCCGGCGGCACCGGCGATCACCTGCTGGCCCACCGAGCCGAGCAGGAAGCCCAGCACGGCACCGTGCCCGCGCGAGCCGAGCACCAGCATCCCGGCGTCGGCGGCCGCGCCGACGAGCGTGTCGACCACGGGTCCTTCGACCGCGTCGGCCGTGACCTCCAGCCCGGCGTACCGCCCGGTGGCCGTGGAGACGGCCTCGGCCAGTGCCTCGCGCACCCAGCCGGCCTGCGCGTCCCGGTCCCCTCCGAGCGCCTCGTGCGACGCGTACTCCCATGCCTGTACGACCCGCAGCGGCCGCCCCCGCCGGACGGCTTCGCGAGCCGCCCAGCCGAGTGCCGCGAGGCTCTCCTCGGTCCCGTCGACGCCTGCCGTGATCGGCCCCGTCATTCGGCTGCCTCCCTGTGTCCATGGCTCGGTTCCGGCCCCAGTCTTCACTACGCTGGCCCGATGGGTCTCGAGTGGGAGCAGGTGGTCGTGGACGCGGCCGATCCGGTCGCGCTGGGCCGGTGGTGGACGGCGGCGCTGGGCTGGGTGGTGCTGAACGACTCGGCGCGGGAGTACGAGATCCGGCCGGCCCCCGACCGGGTGCCGGGGCTGATCTTCGTACCCGTGCCGGAGGCCAAGGCCGGCAAGAACCGGCTGCACCTGGATCTCCGCCCCGACGACCAGGCGGCGGAGGTGGCCAGGCTGCTCGCGCTGGGCGCCCGCCGCGCGGACGTCGGGCAGGGCGAGCAGCCCTGGGTGGTCCTCGCGGACCCGGAGGGCAACGAGTTCTGCGTGTTGCGTGATCGCCGGACCTGACGGACCCTCGCGCGCCCGAGCGCAGCGGGGCGAACGAACTTACGATGGCGGGAGCCGGCGCGGCGGCGGGGCACCGTGCGTCCGTCCGACCGCTCGGGGTGGGGAGAGGCATGGCACCGGTCGCCGAGGCCGCGCGCACCGTCATCCTGACCGTCGACGACGATCCCGGAGTGTCCCGCGCCGTCGCCCGTGATCTCAGACGCCGTTACGGGGCGTCGTACCGCATCGTGCGCGCGGAGTCCGGCGAGTCCGCCCTGGACGCGCTGCGCGAGCTGAAACTGCGCGGTGACCTGGTGGCGGTGATCCTGGCGGACTACCGCATGCCGCAGATGAACGGCATCGAGTTCCTGGAGCAGGCCCTGGACGTGTATCCGGGCGCCCGGCGGGTGCTGCTGACGGCGTACGCGGACACCGACGCGGCGATCGACGCGATCAACGTGGTCGACCTGGACCACTATCTCCTCAAGCCCTGGGACCCGCCCGAGGAGAAGCTCTACCCGGTCCTGGACGACCTGCTGGAGGCCTGGCGGACCAGCGACTTCCGGCCCGTGCCCAGCACCAAGGTCGTCGGGCACCGGTTCTCCGCGCGCTCCTCGGAGGTGCGCGAGTTCCTGGCCCGCAACCAGGTGCCCTACCGCTGGTACTCCGCGGACGAGCCGGAGGGGCGGCGGCTGCTGGCCGCGGCGGGCGCGGACGCGACGAGGCTGCCGCTGGTGGTCACCCCGGACGGCACCCCGCTGGTGGAGCCCGAGGCGCCCGAGCTGGCGGCGCAGGTGGGCCTGGCGACCACGCCGACGGCGGAGTTCTACGACCTGGTGGTGATCGGCGGCGGCCCGGCCGGGCTCGGCGCCGCGGTGTACGGGGCGTCGGAGGGGCTGCGCACCGTGCTGGTGGAGCGGTCGGCGACCGGCGGGCAGGCCGGGCAGAGCTCCCGGATCGAGAACTACCTCGGCTTCCCCGACGGGGTCTCCGGCGCGCAGCTCACCGACCGGGCGCGGCGGCAGGCGGCGAAGTTCGGCGCGGAGATCCTCACCGCCCGCGAGGTGACCGGTCTGGAGATCAACGGCGCGGCGCGGGTGGTGCGGTTCTCGGACGGCTCGGCCGTCGCCGCGCACAGCGTGATCCTGGCGACCGGGGTGTCGTACCGGCAGCTCGCGGCGCCCGGCGCACAGGACCTGACCGGCGCCGGGGTGTTCTACGGCTCGGCGCTGACCGAGGCGCCCGCCTGTCACGGGCACGACGTGTACATCGTCGGCGGCGCCAACTCGGCCGGGCAGGCGGCGATGTACCTGTCCAAGGGCGCCAAGTCGGTGACGCTGCTGGTGCGCGGGTCCTCGCTGTCGGCGTCGATGTCGCACTACCTGATCCAGCAGATCGGCGAGGCGCCCAACATCGAGGTACGGACGGGCACGGTCGTCGAGGAGGCGCACGGCGGTGAGCACCTGGAGCGGCTGACGCTGCGGGACACCGCGAGCGGGGAGACCGAGACGGTCGACGCGAGCTGGGTGTTCGTCTTCATCGGCGCCGCCCCGCTGACCGACTGGCTGGGCGACACGGTGCTGCGCGACGAGCGCGGGTTCATCCTCGCCGGGCCCGATCTGACGCCCGACGGACGGCCGCCCGCGGGCTGGGAGCTGGACCGGCCGCCGTACCACCTGGAGACCAATGTGCCCGGTGTGTTCGTGGCGGGCGACGCGCGGGCGGAGTCCGCCAAGCGGGTCGCGTCCGCCGTGGGAGAGGGAGCCATGGCCGTGATGCTCGTCCACCGCTATCTGGAGCAGTCATGAGCGGACAGGTGATGCCCTGCAACGCCCAGGAGATCGGCTCGCTGTTCCTGTTCGAGAAGCTGACGCCGGAGCAGCTCGGGAGGCTGTGCGGCGAGGGCCGGGTGGAGCTGTTCGAGCCCGGTCCGGTGTACGCCGAGGGTGATCAGGCGACCTGCTTCTTCGTGATGATCGAGGGCACGTGCGTGCTGTACCGCCGGGTCGGCGACGACGACGTGGAGGTCGTGCGGACCTCGCAGCCGGGGGTGTACTCGGGCGCCATGCAGGCGTACATCGGCGACCGGGTGCGCCAGGTGTACAACAACACGATGCGGGTGACGGAGCCGACGCGGTTCTTCGTGCTGCCGGCCGACACGTTCGCCACCGTGATGCGGGAGTGGTTCCCGATGGCGGTGCATCTGCTGGAGGGGCTGTTCTTCGGGGCCAAGAACACCCAGCGGATGATCGGCCAGCGCGAACGGCTGCTGGCGCTCGGCTCGTTGTCGGCCGGGCTCACCCATGAGCTGAACAACCCGGCGGCGGCGGCCGTGCGGGCGACCTCGACGCTGCGCGAGCGGGTCGCCAAGATGCGCCACAAGCTCGCCCACATCTCCGCCGGGCCCTATCCGCCCGAGCAGCTCGCGGGTCTGATCGACATCCAGGAGCGCACCGCCGAACGCGTCGCCAAGGCACCCTCGCTGAGCCCGCTGGAGGCCGCCGACCGCGAGGACGAGATGTCCGACTGGCTGGACGAGAACGGCATCACGGAGGGCTGGCGGCTCGCGCCGACCTTCGTGCAGGCGGGTCTCGACGTGGACTGGCTGGACCAGGTGGCGGCCTCGGTGGACCCGGAGATCCTCCCGGCGGCCGTCGGCTGGCTGAACTACACGGTCGAGACCGAGCTGTTGATGGACGAGATCGAGGACTCCACCAACCGCATCTCCCAGCTGGTCGGCGCCGCCAAGCAGTACTCGCAGCTCGACCGCGCCCCGTACCAGAACGCCGATGTCCACGAACTCCTCGACAGCACCCTGCTGATGCTGTCCGGGAAGTTCGGCCCGCAGATCGAGGTCGTCAAGGAGTACGACCGGACGCTGCCGAGGATCCCCGCGTACCCGGCGGAGCTGAACCAGGTGTGGACCAACCTGATCGACAACGCGGTCGGCGCGATGAACTCGGGCGGCGGCGAAGGCACGTTGACCGTGCGGACCGCGCTCGACCACGACCAGCTGATGGTGGAGTTCCGGGACACCGGCCCCGGGGTGCCGGCGGAGATCCGCGACCGGATCTTCGACCCGTTCTTCACCACCAAACCGGTCGGCGAGGGCACCGGGCTCGGTCTGGACATCTCCTGGCGGATCGTGGTCAACAAGCACCACGGCAGTCTGCGGGTCGAGTCCGTTCCGGGCGACACCCGCTTCCAGGTCCTGCTTCCCCTCACCGCCGCGGACGAGGAGACCGCCCAGGCCGCCCGGGCCGCCGAGGCCGCCCAGGCGGACGAGGCCGCCGCGGTCGTCCAGGCCGTCGAGGCCGCCGCGGACCACGCCACTACCGAGGAGCCGGCGCATGAGCACTGACGACGCGACCGAGGGCATCGACCCCGCTGTCCCGCCCAGCGGCACCGGGTGCGTGGAGTGCGAGGCGGTGGGCGGCTGGTGGTTCCATCTGCGGCGCTGCGCCCGATGCGGGCACATCGGCTGCTGCGACGACTCCCCGGCGAAGCACGCCACCGCGCACTACCGGGAGACCGGCCATCCGCTGATCCGCTCCTACGAACCCGGCGAGGAGTGGTTCTGGGACTTCACCGCGGGCGAGCTGTACGCGTCCGGGCCCGATCTCGCCCCGCCGGTCAGCCACCCCGCCGACCAGCCCGCGCCCGGTCCGGCGGGACGCGTCCCGGCGAACTGGGCGGACACCCTGCGCTGACCGGCCGCCCGCGGGTCCGCCGCCCACGGCGGCGGACCCGCGGGCACGGGCGGGACTGTCCCTGGCACGTGCCAGGATGGGGACGTGTCGAACAGCTCTTTCACCGTGTCTCCCCTGGTCGGGCGCGAAGAGGAACTCGCCCGGCTCGCCGGGGTGCTGGAGCGTGCCCGGGGCGGTGAGGCACGGGCCGTGCTGCTGGCCGGGGACGCGGGGGTGGGCAAGACCCGGCTGCTGGACGAGGCCGCCGCGCGGGCCGTGCGCGACGGCGTGACCGTGCTGACCGGGCACTGCGTCGACCTCGGCGACGTGGGCCTGCCGTATCTGCCGTTCACCGAGGTGCTGGGCGCCGTCGCGGCCGAGGAGCGGCTCGCGCCCGTGCTCGCCGCGCGTCCCGAGGTGGGCCGGCTGCTCGGCGGCGGTGCGGACAGCGCCCTGGACATGAGCGGGCGGCTGCGGCTGTTCGAGGACATGGCGGGGCTGCTCACCGACCTCGCGGACCTCGGCCCGCTGCTGCTCGTCCTCGAGGACCTGCACTGGGCCGACCAGTCCTCCCGGGACCTGCTGAGATTCCTCCTCAGCCGTGGGGTGCTCCAGCGGCCCGCGGGCGGCACGCCGGGCGGACGGCTCGCGGTGCTGGCCTCGTACCGCGCGGACGATCTGCACCGCAGGCATCCGCTGCGCCCGCTGCTGGCGGAGCTGGTGCGGCTGCCGTCCGTGGAGCGGCTGGAGCTGCGGCCGATGGACGACGCCGAGGTGGCCCGGCTGGTGCGGGGCCTCCACGACGACGGGCCCCGGGCCCTGCCCGAGGCGACGGTCCGCCGGATCGTCGAGCGCGCCGAGGGCAACGCCTTCTACGCCCAGGAACTCCTCGCGGCGACCGACCCGGGCGCGGGCGGGGTGCCGGACGCTCTCGCCGACGTCCTGCTGATCCGCTTCGAGCAGGTGTCGGACACCGCGCAGCAGGTGCTGCGCACGGCCTCCGTGGCCGGGCGCCGGGTCGGGCACGACCTGCTGAAGGACGCGGTCGGACTGCCGGAGGAGGCGCTGGAGACGGCGCTGCGGGAGGCCGTCGAGCGGCGGCTGCTGGTCTCGGGCGACGGCGACACGTACTCCTTCCGGCACGCCTTGGCGCGCGAGGCGGTGTACGCGGATCTGCTGCCGGGCGAACGGGCGCGGCTGCACGGGGCGTTCGCCCGGCTGCTGGCCGGCCGCGGTGGCGCCGGGACGGCGGCCGAGCGGGCCCACCACTACCGCGAGAGCCACGACCTGCCGGAGGCGCTCGCCGCGTCCCTGGAGGCCGCCGACCACGCCCAGCGGCTGGGCGCGCCGACGGAGGAGCTGCGCCATCTGGAGGCCGCCCTGGACCTGTGGGCGTCGGTGCCGGCCGGGGCACGGCCCGCGAGTGGGCCCGGCGACCGGATCGCGCTGACCCTGAGGGCCTCGGCGGCGGCCGCGCACGCCGGGGAGTCGCACCGCGCGGTCTCGCTCACCCGGGCCGCGCTGGCCGGGGTCGGCGAGGACGCCGACTCGGAGCTGGCGGCCCGGGTCCGCTACACCCTCGCGGGCAATCTGCTCGACGTCGACAGCCTCACCGCCGCCTACGCCTACAGCAGCGAGGCGCTGGCGCTGATCCCGGCCGAGCCGCCGTCGCCGACCTGGGTGTGGGCGGCGGCCACGCATGTGCTGGCGGCCCGGCAGGTCGGGGAGCCGGAGACCGCGCTGAAGGTGGCGCGCCAGGCGCTGGCCGTCGCCGAGGAGCTCGGTCTCACCGACGCGCGGGCCGATCTGCTGATCTCGCTGGCCGCCCTGGAGGGCCGCAGCACCTCGGCCGGCCGGGCCCGGCTGCGCCAGGCCAGGGAGCTGGTCCGCGGCACGGGCAACGCCCCGGTGGAGATGCGCGCCCTGTACCACCTCGCCATCGGCGCGTTCGAGGCGGGCGAGCTGGAGGGCGCTCTGCCCTGGCTGGTGGAGGGGCTGGACCGGGCGCGCGGGGCGGGGCTGCTGTCCTCGCTGTACCCGCTGGAGATGCGGTATCTGCGGCTGCTGACGCTGTACATGCTGGGCCGCTGGGACGAGTGCGAGCGGGCGGCGGAGCAGGACGCCGACGCGCTGCCCGCGGCGGGGGCGTTCGCCACGGGGCCCGTGCTGTACGTGCGGCTGGCCCGGGGCGACGCCGGCGCCGGGGAGCGGGCCGAGGAGCTGCTGCGCGGGCGGTTCGACTGGATGGGCGCGCTGGTCGCGGGGATCGTGGCGACGGACGCGGCGGCCGGGAGCGGTGACGCCGGGCGCGCCGTCGCGCGGATGCGGTCGGCGGTCGAGGCCCTCACGGACGATACGGGCGCCGTGCCCGACGTCACCGTCCGGCTGGCCGCGCTCGCCCTCGGCGCGGTCGCCGACGCCGCCGTGGAGCGCAGGGCGGCCGGTGCCGAGGCGGAGGCCGGGCGCTGGGCCGACACGGCGAAGGAACTGGCCGAGCTGGCCAGGACCAGTGCCGGGCTGAGCTCGAAGGGCCTGCCGCAGGGGCCGGAGGGGCTGGCGTGGCTGGCCCGCGCCGAGGCGGAGGCGGTCAGGGCGGCGCGCGGTCCCGAACCGGCCGTCTGGGAGGCGGCCGTCGCCGCCTTCGACTACGGCGACGTCTACGAACGGGCCCGCTGCCGGCTGCGGTTCGCCGAGGCGCTGCTCGCGGCCGACCGCCGCGAGGAGGCCGCCGCCGAGGCGAGGGCGGCCCGGGAGACCGCCGTCCGGCTCGGCGCGACGCCGCTGCTGGAGCGGGTCGACGCCCTGCTGCGGCGGGGCCGGCTGGCCCCTCCGGCCTCCGACGGCGGGCGGAGCGCCCGGCTGACGGCACGTGAGCAGGACGTCCTGCGGCTGCTCTCGCTGGGGCGCAGCAACCGGCAGATCGGCGAGGAGCTGTTCATCACCGGCAAGACGGCCAGCGTGCACGTCTCCAACATCCTGGCGAAGCTGGGCGCCACGAGCCGTACGGAGGCGGTGGCGATCGCCTACCGGGAGGGGCTGATCTCCCGGGAGCCGTCGGCCCCCGGCTGAGCGGCCGGGGCCGGTACGGCGAGGGCGCCCCGGACGGTAGTGCTCCGGGGCGCCCCTGGTGTCGGCCGGCCCGGCGTCAGGACCTGACGGCCGGGGTGTCGGCCGGTGCGGCGGTCAGCGCCTGACGGCCGAAGTGTCGAACGGGTCCGGCGGTCAGCGCCTGACGGCCGGGGTGTTGGCCAGCCGGACGTTCACGGCCGCCCAGGAACGGCTGACGGCCTTGTACTCGACGCTGTTGAGCCCGTACAGGTCCTTGGCCGCCCTCATCGTCGCGATGCGCGCGTCGTGGAAGTCGGTGGTGGAGACCATGTAGCGGGTCAGGGCGCGGTAGTAGATCTTCAGCGCCTTGGTACGCCCGATGCCCTTGACGGGCAGGCCGTCGTAGGTCGGCGAGTCGTAGGTGACCGCGCCGATCCTCTTGCGGCCGCTGCCCTCGGCGAGCAGGTAGAAGGCGTGCGAGGAGACGCCGGAGCCGGCGTGCACCTCGGCGTCGTAGACGGCGGGCGACCAGTAGTCGATCGCGCCCTCCAGCACGTCCAGGGACGGCTTGTCGAGGCGGCGCAGGAACTTCTGTTCCAGGCCGAGCTTCTCGCCGACGAGGTAGTTCGGCGGGTTCTTGGCGTTCTTCGCCTGGAACTCGACGCCGGAGCCGAAGATGTCGGCGAGGGACTCGTTGAGGGAGCCGGGCTCGCCGTACTGGACGCCGCGCGAGTCCACCCGGGTGGGCTCCAGGCGGGCGGTGGCGTCGACGACGCCGTGGGACAGCTCGTGCCCGGTCACGTCGAGGACGACCAGGGGCTTCTTGAACAGCTCGCCGTCGCCGTCCCCGTACAGCATGCAGCCGCAGTAGGAGTACCAGAAGGCGTTGCCGACCTTGTTGCCGAAGTGGACGATCGCGCGGGCGCCCTTGGAGTCGTTCTTGATGCCCTTGCGGCCGAACTGCTCCTTGTAGAAGTCCAGCGTCTCGGCGACGCCGTACTGGGCGTCGACGGCGGCGCTCATGCGGTTGCCGACGGTGCCGTTGCCCCAGGTGTTGGTGGAGCTGGTCAGCCGCTTGGCCTGGCCGAACTGGACCGGCTCCAGGCCCCTGGCGTCCCGGGTCTCGGTGCCGTAGCGCCGGGGGTCCTTGAGGACGTACGTGGTGCGGGCGGTCCGTGTGGTGGACAGCGAGACCTGGCCGGCGAACAGCGACTTGCCGACGCCGGTCGCGGGTGCCGGGTAGGCGGCGGCCGGGCCCGCCCCGGTGAGGCGGGGGGTGGCCGGCGCGATCCCGGTGGCCGGGTCGATCTGCTCGCCCCGCGCGCGCAGGGTCCGCACGACCCTGGGCGAGAGGAACTCCTCGGCGTCGGGGGTGTTGCTGCGGATCTCGCCGGTGACGGCGTCGACGACGACCGTGCTGGAGCCGGTGGCCTCGGCGTCGCCGCCGGTGACGTGGATCCGGTAGGCGAGGGCCGCCTCGCCGTCGCGGGCGTCCACGACGAGCTGGGCGGTGCCGGCGGTGCCGTCCGTCGCGGCCGCCGCCTTGGCCCGGGCCTCGCCGGCGGTCAGCTCGGCGCGGGTCCCGTCCGGGCGGACCGCGTGGTCGGCGGCGCGGGTCACTCCCGCGTACGCCAGCTTCGAGGTGAGGTGGACGACGAGGTCGCCGCCCAGGACCGGCATGCCCCGGTGGGTGCGGACGAACCGGACGTGGCGGGCGCCCTCCGGGTCGACCATGACGTCCTGCGGCTGGAGTTCGTCGCCGCGGGCGACTCCGGTCGCGCTCGCGTGGGCGAAGGCCGCGGACCGCGCCGCGTCGACGACGGAGGGGGCCGGGGCGTCGGTCCCGGCGAATGCCGTGCCCGCGAGGCCCGTGGCGGCCGACGCCACGGCGACGGCGACCGCCAGGCCGCGTATATGAGGTCTTGTGCGCACTGTCGAAGATTCCTTCGTGTCAGATCGGCCGGTTCCGCCGGTGTGGGCAGGTGTTCGGCCGGCGCCAACTGTGTGTCGTCTGTGGAGATGTGACGGGATGCGAGAAAGTTGCCCAGCCCGGATGTGACCGATCTCGCACATAAACCCCCCATCTCGTGCGCGGATATGACCAACCACCCGGGCGGAAAGGGAGCAGAGCCGGATGGTGAACACAAAGGCGAGCCGGACCGCGGTGCTCGGCGCCGTGATGCTGTCGTTCCTCGCGGTACCGGCCCCCGCCTCGGCGGCCGAGGACACCCCCCGGGCCGCGGCGCCGGCCGCGCCCGACCTCGTGGGACTGGGCACGGTGCTGAACACCGCGCGACGGCAGGGCGCGCCCGGTGCCTTCGCGCGCGTCGACGACAACGGCACCGTGCACCGGGTGCGCCGCGGGATCTCCGACCGCAGGACCGGACGGACCATCGCGACCACCGACCGCTTCCGCATCGGCAGCGTCACCAAGGTCTTCTCGGCCGTGGTCCTGCTCCAGCTGGTCGACGAGGGCAGGCTGAACCTGGACTCCCCCGTGAACCGGGTGCTGCCGGGGCTGCTGCCCGACGACCGGATCACCGTCCGGCACGTGCTGAGCCACCGCAGCGGGCTCTACGACTACACGAACGCGATGTTCGCCAGGTCCGTGTCCGGCTTCGAGGCGGTCCGCAACAAGGTCTTCACCTACCGGCAGTTGGTCGGCCGCTCCCTGAGCCACCCGCGCACGGGCACGCCGGGCGGGGCCTACGCGTACTCGAACACCAACTTCGTGGTCGCCGGCATGCTGATCGAGAAGCTCACCGGACAGAGCGTGGCCACCGCGTACCGCACCCGGATCATCGAGCCGCTGGGACTCACGAACACCTTCTACGTCCACCCGGGCACGGCCCTGCCCGGCACGCACACGCGTGGCTATCTCACCTCCGACACGGCGGGCGCGGCGCCGGTCGACGCCACCCGGCAGACGGTGTCCTGGGCGCAGAGCGCCGGGGCGCTGATCTCCAACGCCCGCGACCTGAACGTCTTCACCTCGGCCCTGCTGCGCGGCAGGCTCGTCTCGCCGGCGTCCCTCACCCGGATGACGAAGTGGACCAAGGTCAACAGCACCACGGCGTACGGGCTCGGCCTGCGGCGGCGCACCCTGTCCTGCGGGGTGTCGGTCTACGGCCACACGGGCGCCGTCCAGGGCTACTACACCTACGCGTTCACTTCGAAGGACGGCAGGCGCAGCCTGACGGCCATGGCCAACACGTCCAACAACAGCCGCGTCCTCGACACCATGCTCGGCACGCTGGAGTCCGCGTTCTGCGGGAAGAGCGCGGCACCCCGGGCGGCGGTGCCCGTGGAGCCGCGGGCGGCGATCGGGGCGGGCGTGATCGACGAGGGGTAGGGCCCCTCCGGCGGATCTCCGTGGACGCCGCGGAGATCCGGCCGGTTCCCGACGGACAGCGGCGGGCTCCCGCCAGGCGCCGGGGGCGGGAACCAGCCGTACGGCCCGCGCGTTGACTGGTCCAGGGGCTAGTCATCCGGACCGGGCCGGCCGCGTGGGGCGCGGCGCCCCGGCGGTCGGCGTCGGCATGATCCGGACGACAGTTCCCGGGGCCGCGGCCGGACCGCCGCGTCCCTGGTCACGACAGGGGGGCGCGTGATGACCGAGTTGGTTCCCGGGGGCAATCTGGCGCTCCCTCGCGGGACACTGACCGTGCGGGTGCCGGGGCCGTTCGACGTCTCCGCGCTGATCACCGACGACGGCGGCCGGGTGGGCGGCGACGCCGACTTCGTGTTCTACAACCAGCCGGCCGCGCCGGGCGCCCGCCTCGGCGGTGACACGCTCACCCTCGACCCGGGCGCCCTGCGGTCCGGCGCCACCCGGGTCACCGTCGTCGTGAGCCCCGCCGATCCGGACACCCCGCTCAGCCGGCTGCCCTCCCCCGCCCTCCAGGTCTCCGGTACGGACGGCCGCTCCCTGGCCCGGTTCGCACCGCCGCGCCCGCGCACGGAGACGGTGCTGCTGCTGGCGGAGATCTACCGGCGCGGCGACACCTGGAAGGTACGGGCCCTCGGCCAGGGCTACGCCGAAGGGCTGGCCGGTGTCGCCCGGGACTTCGGGGTGGACGTGGTGGAGAGCGAGGCGGAGACCGCGCCGGTCTCGGTGGGCGACGGCCCCGCCCCCGTCGGCGCCGCCCCCACTGTCGTCGATCTGCGCGTCGGCCCGGCTGTGTCCGGACACCGGGCAGGCCCGGATGACACCGTCACGGCCGACGCCTGGATCGGACCGGTCAACTCCGCCCGTGCGCGGGCCGGTGCCCCGCGCGTGACGTGGGACGCCCGCCTCGCGGCCGCGGCGCGCGAGCACGCCGCCACGATGGCCGCCGCCGGACGTCTCGGCGTGGAGGGGCGGGACGGCCTGGCGGTCTACCAGCGCGTGACCCGCACCGGATACGCGTACGTCAGCGTCGGCGAGCATCTGGTGTCCGGGCCGCGCACCCCGCAGGAGCTGCTGGGCTCCTGTCTGCGGACCGATCACGCCCGGCGCATCCTGCACGACGCCGTGTTCACGCACGCCGCTCTCGGCCGGGCGACCGGCGGCGGGGGCGGTGACGTGTTCTGGACCGCGCTGTGGGCGCGGCCCCTCGGACCGGGCGACCTGGCGCGCACGGAGGCGGAGGTCGTGGCGCTCACCAACCGCGAGCGCGCCTCGGCCGGGCTGCCGCCGCTCGCCGCGGACCCGCTGCTGACCCGCGCCGCGCAGGCGCACAGCGCGGACATGGTGGCCCGGGACTTCTACTCCCACACCTCGCCGGAGGGCAGCGGGCCCCGGGACCGGGCCGTCGCCGTGGGCGCCGTCCGGCGCTCGACCGGCGAGAACATCGCCTGCGGGCAGCGCTCCGCCGCCGAGGTGGTCACCGGCTGGATGAACAGCCCGGGCCACCGGGCGAACATCCTCAGA
Source organism: Streptomyces sp. NPDC005017 (assembly GCF_042873115.1). Lineage (NCBI taxonomy): Bacteria > Bacillati > Actinomycetota > Actinomycetes > Kitasatosporales > Streptomycetaceae > Streptomyces > Streptomyces sp. NPDC005017. The sequence continues at coordinate 440,590 of NZ_JBIALD010000003.1, read as the reverse complement.
CCCGAGTTCACCCACATCGGCATCGGCTTCGCGGGCGGCGGCCGGGCGGGGACGTACTGGACCCAGCTCTTCGGCGCCTGACAGCGCGGCGGAGCGGGCCGACGGCACGGAACGAAACGAAAGGCACGGCCTTGATCGGCATCACGGACATCGAAGGCGCGGCGGAGCGGATCGCCGGGCACATCGTCCGCACACCCACCGTGCGGAGCCCGGGACTCGGCGAGCTGCTCGGCGCACCCGTCACGGCCAAACTGGAACTCCTCCAGCACACCGGCTCGTTCAAGGTGCGCGGGGCGACGGCCAAGCTGCTGTCGCTCGGCGCGGCGGAGCGCGCGGCCGGGGTGGTGGCGGTGAGCGGCGGCAACCACGGCATCGCGTTCGCGACCATGGCCGCCGCGCTGGAGGTCAAGGCAACGCTGGTCATGCCGCGCTCGGCCCCGGCCCGCGCGGTGCGCCTCGCCGAGGCGGCGGGGGCCACGGTGCGGCTGACCGACGCCATGGAGGAGGCGTTCGCACTGACCGAGCGGCTGCGCGACGAGGGCCTGACCCTGGTGCACCCCTTCGACGACCCGCTGGTGATCGCGGGCCAGGGCACGGTGGGGCTGGAGTTCACCGAGGACGCCGGGGAGCTGACGGACGTCCTGGTCAGCATCGGTGGCGGCGGGCTGATCGCCGGGGTGGCGGCGGCGCTGACGGCACGCCGGCCGGGGGTGCGGGTGTGGGGCGTGGAGACGGAGGGCGCCGAGGCGATGTCCGCGGCGCTCGCGGCGGGCGGACCGGTGCCGGTGCTGCTGTCGTCGATCGTGAGCACCCTGAGCGCCCCGTCCGTGTCCCGGCTGACGTACGAGCATGTGGCGGCCCTGGTCACCGAGGTGCTGGTGGTCCCCGACCGGGAGGCGGTGCGGGGCTCGCTGGAGTTCGCCGAGCACGCCAGGCTCTGGACCGAACCGGCCGCGGGCTGTCTGCTGCCCGCCGCTCGGCAGGTCCTGGAGCGGGTGGGCGAGGGCGCCCGGCTGGGCCTCGTGGTGTGCGGGGGCAACGCCTCGCCCGCCGACATGGCCGTATGGACGCGGCGCTTCGGGCTGATCCCCGGCACGGAGGACCTGTCCTGACGGCGGGTCAACGTTGTCGCGGCCGTTGAACACGCGGCCGCTCGCTCGCCGTACCTCTGGGAAAGGGTGGCAGCCAGGGGTGCAGCGAAGGAATGACGATGGTCGAGGCGCATGTCTCCGCGGAAGAGTTGATCGCCGGCAGATACCGGCCCCTTCAGGTGGTGCACCAGGAGACGAACCGGGTCGGCTGGTACGGCGAGGACGTGGAGACGGGCCGCCCGTGCCTGCTGACACAGGTGGGGCTGCCCGAGGGAATGGACGCGCGGGCGGCCCGGCGAACGGTGGGCCGCGTGATGCGGGCCTCGGAGACCATGCGGTCGCTGTGCCCGGACCGGGTCCCGGCGGTCCTGGACGCGGTGACCTCGGGCGGCGCGCTGTGGACCGTCACGGACTGGGTGGGCGGCACCCCGCTCGGTGAGCTCCTCGCCCAGCAGGGCACCTTGAACTATGTCCGGGCGGCGCGGATCGGCGTGGAGCTGCTGGACGTGCTGGACGCCGCGCACGCCGCGGGCATCACGCACGGCGAGCTGAGCCCGGGCCAGGTGATCGTCCCGGACCGCGGCCCGGCCGTCGTGGGCGGGTTCGGGCTGGCGGGCTCGACGCTCGCGCCCCGGCTGGCGGCACCGTCGTACGCCTCACCGGAACAGGCGAGGGACGAGCGGATCGGCCCGGCGGCGGACCTGTGGGCGCTGGGCGCGATCCTCTACACGATGGTGGAGGGCCGCCCGCCGTTCCGGGAGCGCGAGCGGCCCGAGGCCACGCTGAGGAGCGTCGACAAGCTGCCGGTGCGCGCGCCGGTGCGCGCGGGTCCGCTCGGCCGGGCCGTGCAGGGGCTGCTCCGCAAGAACTCGCTGGAGCGGCTGCCCCGGCCGGTGGTCCGCGAGGCCCTGGACCGGGCGCTGCGCGAGGAGACCGACGCGTCCTGCGTGCTGCAGCGGCCCCGGCTGCGGCGGGCGTACGCGTCCGTGCGGCACGCGGGTGCGGGCCGGGGCGCGCGCATGCTGGCCGTCGGTACGACCCTCGCGGTCGTCACGGTCACCGTGGCGGTGCTGGTCGCGACGGGCGCACTGTCCGGCTCCGACACGACCGCGTCGGGCGGTGCGGCGCCCCGGACCTCAGCCCCGGCCGCCCCGACAGCTCCGGCCGACCCGGCTCCGACGACGCCGGGCGCACCGGCCGTCCCGCCCTCCGTGCCCCCGGGTCCCACGACGGCCGCCCCCGCCCCGGCCGGCGGTTTCCGCACCTACGACTCCCCCGAGGGGTTCTCCGTCGACCTGCCGGAGGGCTGGAAGCCGCTGAACACGACGCGGATGGCGGACCTGGCCTATCGCGTGGTCCTCGGCCGGTCCGGCGACCCGCGCACGCTCACCGTCACCTACAGCGAGCGGGTCGGCCCCGACCCGGTCACCGTCTGGCGGGAGGTGGAGCCGGGGCTGCGCGCGGCGGGCGACTACCGCCGGATCGGGGAGATCCGGGCGCTGACGTACCAGGGCCGCAAGGCCGCGGACCTGCAGTGGATCGCCACGGCGGACGGCGAGCGGGTGCGCACCCTCGGCCGTGGTTTCCTCCTCGGCGGCGGCCGTGGCTTCTCGCTGCGCTGGTCGGCTCCCGCCGCCCAGTGGGACGGCGCCGCCAGCCGGGAGGCGCTGGACGTCGCCCTGCGGAGCTTCAGGGCCGGGTGAGGGAAGCTTCGGGCCGCCGGGTGAGAGGGCTCGGGCGCCGGTGCGGAGGGGCAGGCCGTGGAGACCGGCGCCCGCAGCCGGTGCGAAAGGTCAGGCCCCGGACACCGGCGCCCGCAGCCGGTGCGGAGGGTCAAGCTCCGGACGCAGGCGCACGCAACCGATGTGAAAGGTCAGGCCCCGGACACCGGCGCCCGCAGCCGGTCCAGCCGGGTCGCGTTCAGCGGTTCCGTCCGCCAGCGGGCCCGGAAGGCGCGGTCGGCGAGCGTGCAGGTGATCACCAGCCGGTGCGGTGTCTCGAGGAACTGGGCCGCGAACTCCAGCGTGCCCGGGTCGGTCCAGCCGCCGCTGACGGCGACGGGCAGCGGCTCCTCGCTCACGGTCCAGCCGCCGGTGCCGAGGCGCAGGCCGGTCCGGCGGCCGCCGTCGGTCAGGGTGGCAGTCCAGCCGTCGGGGCCCTCGTCCAGCGCGACACCGGTGAGGCCACGCGGGTCCGGGCGGACGCCGCCGTAGGGGGTGAAGGACGCCCCGGCCCAGTCCTCGGCACGCTCGGGCGGGGCGGGCTTGCCGGTCGCGGGCGGCAGCGCGAGCCCGGCGAGCCGCTCCCGCAGCGCGGCGTCGGCCGCGTCGGCGCCGGTCAGCGGGGCGGGACGGCAGGCGGGCAGCAGATGCCGCCAGACGAGGTCCAGCACGGCCTGCATCCGCTCGGTGGCCGCGGTCGTCACGACCACGGCGTCCTGCTCGGGCAGCACCAGACAGAACTGGCCGTACGCCCCGTCGCCCCGGAAGCCGTGCCGGGAGCGCCAGAACTGGATGCCGTAGCCCTGGTCCCAGTCCGGGATGTCGGTGCGGCCCATGCGGCCCGCGGTCGGCACATGCGCGCGGGTGGCCTCGCCGACCCAGCCCTCCGGCAGGAGCCGCCGCCCCTCCCAGACGCCGTCGCGCAGATACAGCTCGCCGAACCGGGCGACGGCGTCGGTGGTCAGGTGCAGTCCGCTGAAGCCGAGCTCGCGGCCGGTGCCGTCGCGCAGCCAGGCCGCCTCGCCGATGCCGAGCGGGTCCAGGAGCCGGGGACGCAGATAGTCGCTCAGCGACTGCCCGGTGACCTTCTGGAGGATCGCGGCGAGGGAGTAGGTGGCGGGCTGGTTGTAGGTGAAGACGGTGCCGGGGTCGCGCTCCGGCGGGTGCAGCAGGAAGCCGCGGACCGGCTCGGCGGGATCGGTGCCGTAGGCCGTGTCGACCATCTCGGCGAGATGCCCGCTGGACATGGTGGCCGCGTGCCGGACGAGCATGGCGCGGCTGCGCGGGTCGGTGATCTCCGCCTCGAACTCCGGGAAGTGGGAGACCACCGTGTCGTCGAGGCCGATCAGCCCCTCGGCCAAGGCGAAGCCCGCGGCGGTCGAGGTGAAGCTCTTGCTCAGCGAGTACAGCAGGTGCGGGCGCTCGGGGGTGTACGGCGCCCACCAGCCGGCGGCCACGACATGCCCGTGGCGCAGGATCATGAGGCTGTGCGGTTCGATGTCGGGCGCGGCGTCGAGCGCGTCGAGGAGGGCGAGGACGCCGGTGGCGTCGACGCCTTGGGCGGCCGGGGTGCTGGAGGGCAGAGGGCGCGCGGTCATGGGGCCATCCTGTCCGGGCCCCGCCCGAATATCGAGCTTCCTTTCGAGCCAGGGGTGCGCGACGAGGGGCGGTCCCGCCGGGCGGCGGGCGGAAAGCGGCCGGCCGGTACTGGGGCGCCCCGCACCGGGCGGGAAGCGGTCGCCCGGGCGCCGAAGCGCGGCGGGCGGCCAGACGCCGGAACGCGGCAGGCCCGCCCGGACGCCGAAGCGCGGCAGGCGGCTCAGTCCGTGTGACGGTGCCTCGTCCACATCGGGACGGCGAACCAGCACAGCACGTACCAGACGACGACCCCCGCGACCACGAAGGGCACGAAGTCCCCGTCGGTCGCCACCCGCAGGATGAGCAGCAGGGAGCCGGTCATGGTGGCGAGCAGCAGCACGAGGCCGACCAGGGTGAGCCGCGCGGCCCAGCGCACCGCCTCCGGCTTCACCCGGCGGCCCGAGACCAGCCGGTGCAGCGAGACGGGGCCGATCAGGGTGCCGGTGGCGGTGGCGCCCAGCACGACGGTCACCATGTAGATCGCCTGGTCGAGGTCTCCGAGCCGGCGGTAGGTCGGCGTGAACACGACGGTCAGCAGGAAGCCGAAGAGGATCTGCACGCCCATCTGGGCCACGCGGACCTCCTGGAGGAGTTCGGCCCACATACGGTCGGCGCGCTCCTCGCGGGTCTCGTCACGGCCCGTGTCCTGCGTCGGCTCAGCCATGTGCACCGGGTTTCCGTGACGTCGGCACCTCAAACGACGCGATCCGCCGAGCCGGCCGGGTCCGCTATCTGCGGGACTCCAGCGCGCGGGTCTGGGAGCCGCGGGCCAGCCTCGGCCCGAGCCAGCGCTTGAGCCTGCGCAGTGGCTCCAGTTGGCCCGCGGCGCGGTCCAGTCGGTAGTACAGCTGGGGCGGGACGTACGGCAGCAGCGGCGAGTGGCGCTGGCCGAGCAGGGCGAACATCTGCCGGGGCGGCAGGTGGATGTAGCGCGGCAGGTTCTCGTACCACTGGGCGCTGTGCCGGGCCGCGCTCTGCGCGGACAGCAGGGCCTGTCGGCGCTCGCGCTCGTAGCGGGCCAGGGCCTCGGGGAGCGCGGGCTCCTCGCGCAGGGCGGCGGCCAGGGCGATGGCGTCCTCCAGGGCGAGGGTGGTGCCCGCGCCGACGGAGTAGTGGGTGGTGTGGGCGGCGTCGCCGAGCAGGACGAGGTTGCCGTGGTGCCAGCTGCGGTTGGTCAGCGTGCGGAAGTTCAGCCACTGGGCGTTGCCGTCGGACTGGGCCCGGCCGATGAGCGGGTGGCCGTCGAGGACGTCCGCGAACAGCTTCTCCAGCAGACGCAGTCCGTCCGGCCCGGCGGCGCTGTCGAGGCCGAGTCCGGTCCAGGTGTCGGGGGCGCACTCGACGACGCAGGTGCTGTGGGTGTCGCTGTAGCCGTAGCCGTAGCACCAGATCCAGCCGTGCGCGGTCTCGACGAAGGAGAAGGTGAAGGCGTCGAAGACCTTGGTGGTGCCGAGCCAGACGTAGGTGTTGCGGCCTGCCCGGACCTCGGTGCCGAAGTGGCCGGCGTGCCGGGTGCGCAGGGCGCTGCGGACACCGTCGGCGGCGACCACCAGGTCCGCCTCGGCCGCCAGCGCGCCCGGGTCCGTGACCTCGTGCTCGAAGCGCAGGCGCACGCCGAGGGAGCGGGCCCGGTCGGCGAGGATCTCCAGCAGGCGGTGGCGGCCGATGCCGAAGCCCTGGTCGCCGGGCTGGCGGGTGCTGAGGCCGCGGACACGGGCGACGCCCTCGTTCCAGCGGACCGAGGCCCGGTCGACGGCCCGCGCGGACTCCGGGTCGTGGGCGTGCAGCCGGTCGAGCAGGCCCTGCCAGTAGGTGACGCCCCAGCCGTAGGTCGAGCCCTCGGGATCGCGCTCGTGGACGGTGATGTCGTGGGCGGGATCCTGGAGCTTCAGCAGGATCGACAGATACAGGCCGGCGGGCCCGCCTCCGGCGATGGCGACCTTCACACGCACCCCTGATCATTACTCATAGCGGTCGGTTCGCGACGCAGGGTAGCAGGCGTCGAGGTCGCGGAACGCGCCACTTTCCCGGAGCGGGTCGCACCGCGCGCCGACCGCGGGCAGGGCGAAAGATCGCCACGAACCCGCCGCGAAGGGGAAGGAATTCCCTCTTCCGGGCAGACCGAGGCCCGTTCACAGCAAGATCATCTTGGTTCAACCTTGCATGACATGTGAGTAATTGTCCGGATCGGAGCCAACCGGTCCGAAGGGATTTCCGGCCGTGCGCCACGGCCCGATAGGCATGCGACGACATCCGTTCCCGAACCCAGGAGGTCCGCATGCCGGAACTCACCCGTCGTCGCGCCATCGTCTTCGGAGCCGCCGGGGCCGCCGTGGCCGCGGTCGGCGCCACGACCACCGCCGTGGCCGCCGCGCCCGACACCACCGCGGGCCCGGCCGCCCGCGACCGAGCCGCCGCACCCGCCGGTCACCACCACGGCGGCCCCCAGCCCTTCGACGAGGTCTACAAGGGCCGCCGGATACAGGGCATGGCCGGCGGCGGCCACCATCACGGCGCCGGCTACGCGGTGTTCGTGGACGGCGTCGAGCTGCACACGATGCGCAACGCCGACGGCAGCTGGATCAGCGTGGTCAGCCACTACGAGCCGGTAACCACCCCGCGCGCCGCCGCCCGGGCCGCCGTCGACGAGCTCCAGGGCGCGGCGCTGCTGCCGTTCCCCGCCAACTGACCGCGCCCCGGCCGCACTCGACGCACCACACGCACTTGGAGCACCGCACATGACCGTCCGCAAGAACCAGGCGAACCTGACCGCCGACGAGAAGCGCCGTTTCGTCGCCGCCGTCATCGAACTCAAGCGCAGCGGCCGCTACGACACCTTCGTCGGCACACACAACCAGTACATCGTCGCCGACACCGACAACGGCCCCCGCACCGGCCACCGTTCGCCCTCGTTCCTGCCCTGGCACCGCAGATTCCTGCTGGAGTTCGAGCGTGCCCTCCAGGACGTCGACGCCACCGTCGCGCTCCCGTACTGGGACTGGACGGCCGACCGCTCGACGCGGTCCTCGCTGTGGGCGCCGGACTTCCTCGGCGGCACCGGGCGCAGCCTCGACGGCCGGGTCATGGACGGGCCGTTCGCCGCGTCCACCGGCGACTGGCCGGTCACCGTCCGCGTCGACGGCCGTACGTTCCTGCGCCGCTCGCTGGGCACGTCCGTGCGCGAACTGCCCACCCGGGCCGAGGTGGACTCGGTCCTCGCGATGCCGGTGTACGACATGGCGCCCTGGAACAGCGGTTCGGACGGGTTCCGCAACCACCTGGAGGGCTGGCGCGGCGTGAACCTGCACAACCGCGTCCATGTCTGGGTCGGCGGGCAGATGGCCACCGGGGTCTCCCCCAACGACCCGGTGTTCTGGCTGCACCACGCCTACATCGACAAGCTCTGGGCCGACTGGCAGCGCCGTCACCCCGGCTCCGGCTATCTCCCGGCCGCCGCAACCGCGAACGTCGTCGACCTCCAGGACACGATGACGCCCTGGAACGACGTGCGCCCGGCCGATCTGCTGGACCACACGGCGCACTACACCTTCGACGCGGCCTGAGGGGACCTCAGGGCCCGGTGACCGTCAGGCGCCGGCCGTGCGGCACTCCGGATGGCCCCAGCCGGAGGCGTTCTTGGCGATCTGCTCGCCCGCCGCGTAGGAACGGCCGCACACCCCGCAGCGCCCGGGGAACTTCGCCTTGAGCGTGCGCGAGGACCCCGCGCCGCCGCTCCCACCGCTCCCGCCGCTGCGCGCGCCCCGGGCGGCGGGCTTGCGACGCGGGGCCTTGGCCGGGACGTCCGGCGCGGCCGGCGGCTCGGGTGAGCCGAGGGCACTGCCCGCGCTCTCCTGGACGGTCGCCGCCTGGCTGGCGGCCCGGTCGGCGAAGTCGTTGAGCCGGTCGCCGTCGACCTGGTGCGCGGGGACGTAGCGGAACTCGACCTCGCGGCCCCCGAGCAGTTCGTCGATGCGGACCACGAGCTCCTGGTTGGCGACCGGCTTGCCGGCGGCCGTCTTCCAGCCGTTGCGCTTCCAGTTGGGCAGCCAGGCGGTGACCGCCTTCATGGCGTACTGCGAGTCCATCCGGATCTCGATCGGCACGGCCGGGTCCGTCGAGGCGAGCAGGCGCTCCAGCGCGGTGAGCTCCGCGACGTTGTTGGTGGCCGTGCCGAGCGGGCCGGCCTCCCAGCGGTCGGGCGTCTCCGACGCGTCGGAGACGACCCAGGCCCAGCCCGCCGGTCCGGGGTTTCCCTTAGAAGCCCCGTCGCACGCGGCCACCACACGTTCACGCATGCGTCCGATCATGCCATGGGCCGGCGCGCCGTCCTGTCGTGCCCGGGCGCCCTGCCGCGGACGCCCTGTCTCCGGGGAGCCACCCCCAGGCGCTCCGCCTCAGACGTCGGTGCTCTTCGGCATCTCGCCCTCGGTCGTCGTGAGGTCGATCACCGAGAAGTTGGCGCCCTGCGGATCGCTGATCGCGGCGAACCTGCCGAACGGCGAGTTCATCGGGCCGAAGCGCAGCACACCACCGCGCTCGGTGGCCTTCGCCACCGCCGCGTCGCAGTCCGGCACCGAGAAGTAGACGTTGACGTACGGCGGCACCTCGGGCGGGAACTCCTCCGTCATCCGCATCCGGCCGAGCACGGTGTCCTCGCCGAGGTCGTACATGCGGAAGTCGACGTTGTCGTCCTGCAGTTGCTTCGAGCTGTAGCCGAAGACGGCCGGCAGAAAGGTGTCGGACTTCTCCGGCTCCCGGGTGAACACCTCGGCCCAGCAGTACGCGCCGGCCTGCTCGGGCGGGGCCTCGAAGCCTTCGTGCGCGCCGGCCTGCCAGACGCCGAAGACGACACCGCTTGGGTCGCGCGCCAGGCACATGGTGCCGAAGTCGCCGACCTGCATCGGCTCCATCAGCACCTCACCGCCGTTGTCGCGGACCTTCGTCGCGGTCGCCGCCGCGTCCGGCGAGGCGATGTAGAGGCACCACTGCGAGACGCCCTCCTGACCCGGCATCGGCGGCACGACGGCCGCGACCGCCTTGCCGTCGGCGTAGGCCTGGGTGTAGTTGCCGTACTCCGACGAGGGCTCGCCGAAGGTCCAGCCGAGGACGTCACCGTAGAAGCTCTTGGCCTCTTCCAGATCGGTGAACATCGCGTCCACCCAGCAGGGGGTTCCCTCAGGTCGTGCGGCCATGGTCGGCCCTCTCGGATTCGGGGACATGTCCGGAATCCCACGCTATCCATCCCGCGCCCCGGCCGCGCGCCGAACGTTCCGTTCCGCTACGGGGCCGGGAGCGGGACGGGCCGGGGCGCGGACACGGGAGCGGGCGGGCCCGAACGCCGCGCCGGTCCGGGCACGCGTGCCCTGGCGCGGCGGGAGGGCGCGGCGGCCCGAGTGGATCACGGAGGGTGATCCACTCGGGAGCGCGCGCCCCCTGGGGCGCGGGGCGCGTGGGGCGGCGTGCGGCACGGGCACCCGGCGCCGTCCGCCTCAACCGGAATGTTTGCCACCGCAGACGCGCGAAGCCGCCCCCTTCACGCCGTACCCGCCTCGCGTCACTCCTGTTTCGCTGGTGCTGTGACCAGAGGGGTTCACCGGATCGCAACGCCCGGCACGGCACCTCGCCGCGTTGTCGCATCACCCGAGTGCATCCGGTACGCGGACGATGCTCCGCCTTGCGACGCACCGCACCGGACGCGGCGAGCTTTCCGGCAAACCTCTCCGGCCACAGCACCAGTCATCGAGCCTGACCCGCTCGCCCACCGACGATCATGTGCCCGTTCATCTCCCGGGAGGGAATGTGTCCACGCCGGACAGCACCGCCGAGGCCGTCACCGACGGCCCGGCCCCCGCATCCGACGGTCAGCTCACCAGTCTCGGCACCCAGGCCGCACGCAATCTCGCGACCACCACCAAGTCCGTGCCCCAGATGCGGGGCATCTCCTCCCGATGGCTGCTGAAGGCCCTGCCGTGGGTGGACGTCAGGGGCGGCGCCTACCGTGTCAACCGGCGGCTCAGCCTGCGCCCCGGCGGGGGCCGGGTGCACTTCGAGCACAACGGCGCCGACGACATCCGGGTCGTCCCGGAGACCCTCACCGAGCTCCCCGCCCTGCGCGGCTACGACGATCCCGACGTCCTCAGGGAGATCGCCGCCCGCTTCCGGGTACGAGAGGTGCGCGCCGGACAGGTCCTGTACGAGGCGGGGCAGCCGGTCACCGAGAACTACCTCGTCGTGCACGGCCGCTTCACCCGCTACACGGCCGGTAAGTACGGCGAGGAGCAGACCGTCGGCACCGTCACCGACGGCGACCCGCTCGGCGACGAGGCGATCGGCCGGCCGGACCCGCTCTGGCCGACCTCCGTGCGCGCCGACACGGCCGGCACGGTGCTGGTGCTGCCCCGGGAGGTGGTCCGCGAGTTCACCGACCGGGTCCCCTCACTGGCCGCGCACCTCACGGCGTACGGCGAACGGCAGCGGCTGCCGGTGAACCGCAAGGGTGAGGCCGAGGTGCCGCTGCAGGCCGGCCACAGCGGTGAGCCCACGCTGCCGGGCGGCTTCGTCGACTACGAACTCACCCCGCGTGAGTACGAGTTGTCGCTGGCCCAGACCGTGCTGCGGGTGCACACCAGGGTCGCCGACCTCTACAGCGAGCCGATGGACCAGACCCAGCAGCAACTCCGCCTGGCCATCGAGGAGATCCGCGATCGCCAGGAGTGGGAGCTGGTGAACAACCGGGAGTTCGGGCTGCTGCACAACGTCGACCACGGACAGCGCGTCAGTACGCACACCGGACCGCCGACGCCGGACGACATGGACGAGCTCCTCTCCATGCGGCGCGGGACGAAGCTGTTCCTCGCCCACCCGAAGGCCATCGCGGCGTTCTTCCGGCAGTGCAACCGGCGCGGTCTGGTGCCGGGCACGGCCACCGTGAACGGACACGAGGTGCCCGCCTGGCGCGGGGTGCCCGTCTTCCCCTGCGGCAAGATCCCGGTCACCCCGCAGCACACCACCAGCATCCTCGCGCTGCGCACGGGCGAGGCCGACCAGGGCGTGGTCGGCCTGTACCGGACGGGCATCCCGGAGGAGTTCCAGCCGGGCCTGAACGTGCGGTTCACGGGCATCGACACCGCCGCGATCCTCAACTACCTCGTGACCGCCTACTACTCGCTGGCCATCCTCGTCCCCGACGCGGCCGGAGCCCTGGAGAACGTCCAGATCGGCCGGACCGCCGACTGACCGCGTGGAGCACGCACACATGACCACGTCCGCACCGCCCCCGGCAGCGCCCGCGCTGCCCGATCCCCCCGCGTCCGCCCCGCAGCCGCGGACCCCGGCGGCGTCCACCGCACCGCCCGTGAGCCCGCCGGAGCCCGCCGCGCCGCGCCCGCTGCCCGGCCCGCCGAACCTCGCCGCCGAGTTGCGCGCCCGCCGCGCCGGGGCCGACGTACCGGAGCGGCCCGCCCCGCCGGGACCCGCCCTGCCGCCGGCGCCCGGACCGGCCCGCTCCCCGCTGCCCGAACCACCGGCAACGGCACCGGCACCGGTCCCTCCGCCCGAACCGGCGGACCCGGTCCCGGCGGCACCTCCCGAACCGCCGGCACCGATCCGTCTTCCGCTGCCCGGTCCCCCGGACATCGCCGCGGCCCTGCGACCGCACTGGCCCTCCCCCGCCCCCCTCGGCCCGCCGGACCCACCGGTCCCCGGCGCGACCGCACCCGGGCCACCCCCGCCACCCGACCCCGCCCCCGGGCGCACCGCGTTCGCCCTGCCCGGCCCACCGGGTGCCGTCGCCGGGCCGCGCACCCGGCGCAGCGGAGCCGTCCCCGGACTCCGGCACCGTCCGGTCGCCCCCGCCGACGCCGGCCGGGCGAGCGAGGTGGACCGCAGGCTGGAGGACTGGGCACGCGGGCTGGACCTGTTCCCGGAGACCTGGTCGGGGGACTTCTCTGGCTTCCAGTTCGGCCGGGCCGTGGTGCTCCAGCATCCGGGCGCCGCCGATCTGGACCGGCTCACGGCCGCCGGGAAGCTGCTGCTGGCCGAGAACCTCGTCGACAGCTGCTACTGCGAGGAGGACGAGGGGCGGGGCGCCTCCCACCGGGGCCTGGGCGGCCGGCTGGTGCTGGCGCAGTCCGCGCTCGACCCCTACCACGGCACACCGGAGCTGGAGGAGGAGTGGCGCCAGGGCATGCACACCGACGGGCCGCTGCGGTCGTACTTCTGGGCCATGAAGGACTTCGCCGCGCTCGCCACTCCCAGCCAGGCCACCCGCTATGTGCACGACATGGCCCGGCTGCACCTGGGCTATCTCGGCGAGGCCGGCTGGGCGGAGACCGGGTACCGGCCGCGGGTCTGGGAGTACCTGGTGATGCGCCAGTTCAACAACTTCCGCCCCTGTCTGTCGATCGTGGACGCCGTGGACGGCTACGAGCTGCCCGAGGCGCTGTACTCGCGGCCCGAGGTCCAGCGCATCACCGCGCTGGCCTGCAACGCCACCACGATCGTGAACGACCTCTACTCCTTCACCAAGGAACTGGGCGATCCGGCGCACCTCAATCTGCCCGTGGTGGTCGCCGCGAACGAGCGGTGCGGGCTGAAGGCCGCCTACCTCCGCAGCGTGGAGATCCACAACCGGGTCATGGAGTCCTTCGAGACCGAGTCCGCGCTGCTGTCGGCCGGTTCACCCGTCCTCGCCCGCTACGCCCAGGGGCTGTCGGACTGGGTGGCCGGCAACCACGAGTGGCACGCCACCAACAGCCACCGCTACCACCTGCCCGACTACTGGTGACCCGGCCCTCCCCGGAGCCGGCCCCGATCCACCGTCATACGTCCGAAGAACAAGGAGTTCCGTTGACCTTCGCCCCCGACACCCGCACCGCGACGCTGCCCACCCAGTCCACGTACCAGAACCGCGTCGCGGACTACTGGAACGCCGAGGAGAACCCGGTCAACCTCGAACTCGGACGGGTCGACGACCTGTACCACCACCACTACGGCATCGGGGAGGCCGACTGGACCGTGCTCCAGGAGGACGACCCCGAACTGCGCAGGGCGCGCCTCACCGCCGAGCTGCACCGGCTCGAACACGCCCAGGCGGAACTGCTCGCCGGGTACCTGGGCCGGCTCACCCCGCAGGACCGGGTGTTCGACGCGGGCTGCGGACGCGGCGGCGGCAGCGTGACGGCGCATCTGCGGTACGGCTGCCACGCCGACGGCGTGACCATCTCCGCCAAGCAGGCGGAGTTCGCGGGCGCGCAGGCCCGCAAACGCGGCATCGACGACAAGGTGCGCTACCACCACCGCAACATGCTCGACACCGGCTTCGAGACCGGCGCGTACGCGGCGTCCTGGAACAACGAGTCGACCATGTACGTCGAGCTGGACCTGCTGTTCGCCGAGCACTCCCGGCTGCTGCGCCGCGGCGGGCGCTATGTGACGATCACCGGCTGCTACAACGACACCTACGGCCGGGCCTCGCGCGAGGTGTCGCTGATCAACGCCCACTACATCTGCGACATCCACCCGCGCTCGGAGTACTTCCGGGCGATGGCCCGCAACCGGCTGGTGCCGGTGCATGTGGCCGACCTGACGGAAGCGGCCATCCCCTACTGGGAGTTGCGCCGCCAGGCCGACCACCTGGTCACCGGGATCGAGGACACGTTCCTCGACGCCTACCGCAACGGCAGCTTCCAGTACCTGCTCATCGCGGCGGACCGGGTCTGACGCACCGGGTCTAGCGGAAGGCGCGCGGGTCGGCGTGCAGTCGCTCGGCGAGACGGACGGTGATGAACTCGTTGTCGTCCGCCTCGCCGGGCGTACGGCCCGACGAGAAGGGGAAGTTGTTGTCGTTCAGCACGGCCAGGGTGCGGTCGTCGAGCAGGACGACGTCCTCGATGGTGGTGAAGGGGAACCGGAAGGTCTCCCCGAAGCCGCCGACGCCCCTGGGGTTGGCGATGTCCAGCAGGTCGGCCACCAGGGTCTTGTCGAGCAGGCCGTCCTCGTCGCGGTCGCGGGTGTCGGCCAGGTAGATCCGCTTGAACTTGGCGGCGTCACCCTGGCCGCCGTCGCGCTCGATGACGAGGAAGCGGTGGCGGTCGACCGCGACGGCGTCGCCGATGGCGTGGGCCGACGACTCCAGACGGTAGACGAACCGCTTGCCGGTGTAGGCGCCGCGGCGCGGGTCGAACTCGCTGAAACGCAGGTCACCGGGCGTGTCACCGGTGACCGAGCCCTCCAGCAGCGGGTACAGGCGCCGGCCGTCGACGGACCGGACCAGCCCTTCGAAGCCCTTGCTGGAGCCTATGGTGGCCTGCTCCCCGGTCCGGGCGGCGGTCTCCGGAGCCCGGACCCCGTCCAGCGCGACCGGCGCCCGGAGCAGCCGGCCGCGGGCGGAGAAGTGCAGCAGGTACGGGCCGAACTCGTCGCCCATCCAGTAGGTGCCGTCCGCCGACCGCACGATCGACTCGACGTCGAAGTCGGCGCCGGTCAGCCGGCGGTCGGCGCGGGTGAGCGGGAACGGCACCAGCCCGTCGGGGTCGCTGAGGCCGAAGCCGCCGAGCACACTGACCTCGCCGGTCCTGGTGTCGGGTGCGATGCGGTGCACACGCAGCAGGAAGTCGGCGCTGTTGGCCTTGGCGCCGTAGCCGTTGTCGGAGAGCACGTCGAAGGTGCCGTCGTGCCGGTTCACGATGCCGCTGAAGCCCTGCACCGGCTGGCCGGCGAACGGGGCGGCGATGCCGTTGAACGGGCCCGCGCCGATGAACGCGCCGGACGGTTCACTGTCCGGTACGAAGGTCTCGGCGGGCAGGGACGCGAATCCGGTGAGCGTGGCACGGCCGAAGTCCCCGGGGCGGGGCGGGTTCCCGGCCGTGGCCGGCGAGGCCAGGGCGAGCGTGAGGACGGCGGCGCCGAGCAGGAGATAAGGCTTTCTCATGCCGCGCACCGTAGGGACGGCGTGTGACGCGCACCCCAACTCCGCGCCAAGAAACCACACACAGTTGCGCCGCACCGGACGCCTCCCTTGTCCGGGGGGTGACTACCGCCCCCGCGCGGGATGTGCTTGCCTGGGGAACTCCTCTGTCCGGGGCGGGAGTCGGCGAATGCGCAGACCGTGGTTCGTGGGAGCACTGCTGACCGGTGCGCTGCTGCTCGCCGGGTGCGGCGACCCGGCGTCCGGGCGGGACGTGGCCGCTCCCCTGCCGGAGACCACCCACCAACGGGCCGCCGCCTCCCCCACGGCCGCGCCCTCGCCCCCGCCCACGACGGCTCCGGTCGTGCTGTATCTCGGGGACTCCCTGGCCATGGAGAACCAGAACGTCCTCGGCCAGGAACTCCGCCGCGACCTGCGCGCCCGGTACACGAGCGCCCCCTACTCGGGCACCACGCTGTGCGACTACCTCGAGGGCACGGGCGAACGGTCGCTGGTGCCGGACACGGACAAGGCGGCGGCACTGGTGCGCGGACTGCGTCCGGACGTCGTGGTGCTCCAGTTCTGGGGGAACTCCTGGGGCTACACGCCCTGCATGGACGGCATCACCTACGCCGGGTCCCGCGAGCGTTATCTGGAGCGCTACACCGCCGACGCGCGGCGGCTGACCGAGCAGATCGCCGCGGCGGGCGGCGCCAGGCGGCCGGCGATCGTGTGGGTGCTCCAGGGCCCGGACCCGATGACCCCGGAGCGGGTGCGGCTGGTGAACCGGGTGTACGAGGAACAGGCCGCGGCGTCGAAGGACGCCGTGGCCGACGCGGGCCGCGCGGTCAGCCTCGCCTCGGACCGCTACACCTGGACCCGGCATCTGCCCTGCACGGCGTACGAGCGCGCGCACCCCGGCTACTGCACCGAGCCGGGGCGGGGCCGCACCGCGCTGCACCGCGACGACGACCATCTGCATTTCTGTCTGGCCCCCACGACGAGTACGCCGAAGCCGTGCCCGGTGCGCTCCCCCGGCATCCTGCGGCTCGCCCGGGAGATCACCCGGGCGGTCGCGGAGCGCACCGGACACTGACCGGCGCTCACTCGCCCGCGTGCGCCTTCTCCAGGGCGGCGATGTCGAGCTTCTTCATGCCCAGCATGGCCTGGGTGGCCCGGGACGCCTTCTGCGGGTCCGCGTCGGTCGTCCACTCGGCGAGCCGGTCCGGGACGACCTGCCAGGAGACGCCGAAGCGGTCCTTGAGCCAGCCGCAGGGGCCCTCCTCGCCGCCGTTCTCGGTGAGCTTGGTCCAGTAGTGGTCGATCTCCGCCTGGTCCGCACAGAAGATCTGGAAGGAGATCGCCTCGTTGAACCTGAACTCCGGGCCGCCGTTGAGGGCGCAGAACCTGTGGCCGTTGGCCGTGAACTCGACCGTCAGGACGGTACCGGCGGGGCGCATGGAGCCCTCGGGGTAGTGGGAGACGCTGTCGACGCTGGAGTTCTTGAAGATCGAGACGTAGTACTGCGCGGCCTCCTCGGCCTGGTCGTCGAACCACAGGCACGTGGTGAAACCGTCGGCGGTCATGTCGTCCTCCTGGGGTGGGAAACCCGGTCGCGAGTAGAGACCGGGGCGGCGCGCGGAACTCATCGCTCCTCGCCCGAGAAGTCCCCCGCGCGCCCGGGGAAGGCCCGCGCTCTGCCCTCGGCAGATCTGCCGCGGGCAGAGAAACCCCCGGTGGGCGCGGTGGTGGGGCAACAGTGGAGGCGACGGCGTCCACGACCGCACGAGGAGGACCGATGACTCCGTTCACCATGCTCGCCCCGCGGGCCGAGGAGGGCGACACAGCGCCCACCCGGTTCGACGACCATCTCGCCGCCCAACTGCTCGGGCAGCGGATCGTGCTGCTGGGCACCCAGGTCGACGAGGTGTCGGCCAACCGGGTGTGCGCCCAGCTGCTGATCCTGTCGGCGGAGGACCCGCACACCGACATCAGCCTGTTCGTGAACAGCCCCGGGGGCTCGGTGCACGCGGGCCTCGCCATCTACGACACCATGCGGCTGATCCCCAACGACGTCTCCACGCTCGCGATGGGCTTCGCCGCCAGCATGGGCCAGTTCCTGCTCGGCGTGGGCACGGCCGGCAAGCGGTACGCGCTGCCCAACGCGCGGATCATGATGCACCAGCCGTCGGCGGGCATCGGCGGCACCACCGCGGACATCGAGATCCAGGCGGACAACCTGGAGTACACCAAGCGGACGATCGAGCGGATCACCGCCGAGCACACCGGGCAGAGCCCGGAGACGATCTCCCGGGACGGTGACCGCGACCGCTGGTTCACGGCCGAGGAGGCCCGGGAGTACGGACTGGTGGACCAGGTCGTGGAGTCGTTCGCCGATGTGCGGCCGGCCGCGACGAAGCGACGGATGGGACTGTGACCATGGGCGGCTACACGATTCCGAACGTCATCGAGCGCACCCCGCAGGGCGAGCGGTCCTTCGACGTGTTCAGCCGGCTGCTGAACGAGCGGATCATCTTTCTCGGCACCGAGATCGACGACGGTGTCGCCAACGTCGTCATCGCCCAACTCCTCCATCTGGAGTCGGCGGCGCCCGAGAACGAGATCGCGATCTACATCAACTCGCCCGGCGGCTCGTTCACCTCGCTGATGGCGATCTACGACACCATGACGTTCGTGTCGGCGCCCATCTCCACCTTCTGCGTGGGGCAGGCGGCCTCCACCGCGGCGGTGCTGCTGGCGGGCGGGGACCCCGGGCGGCGGTTCGTGCTGGAGCACTCGCGCGTGCTGCTCGGCCAGCCCGCCTCCGGCGGCCGCCAGGGCACGGTGTCCGATCTCGCCCTCCAGGCCAAGGAGATGGTACGGATCCGCGCTCAAGTGGAGGAGGTGCTCGCCCGGCACACCCGGCACGAACTCGCCACCCTGCGCGCGGACATGGACCGCGACAAGGTGTTCACCGCCGAGGAGGCCGTGGCGTACGGCCTCGCGGACGAGGTGCTCGGCCGGCGCCTCGTCCGCGTCTGAGCCGGCGTCAGGCGACCAGGCACAGCCCGTTGTGGGACGAGGACGCGGGGGCGGCGCCGCGGGCGGGGCCGCGGCGGTCGGCCAGGCGGATCAGCTCGCCCCGGGCCCGGTCCAGCAGGTCGCCGAGGCCGAGTCCGAGGGCGTGCGCGGCGGCCGCGAGGACCTCGGAGGAGGCCTCCTTGCGGCCGCGCTCCACCTCGGAGAGGTAGGGCATGGAGATCCGGGCGGCCTCGGCCACGTCCTTGAGGGTGCGTTCCTGGGCGAGGCGTTCCCGGCGCAGCACGTCTCCGACCAGGTCGCGCCACAGGGGTTCTCTGGGCGCGGGCTCGGCGGCGGGTCGCAGCGGGATGACACGGGCTTCGTTCGGCGCTCGGTTGGTCACCTGCCCAGCCTAGGAGTCCTGGGCGCGCGGGGAAGGGGGCGGCGTTGCGCCCTGGGTGGAACCGGAGGCGGGGATTCGGGGGCCGGTCAGCCGGGAGCCGTCGCCCGCTCGCCGGCCAGGTCCAGCGTGGCCCGTACCCGCTTGCCGACGGGGACGCGTTCGGCGGTGACCTCGGCCGCGAGGGCGTGCACGATCTCCAGGCCGTGCCGGCCGATCCGGCCGGGGTCGCGGGGGAAGCGCAGCGGCAGCGCGTGGCTGCTGTCGGTGACGCACACCGTCACGGCGTCGTCGGTGCCCTCCAGTTCCAGGATGTACGGGCCGTTGCTGTGCCGGTCCGCGTTGGTGA
Organism: Streptomyces sp. NPDC005017; assembly: GCF_042873115.1. Lineage (NCBI taxonomy): Bacteria > Bacillati > Actinomycetota > Actinomycetes > Kitasatosporales > Streptomycetaceae > Streptomyces > Streptomyces sp. NPDC005017. The sequence continues at coordinate 421,464 of NZ_JBIALD010000003.1, read as the reverse complement.
TCAGCTCGCTGACGACGAGGAGGACGGCGCCCTCGGCGCGTTCGTCGATCGCCGCGCACCATTCGGTCCTGAGCCGTTCGACGAAGCGCGCGGCGAAGGACCGCGCCTCGGCTATGCATCCCGGCTCGCCGGTGTAGTGGGTCGTCCGGCGCAGGGGTTCGACCGGCACGTCGAAGGTGGTGGGCGTCGCTGTGTCGTCCCGGTGTTCGATCATCCGTTTCTCTTTCCGAGGCCGCGCGGCAGATCGCTGCCGTACAGAGGCTCGTACCCAGTGAGCGGCTCGCCAGTCCCGGCGCCGGGTCACGACTGCGCCGCCGGTGAGGACGCGCTCTCCGCGGTGACGGTCGCCTCGGAGGTCTGCGAGTCCGGCGGGGCGGGCTCGGACTGCGGCCCCGGCGACGAGGGCCCCGTGCTCGGCGTCGTCGGAGTGGTGGGCGGGCTCGGGCTCTCGGTGGAGGGGGACGGCGAGCTCGGGGACGGGGAGCTCGGGGACGGGGAGCTCGGGGACGGCGAGGTCGGCGCGGTGGTGGTGGGCGGGGGGGTTTCGGTGGGCGGGGCGGTCGGCTTGTCGTGACCGCCGGTGTCGCCCTGCTCGCGGTGGATCCACTCGCCTTTGTCGGGGTCGTAGAGCACGAACACGTTGATCACGACTGGTGCGGGGGTCACCACGACCACCTTCGTGGGCTGGTACCCGGGCCAGGGTTCGCCGGTGCTCCGCGGGGCGACCTGCTGCGCGACGGGCGGCGTCAGCGGGTTGCCGCAGGCGCAGCGGACCCGGGGCACGCCCCGGTCGTCGACGAGGACGGCGGTGCCGGTCTGGAGCACGGCCTGGTAGGGCGTGGCGGCGCCGTCGCGGAAGCCGTGGTTGGTGACCCGGGTGTCCATGCGCAGCTGTACGGGGGTCAGCGAGCGCAGATAGCCGGGGACGCCGTCGGGCTGCACGTCGGCGACGGAGGCGAAGGCCTTGTTCTTGGCCGGGGCGGCCTGCAGCGCCTTGACCTGCTTCTCCACGTCGCAGGTGGCGACGTTGCGGGTGCCGCCGTACAGGCCGGGCGCGCCGCCGTCGACGCCGCGCACCGCGCGGGTGGGTGTCGCGTCGGGGGCCGGGGAGGGGGTGGCGGTGGGCGCGGTGCTGTCGGTCGCGGTGGACTCGGTGAACGGGTCGGGGCCGGAGGTGCCGGCGGCCTGGAGGAAGACCTCGCCGCCGGAGCCGGCGGAGGAGCCGCCGTCGGGGCGGGTGAGCACCACCGTCACGAACACCGCGGCGACCACCACGGCCGCGAGCGCCGCGACCCGGGGCACGGACCGCCACCACGGCGGGTGGGGTCCGGGCGGGGTACCGCCGCCGGAGGGCTGGGAGGGCGGACCGGACGGCGGCTCCCCGGGACCCGAGGGTGGGCCCGAGGGCGGCTGGGAGGGCGGTCCGGCGGGCGGCGGCCCGCCGTGGCCGGAGGGCGGCCGGTTGGGGCCGGAGAGCGGGCCGGAGGGCGGGCCCGTGGGGCGGCCGTTCGACGGCGGTTCGACACTCACGGGGCCTTCTTCCCGACGGCGACCGCGGAGCACGTCACCGCCTTGTACCGCTTTCAACCCATTTCGGTGTGCAGACCTCATTGTCTGTGCCTGTCCCGTACGGCCCGCAAGCGGACGCGGACGGCCCTTCCCGGCGGGCGGGCCGGGCGCGGGCTGCTTAGCGTGGCAAGGGTGAGCCCGCACACCCCTTCCGACCAGGCAGTCGCCCGCCACGGCTGGGTGCAGGCCGGCGCGGCGGTACTGGCCGCCGTGCTCGCCATGGGGATCGTCGCCGCCCTGGGTCTGTGGGCGGCCGGTGCCGCCGATCTGCCCGACGGGGCCTTTCCCCGGGTGACCGCGGCGACCGTCGTCACGGCGGTCGGCGGCACCATCGAGCTGTCCGGGAACGCGGGCGGGCTGGCCGAGTCCTCGGCCGGGCTGACCGTGGTCCCGCTGTCCGTCACCCTGGTGGGCGCCCTGGTGCTCGCCGCGGGCTTTCTGCGTCCGCTGCGGCACCGGGCCGTGGCGGGAGCGCCCGAGCTGGCCGGATGGGCCGCCCGGGTCGCCGTGCTGTGGCTGGCCGCGCTGCTCGGTCTGTCCCTCGGCGCCCGCCAGACCTTCTCGATCCCGCTCGGCGACTCGGCGGTGGCCGACCTCGGCGACGTCTTCGGCATCTCGCCCGAGGTGGGCTTCGAGACCGACCTGCCGCCGACCCTGTTCTTCGGCCTGCTGTGGCTGGCCGGCGTACTCGTTCTCGCGCTGCTGGTCTCGCGCGGGGCCCCCCTGCCGGGCCGGCTGCTGCGCTTCCAGACGTCCGTGCGCCCGGCGGCCCACGCCATGGTCCTGCTGCTCCTGGCGTACGTCGGTCTCGGTCTGGTCATCGCCCTGGTGGTGGCGGCCACCCGGGGGAACGCCGCCGAGACCTTCGCGGTGATCCTGCTCGGGCTGCCGAACCTGATGTGGCTGTGCCTGACCCTCGGGCTGGGCGCCACCTGGGAGGGCAAGGTGGACGGCCCGTTCGGGCTGCCGATGCCGCATGTGCTGGACCAGGTGCTGCGCGGCGAGGAGACCACCGACCTCAACCTGTCCTCGCTCGCCGAGTACGACGGCCGGGTGTGGTGGCTGGTGGCGGTCGACGCCGTTCTGCTGCTGGCGGCCGCGTTCGTGATGGCGGCGCGCTCCCCCGCCCGGGTCCGTGCCTGGCAGCACGCGGTGCACATGGCCGTCGCGCTGGCCCTCACCGTGCTCATGATCTGTCTGGTGGGCCGGATCTCCGCGCACTACGGGCTGTCGGTCCTCGGCATCGGCGATCTCGGCGGCGGTCTGGGCGGTGACATCTTCCTGCGCCCGGTTCTCTGGTCCGCTCTCGGCCTCGCCCTGCTGTGGGGCCTGGTGACGGGCTTCCTGGGCGCCCTGATGGCCCACGGGGTGCGCAGACGGGGCGAGCTGGAGACCTAGGGCCCTTCTGGTGGATCTCCGCGGCGTCGCGACGCCGCGGAGATCCACCAGAAGGGCCCTAGCGCCTGAAGACGGGCGCGGCCCAGGCCGGCGGCCGTTTCGGCGGCCTGGTCATGGCCGCCAGGCCGACGACCTGGGTCGGCGGATGGTCCGTCCGGGCGGCGGCGGTGGCGGCGCGCAGGTCCGCGACGAAGGCGAGGCAGGAGTCGTGCCGGTCGTCGGGGCTCTTCGCCAGGGCCTTGGCGAGGACCGGGTCGACCGCCGCGGGGAGTCCTGGCCGGACCGAGCTGGGCGGCGGCGGGTCGTCGTACTGATGGGCCCACAGCAGGGCCATGTCGTCGTCGCGGCGGAACGGCGGGCGGCCGGTGAGCACCTCGTAGACCACACAGGCGAAGCCGTAGACGTCGCAGCGGCTGTCGACCGGGCGGCCGGAGATCTGCTCCGGGGCGACGTAGTCCAGGGTGCCGACGAACTGTCCGACCGAGGTGAAGCCGGTCAGCGACAGGGACTTCTTCGTCAGGCCGAAGTCGGTGAGGTAGACGTGCTCGGGGTGGTCGCTGTCGGTGCCGCGGGCGACGAGGACGTTGCCGGGCTTGACGTCCCGGTGCACGAGCCCGTGCTCATGGGCCGCGTCCAGCGCAGAGGCGACCTGTGCGGCGATGCGCAGCGCGGCCGGCAGCGGCAGGGGGCCCTGGCGGTCGAGCAGATGGCGCAGATCGCTGCCGGGGACGTAGCGCATGGCGATGTACAGCACGCCGTCGGTCTCGCCCGCCTCGAAGACCGGCACGATGTGCGGATGGTCGAGGGCGGCGGCCACCCTCGACTCATGGGTGAAGCGGCGGCGGAAGGTGTCGTTGCGGGCCAGCTCCGGGGCCAGCAGCTTCAGCGCGACCGTGCGGTCCAGGCGCAGGTCGCGGGCCTGGTAGACGACGGCCATGCCGCCACGGCCGATCTCCCGTTCGATGCGGTAGCCCGCGACCTGCCGGCCGATCAGCTCGGAGGGCCGTCCGGAGAACAGGCTGGTGTCATGGCCCATCGGGTGTCACGACCTGGGTCGGCGCGTGGAAGGGGTCCTGGGCGGCGGGCCGCCGCGGCTCCTCGTCGGTGGTGTAGACGGCTTCGCGTACGCCCTCCCCGTACACCCACCGCTCGTGCTCGGCGTCGTACAGCCAGACGGCGTCGCCGTCCACCACGACGCCCAGGCGCAGGCCCCGGGTGCGGGCCGTGAAGGTCTCGCCGTCCAGCGAACCGGCGGCCCGCTCCTCGACGGCGGCCCGGTAGCGGGCGAGGGCCCGCTCGGCGCGGGCGAGCAGCGGGCGCGGGTCGGCGGTGGCGTCCGGCGGCCCGGCGGGCGGCGGGTCGCGCGGTACGGCGACCAGGAGGCGGCCGTCGACCCAGGCGGACCAGCCGTTGGCGCACAGCACATGCCCCCAGTCGCCGCGCAGCTCCAGCAGCTGGACGGGCAGCAGCGGGTCCAGGGGCACGGTGGGCCGGCCCGGGTCGGGGGTCTCCCAGGCGGGCATGCCGCCGCCGGGGACGACGTGCGTGGGCAGGAAGCCGGGGGTCGTCATCGGCGCCTACTTCCGCATCACGACGGGTTCCTGCCGGCGCAGCAGCCGGGAGACGACGAGGCCGAAGAGCGCCGACAGCACGAGCAGCATGCCGATGTTCAGCAGCCACACTCCGGCCGAGTGCCGGAACAGGGGGTCGGAGGTGAGGTCGCCGGGCACGATCCGGGCCAGTCCGATGGTGCCGGCCATCGCGCCCAGGGCCCATCGAGAGGGCACCAGCCAGGACAGCTGTTCCAGGCCGGGGACGCCGTCCAGCTTCAGCAGGGCTCCGCAGAAGACGACCTGGACGATGGCGAGCAGCACCAGCAGCGGCATCGTCACCTCCTCCTTGCGCACCAGCGCGGAGACGACCAGGCCGAGCATCATCGCGGTGAACGCCAGCAGGGCGACCGCGATGGTGATCTCGGCCAGCGGGGGCAGCAGCACGCCTTCGTCGCGCGGGGCGTTGAGGTCCACGCCGAGCAGGGCGACGAGGGTGAGCACGACGGCCTGGAGGACGGTGATCGTGCCGAGGACGATCACCTTGGACATCAGATAGGCGGATCTGGAGAGGCCGACGGCGCGCTCGCGCCGGTAGATCACCCGTTCCTTGACCAGTTCGCGCACGGCGTTGGCGGCGCCGGTCAGGACGCCGCCGACGCAGAGGATCAGCAGCGCGTTCATCGCGGTGTCGCGGGTGAGTTCGCCGCCCGCGAGGGCCCGTGCCATGGCCCCCATCACGAAGGGCAGCGCGATCATGATGGCGAGGAAGGTGCGGTCGGCGCTCAGGGCCGTGGTGTACCGGCGTACCAGGGTGCCCAGTTGGGCGCCCCAGCTGCGCGGCCGGGGCGGCGGGGCGATGATCACCGGGCCCTCGCGGGCCACCCTGGGCTGGGCGGTGGCGTCGGCGACGTAGCGGCGGTGCTGGGGTGAGGCCAGGTAGGCGCCGGCCCAGTCGCGGCCCTGATCGTGCTCGAAGGACTCGAAGGCCTCGGGCCACTGCTCGTGGCCGAAGTAGCCGAGGGCCTCCTCGGGCGGGCCGTAGTAGGCGATCCGGCCGCCGGGGGCGAGCACCAGGAGGCGGTCGCAGACGTCGAGGCTGAGGACGCTGTGGGTGACGACGATGACGGTGCGCCCGTCGTCGGCGAGGCCGCGCAGCATGTGCATCACCGAGCGGTCCATGCCGGGGTCGAGTCCGGAGGTCGGTTCGTCGAGGAAGAGCAGCGAGGGCTTGGTGAGCAGTTCCAGGGCGACGCTGACGCGCTTGCGCTGCCCGCCGGAGAGGCTGTGCACGGGCTGCCGGGCGCGTTGTTCCAGGCCGAGTTCGCGGATCACCTCGTCGACCCGGGCCCGGCGCTCGGCCTTGGCGGTGTCCTGCGGGAAGCGCAGCTCGGCGGCGTAGGACAGGGCGCTGCGGACGGTGAGCTGGGCGTGCAGGATGTCGTCCTGCGGGACGAGGCCGATGCGCTGGCGCAGCTCGGCGTAGTCGCGGTAGAGGTCTCGGCCGTCGTACAGGACGGTGCCGTGGTCGGCGGGGCGCTGTCCGGTGAGGGCGTTGAGCAGGGTGGACTTGCCCGCGCCGCTCGGGCCGACGACGGCGAGCAGGCACTTCTCGCCGACCGGGAAGGAGACGTGGTCGAGGAGGGTCTTGCGTCCGCGGTCGACGGCGACCGTGAGCTCCTGGACGTCGAGGGACACCTCGCCGGTGTCGACGTACTCCTGGAGCAGGTCGCCGACCAGGCAGTACGCGATGTGGCCGATGCCGATGACGTCGCCGGGGCCGACGAGGGCGGCGGTGACGGGGCTGCCGTTGAGGTAGGTGCCGTTGTGGCTGCCGAGGTCGGCGATCTCGTGGCTGCCGTCGGGCAGCGCGCGCAGTTCGGCGTGGTGGCGGGAGACGACCAGGTCGTCGATGACCAGGTCGTTGTCCTCGGCACGCCCGATGCGCACGGTGCGGGCGGGCAGCGGCCGGACGTTGGTGGGCTGCCGGAAGGTGCCGGTGGCGCCGGGGAGGGACACGGCGTCGATCACGGAGGCGCGGGCCGGTGCGGGGGCGGGCGGGGTGCGGCCGACGAGGAGGGCGCGGGGGCCGTCGCTGGGGCTGCCGAACCGGATCTCCGTCCCCGGGCCGATCTCGCACTCGTGGACGCGCAGGCCGTCGGTCCAGGTGCCGTTGGTACTGCCCTCGTCCTCGATCGTCCAGTGGTCCCCGTCGGGGTGCAGGACCGCGTGGTGCCAGGAGACGCGGGCGTCGTCGATGACGACGTCGCTGAGTGGGTCGCGGCCCACGTGGTAGTCACGGCCCGGACTCATCACCGTGGAGCCCCAGTCGGTCTCCAGCACGAGCTCGGGCGCAGTCGATGCGACCGGCCGCTCCGTCATGCCCAGAATTCTACCGATCTGTCCCCTGGGTCGCCCGGCCGGTGCCGACGCGCTCCGGCCACCGCAGGGTCGGACCGTCCGGCGGGGCCCCGCGGGGGAAGGGTCCTAGGCGACGGGGACGACCAGCGCCGGGACGGTGCGCTGCATACGCAGGGCGTCCACGGACTCGGCCAGCAGTTCGTACTCGGTGGTCTCGTCGCGGGTGGCGATGCGGACCATGCGTCCGGTGGCCAACTCGTCCGCCACCAGCTCCTGTTGGCCGGGGTCCGCGCACCAGGAACGCAGCAGGCCGGGCACGTCGGGCACGGTCTCCGCGACCGGTACCAGCGCGCTCGGCGGGAAGTGCTCGGCCTCGGGGCTCGGGTCGAGGCGTTCGGCGATCCAGGACGCCCGGTCCCGTAACCACCACAGGGCCAGGGCCAGGGTGGGTGCCCGGTAGGTGCCGAGCGGGACGCCGATGCGTCTGCCGTCGCAGGTGCCGTACGCCGTCACGTGGCACAGGAATTCGTCGTGCACGATCCACTCCCCCGTTGCGTCAATCCCTTGCCGTCGGGCCTCGCTTTCGTGCGGCTCAGAGGGCGGTGAACCGCCCCCTGACGTCGAGTATCTTCACTCTTGAACCACTGTCACCACGTCTTTCCAGCCACTCTCCTGGCATATTCACCGACGGGTCTGGCCGAAAGCCGACAGGGGTGAGGAATCCCTATTGCGCGCGATGTTGCCGCGCTATTACCCAAGAGGTAATCGACCATCGCGCGCGTTCGGGGCAGGGTGGTCACCACGGACCGGAGAACACCGCGATCCGTCGCCCGACCAGCGCACTCGAACCGCATCCACGACCGGCGGAGGCCCTTGCCCATGTCTGCGAACACCACCCGTCACCAGGACGTCGTCACCCGCTACCTCGAAGCGTGGAACACCACCGGGGCCGTCGCGCTGGCGAAGGCGGTCGCGGACGTGTGGACCGCGGACGGCACCTACACCGACCCCGTGTCCGACGTGCGCGGGCACGACCAGATCACGGCCATGATCGCGGGGACGCAGGAGCAGTTCCCCGGGTTCGTCTTCCGGCTGGTCGGCGAGGCCGACGGACACCACGACACCGCGCGCTTCTCGTGGGAGCTGGTCCATGAGAGCGAGGGTTCGGCGCCGGTCGCCGGGTCCGATGTGATCACCCTGGACGCCGAGGACCGGATCACGGCCGTCTACGGGTTCTTCGACCGGATCCCCGACGCGGCCTGAGCGCCCGGTTCCCCCTCCGCGATCCGCAAGACGCGATCCGCGATCCGCGATCCGCGATCCGCGATCCGCGATGAGTTTTCCCGCCCGTGACGGTCGGAGCACTGGGACCACGAATAGAGGGCGCGGACGGCTTCAACGCCTTCGGAGCCTTCCCGACCGTCACGGACGGAGTAAGCCATGGCCAAGGATCAAGAAGTGATCGCGGAATTCACCGCGGTGTTGCGGAAGAGTTCCGCGACGGGCGGCTGGACCTATGTGATCTGGCCGGAGTCCGTCGAATTCTTCGGGACCCGGGGACTGGTCAAGGTCCGCGGGACCGTCGACGGACAGGCCTTTCAGAGCTCCTTCATGGCGCTCGGCGACGGCACCCACAAGCTCCCCGTGAAGGCCCGGCTGCGCCGGGCCGTCGGAAAGGGGGAGGGCGACACCGTCACCGTGCGCCTCCAGGAGCGGCTGGAGTCCTGAGCCCCCGGCTCAGGGGCGGACGATCTCGTCGATGCGGGCCAGTTCCCCCGCTTCGAAGTCCAGGCCGGCGACGGCCGCCACGCTGTCCTCCACCTGACGCGCGCTGCTCGCGCCGACCAGTGCCGAGGTCACCCGCCCGCCGCGCAGCACCCAGGCCAGCGCGAGCTGGGCCAGCGTCTGTCCGCGGGACTTGGCGACGTCGTCCAGGGCGCGCAGCCGGGCGACCAGGTCCTCGGTGACGGCGTCCCGGTTGAGGAAGGGGCTGTCGCTCGCGGCCCGCGAGTCCTCCGGGATGCCGTCGAGGTAGCGGCCGGTGAGCAGGCCCTGCTCCAGCGGGGAGTAGGCGATGGAGCCGACCTGGAGCTCGTCGAGGGCGTCCAGCAGACCCTCGTCCTCCGGGCGGCGGTCGAGCATGGAGTAGCGCGGCTGGTGGATCAGCAGCGGGGTGCCCAGGTCCGCCAGGATCCGGGCGGCGTCGCGGGTCTGCTCGGCCGAGTAGTTCGAGACGCCGACGTAGAGCGCCTTGCCCTGCCGCACCGCGGAGTGCAGGGCCCCCATCGTCTCCTCCAGCGGAGTGTCCGGGTCGAAGCGGTGCGAGTAGAAGACGTCGACGTGGTCCAGGCCCAGCCGCTTCAGGCTCTGGTCGAGCGAGGAGAGCAGGTACTTGCGCGAGCCCCACTCGCCGTACGGACCCGGCCACATCAGGTAGCCGGCCTTGGTGGAGACGATCAGCTCGTCGCGGTAGGCCGCGAAGTCCGTCCGCAGGAACTCGCCGAGCGCGGTCTCGGCGGCGCCGGGCGGCGGGCCGTAGTTGTTGGCCAGGTCGAAGTGGGTGATCCCGAGGTCGAAGGCGCGGCGCAGGATCGCGCGCTGGGTCTCGGCCGGGCGGTCCGGACCGAAGTTGTGCCACAGGCCCAGCGACAGCGCGGGAAGCTTCAGCCCGCTGCGTCCGGCGCGCCGGTAGGGCATCTCGGCGTAGCGGTCGGGGTGTGCGGTGTACAACGCGACTCCATGACATGAGGGGTGGGACCCGTGGACCGGGCCGTATCCACTCTTCCCCGGACAGTCCTCAGCGGTCCAACAGAAGAATCCGATGGAATTGAGCGGATAGTCTTCTCAATCATGGAACTGCGCCATCTCCAGCACTTCGTCGCGGTCGCCGAGGACCAGCACTTCACCCGGGCCGCCGAACGGCTCATGGTGTCCCAGTCCGGTCTGTCGGCGTCGATCCGGGCGCTGGAGCGGGAGCTGAGGGCGCCGCTGTTCGTACGGACCACCCGCCGGGTGACGCTGACCGAGGCCGGGCGGGCGCTGCTGGGCGAGGCGGAGCGCATCCTGGCGCAGGTACGGGCCGCGCACGAGGCCGTGGCGGCGGTGCAGGGCGTGCTGCGCGGCACGCTGGCGCTGGGCAACGAGCAGTGCATCGCCGGGGTGAACGTGGCGGGGCTGCTGGCCGCGTTCCGGCGGCGTCACCCGGACGTGGAGATCCGGCTGCGGCAGTCCGGTTCGCAGGCGCTCGCCGAGGACGTCGCGGCGGGCCGGCTGGACCTGGCCTTCGCCTATCGCACCCGGGACGACTCCGACCAGCTGCGCTCGGTGTCGCTGGCGGGCGAGCCGATGACCCTGCTGTGCCACCCGGGGCATCCGCTCGCCGGGGCCGGGCCGGTGCCGTCTCCGCGGGATCTGGCGGACGAGGTGTTCGTGGACTTTCACCCGGACTGGGGACCGCGCCGGGCCACCGACGCCGCGTTCGCCGCCGCGGGCGCGCACCGCACGGTCGCCCTGGAGGTGAACGACGTGCACAGCCTGCTGGACCTGGTGGACGAGAACCTCGGGGTCGCCGTCGTCCCGGCGCACTTCCGGCACAAGCGTGTGTCCCTGGCCGCCGTACCGCTGAAGGACACCGGCGAGGCCGTCTACGAGACGGTCGCCCTGCTGCCGCCCGAGGCGGCCACCAGCCCGGGGGCCCGGGCGCTGATGGACCTCCTGGACAACACCCGGAACGGGGCGGGCGGGGCGCACGACGGCGGGTGATGCGCGAAGGTGGAGCCATGCATGCGAAGGACATCCTCATCGACGGCTACAGCCGTGTCCGGGAAGAGGTCCACGCCGCCGTCGAGGGCCTCGGCCCCGACGCGCTGAGCGCCCGCCCCGCCGCCGACGCCAACTCCGTCGCCTGGCTGGTCTGGCATCTCACCCGCGTCCAGGACGACCATGTCGCCGACGCCTTCGGCCTGGACCAGGTGTGGCTCACCGAGGACTGGCACGAGAGGTTCGGCCTCGGCCTGCCGCCGCGCGACACCGGGTACGGCCACAGCTCCGCGCAGGTCGCCCGGGTGCGGGTCGACTCGGCGGAGCTGCTGACCGGGTACTACGACGCCGTGCACGCCCGGTCGCTGGAGTGCCTGCGCGCGCTGACGGCGGCCGATCTGGAGCGCGTCGTGGACGAGCGCTGGGACCCGCCGGTCACGCTCGGCGTACGGCTGGTGAGCGTCCTGTCCGACGACCTTCAGCACGTCGGACAGGCCGCGTACGTCCGCGGGGTGGTGCTGGGCGGGTAGGACCGCCGCCCTGCCGACGCCCGTGGGCGGTGAGCCGGTGAACCGGAGCGCCCGTTGGCCCTCGGGTTCCGCCTCGGACGGTCCGGGTCAGAGCTCGTAGCCCGGCAGGACGACGTTCTCGATGAGGGCCCTGCGCTCGTCGAACGGGATGAACGCGCTCTTGAGGGCGTTGACCGTCACCGTGCGCAGGTCCTCCAGGCCCCAGCCCGCCTCCTCGACGAGCAGCGACATCTCTCGGGTCATCGTCGTACCGGAGACGAGTCGGTTGTCGGTGTTGAGGGTGACGCGGAAGCCGAGGTCCTTCAGCGCGGTGATGGGGTGCTCGGCGATCGAGGTCGCGGCGCCGGTCTGGAGGTTGGAGGTGGGGCACATCTCCAGCGCGATCCGGCGGTCGCGGACCCAGCCGGCCAGCCGGCCCAGCTTGCCGTCGACGATGTCGTCCGTGATGCGCACACCGTGGCCGAGGCGCTGCGCGCCGCAGATCTGGAGCGCCTGGTGGATGCTGGACAGGCCGTCGGCCTCACCGGCGTGGATGGTGAAGGGCACGCTCTCGCGGCGCAGGTGCTCGAAGGCCTCCAGGTGGTCGGCGGCCGGGAAGCCGGCCTCGGCACCGGCGATGTCGAAGCCGACGACGCCCGCGTCCCGGAAGGCCACGGCCTGGTCGGCGGCCTCGCGCACCCGGTCGAACATCCGCATGCCGCACAGCAGCGTGCCGACCCGGACCGGGGTACCGGCCGCGGCCGCCTTCTCCATGCCCGCGGCGAGGCCCTCCTGGACCGTCTCCACGACCTCGGCGAGGGTCAGCCCGCCGTTGGTGTTCAGCTCGGGGGCGTAGCGGACCTCCGCGTAGACGACGCCGTCCGCGGCCAGGTCCAGCACGTACTCCTCGGCCACCCGCAGCAGGCCCTCGCGGGACTGCATCACGGCGAGGGTGTGCTCGAAGGTGGCGATGTAGCGGACCAGGTCGCCGGAGTTCGCGGCCTCGAAGTACCAGGCGGCGAGCTCGTCCGGGTCGGTGGTGGGCAGGGTGTGCCCGACCGCCGCGGCGAGCTCGACGACCGTGGCGGGGCGCAGGCCGCCGTCGAGGTGGTCGTGCAGGACGGCCTTGGGGAGGCGGCGGATCACATCGGCGTCTACGCGCGTAGCAGTCATGGCGGGGCTTTCCTTGGCGGTGCGTTTCGGAAGGGTGGGGATGGCGGGCCGAGCGCCCGGGAGGGCTCGGCCGGGGGGTCCGGGGCGGGTGTGTCGGGGCGGGCTCGGCTGCCCGGTGGCGCTGCTGACGTCCCGCGGTTCAGCCGGACCCGATGCGAGTGCCGTGGATCATCCGGCGGGCTGGAGCAGGTCCCAGCGGTTGCCGTAGAGGTCCCGGAAGACGGCGACCGAGCCGTAGGGCTCGTGGCGCGGCTCCTCCAGGAAGGTCACCCCGGCGGCCAGCATCCGGGCGTGGTCGCGGGCGAAGTCGTCGGTGTGCAGGAAGAAGCCGACGCGTCCGCCGGTCTGGTCGCCCACCCGGGCCCGCTGCTCCTCACCCTTGGCGCGGGCGAGCAGCAGCCCCGTACCGGGCGCTCCCCCGTCGGGCTCGACGACGACCCAGCGGGAGCCGTCGGGACGCGGGGCGTCCTCGGCGAGCCGGAACCCGAGGGCCTCGGTGTAGAAGCGGATGGCCTCGTCGTAGTCGTCCACGACGAGGGTGACCAGGGCGACGCGCTGCATCGAGACCTTTCGGAACGGAGGGCCGGGGGCCACCGGGAGGTGATGGTGACGGATGAGGTTATACGTAAAACGTAACGCACGCCAGTCCTTGGGCGGGGGCGTTGCGGGGGAGGTCGCGGGGGTGTGGGGACGGGGCGGCGCAGAGGACGAGGGGCGCGACTCCCGCGGCCCCTGACCTCGGCCCAGGCTCCGGCTCCGGCTCCGCCACAGGCCCCCGGCCCGCCGCCACCGGGACCTTCACCGCGAAGTACGACTGGGACCCGAGGGCCGGCCGGGCGCGCTGCGCATGGTTCCGGGTTCGGCCGGTCACGGTGCACGCCTGGCACGAGGCGCGTGAACCGCCCCAGCGGTACGTGATGCGCGAAGGTGTCCCACTTGTCTAGACAGGTTCCCTGTCTGGCCCTTCCCGCGCCATCCGATTCCCCCCAAGGTGTTACCCAAGGGTAATCCCTGATGGTTTGATGTGCGGCGCCACTCAACCCCCTTTAGACCACAGGGAGATCCAGTGACGCTTTTCGCACAGCGCCGTGCACAGGGCTCGGCCGTGCTCGCCCTCTCGCTCGCGGTAGCCGGACTGGCCGGCGCGGCACCCGCGGCGTCGGCCGCCGACGAGACACCGCGGCTGAGGGTGCTGACGTACAACGTCTTTCTCTTCAGCAAGAGCCTGTACCCCAACTGGGGCCAGGACCACCGGGCCGCGGAGATCGCGAAGGCCCCGTTCGTCCGCGGCAACGACGTCGTCGTGCTCCAGGAGGCGTTCGACAACTCCTCCTCGGACGCGCTGAAGAACGCCACCGCGGGCGAGTACCCCTATCAGACCCCCGTGGTGGGCCGCAGCAAGTCGGGCTGGGACGCCACGGGCGGCTCGTACTCCGCGACGACCCCCGAGGACGGCGGCGTCACGATCCTCAGCAAGTGGCCGATCGTGCGCAAGGAGCAGTACGTCTTCAAGGACGCCTGCGGCGCCGACTGGTGGTCCAACAAGGGCTTCGCCTACGTCGTGCTGAACGTGAACGGCACCAAGGTGCACGTGCTCGGCACGCACGCCCAGTCGACGGACCCCGGCTGCGACGCGGGCGAGGCGGCGGCCGTGCGCAGCCGTCAGTTCAAGGCGGTCGACGCGTTCCTCGACGCCAAGAACATCCCCGCGAACGAACAGGTCATGGTCGCGGGCGACTTCAACGTCGACTCGCGCACCCCGGAGTACGCCTCCATGCTCGCCGACGGCGGCCTGGCCGGCGCCGACGCGCGCACCGGGCACCCGTACTCCTTCGACACGCGGGACAACTCCATAGCCCGGGACCGCTACCCGACCGACCCGCGCGAGGACCTCGACTACGTCCTGCACCGCGCCGGGCACACGCGCCCGGCGGTGTGGAAGAACGACGTCGCCAAGGAGCAGAGCGCGCCCTGGACGGTCTCCAGCTGGGGCACGTCGTACACGTACACCAACCTGTCGGACCACTACCCGGTGACCGGGTTCGCGGGCTGACGTCGCGGCTCCCGACCGCCGTCGCGCCCCGTCCCGAAGGGGGGCGCGACGGCGCCGTGTGTCACACCTGCGCCGAGCGGGGCACGGCCCGCTCCTCCAGCGTCACCACGAGCCGGCCCAGCAGGGCCCGCAGCAGATCCTCCTCGCCGGGGTCGAGGCCGGGCCAGCCGGCCCGTACCGCGCGGTCGACGCGCCGCCAGTACTCCTGGCCGCGCGGGGTCAGACGGGCGAGGACGCGGCGCCGGTCGAGGGGGTCGACGCGGCGGTGGACCAGGTTCTGCTCGACGAGGTGGTCGACGAGCTTCGTCAGGCTCGGGGCCGGCAGGAAGGCCGCCCGCGCCACCTCGGTCATCCGGTGCCCGGCACCGTCGGAGAGCAGGGCGAGCACCCGCCAGGTCTCCACGGAGCAGCCCTCGGCGTCCAGGGCGGCCTGGAGCCGACGGGACGCGGCCCGCTCCGCCCGGGTGAGCAGCTGGGTCAGTTCGTTCGGCCGGCGCGGCGACGAGGGGGCCATCCTGCTCCTAGGGACTGGCTTCGGGAGTCCTGGGTCACGAGGTGCGTACATCGTATGAGACACACTGGAGTTCACCGCTGGTACCCGAAATCATGACGCCATGTTCCGGCACGAGACGCCCGCGCCCGAGTGGTTCACAGCCGACGGCTCCGTGCTCGGGGTGGCGCTGGTGTTCCCGCTCCAGGGTCCGGCGGGCATGTTCGGGCCGACCTGTGAGAACTGCGCCCAGCTCGCGGCGGAACGGGTCAACGACGAGGGCGGTGTCCTCGGCCGCGAGCTGCGGCTGATCCCGGTCGACGGCGGCGCGCCGCCGCGTCAGGTGGCGGACCAGGTCGGGGCGTTGGTGGACCTGGGCGTCGTGCAGGGGGTCACCGGCTGGCACATCTCCTCGGTACGGCAGGCCCTGGTGCCGAGGATCGCCCAGCGGGTGCCGTACGTCTACACCGCCCTGTACGAGGGCGGGGAGCACACCGAGGGCGTGTTCCTCACCAGCGAGACACCACATGACCAACTGCGCCCGGCCATGGCGCTGTTGAGCCGCGAGCACCTGGTGCGGCGCTGGTTCGTGGTCGGCAACGACTACGTCTGGCCCCGGCGCACCGCGCGGGCGGCGCACGGCTATGCCCGCGCGACGGGGTCCGGTATCGGCGGCGAGGTCTATCTCCCGCTCGGCACCCACGACTTCGGGCCCGTGCTGCGCCGCATCGAGCGGTCGGACGCGGACGGGGTGCTGATGCTGCTGGTGGGCGGCGACGCGGTGCGCTTCAACCGGGCCTTCGCCGCCGCCGGGCTGGACGCGCGCTGTCTGCGGCTGAGCACGCTGATGGACGAGAACATGCTGCTGGCGAGCGGCCCCTCGGCCACCGGCCGGCTCTACAGCACCGCGGGTTTCTTCGCCTCCCTGGCCAACCGCGACACCCTCGACTTCCACGGCAGCTACGCGGACCGCTACGGCCTCGACGCCCCCGCCCTCGGCAGCCTCGGCGAATCCTGCTACGAGGGCGTGTTGTTGCTCGCGGCGCTGCTGAGGAAGGCCGGGACGACGGATGTCGCGGCGGTCGGGGCGGCGGCGGAGACGGTGTCGTACGAGGGCCCGCGCGGGTTGCTGCGGCTGCGGGACCGCCATGTGCGCCAGCGCATCTATCTGGCGCGCGCGGACGGGCTGGACTTCGACGTGCTCACCGAACTGGATCTGCGGAGCTGGTGCGCCAAGTAGGCGGTGGATACAGACCTCTTGACAGCCGGTCACCCCTTCCAGATACTTCCCGCAGGAATTATTAGAATGCCTCGGGCGAATTGCGTGAAGGGCCTCGAAAGCCACTCCGCAGCAGGTCGGGGCGTTTTTTGTTGCCTCGGGGAAAGTCCCGCGAAACGCCGTGGAAACAGGGTGACTTGAGGCTGTGGACCGCTTCGGGAGGATTCCCTTCCTCCCTACCCGAGGGGGTTCTTTTGATCAGCGGCTCATCCATTCCCCGGCGTCGTCTCCTGGCCGCGGGCGCGGCGCTCACCACGGTCGCCGTACTGTCCGCCTGCGGCGCCAAGACCGACTCGGGCGCGGCGCCCTCCGACAAGGCCGCCGAGATCGACGTCAGCGGTGACACGGTGAAGGTCGGTCTGCTCAACTCGCTGTCCGGGACGATGGCGATCAGCGAGGTCACCGTGCGGGACGCGCTGCGCCTGGCGATCGACGAGATCAACGCGTCCGGTGGAGTGCTCGGCAAGAAGATCCGGCCGGTCGGCGAGGACGGCGCCTCCGACTGGCCCACGTTCGCCGAGAAGGCGCAGAAGCTGATCCAGGACGACGGTGTCGCCGCCACCTTCGGCTGCTGGACCTCCGCCAGCCGCAAGGCCGTGAAGCCGGTGTTCGAGAAGAACAGGTCGCTGCTGTTCTACCCCGTGCAGTACGAGGGCCTGGAGCAGTCCCCGTACATCTTCTACACCGGCGCGACCACCAATCAGCAGATCGTCCCGGCACTGGACTATCTGAAGGGCAAAGGTCTGAAGAAGCTGTACCTGGTCGGCAGCGACTACGTCTTCCCGCGCACCGCCAACAAGATCATCAAGGCGTACGCGGAGGCCAACGGCATGACGGTGCTCGGCGAGGACTACGCCCCCCTCGGCGCAACCGAGTTCAGCACGATCGCGAACAAGGTGAAGGCCTCGAAGGCCGACGCCGTGTTCAACACCCTCAACGGCGACTCCAACGTGGCCTTCTTCAAGGAGTACAAGTCGGCCGGGCTGACGGCGGCATCCCTGCCCGTGGTCTCGGTGTCGATCGCCGAGGAGGAGGTCAAGTCGATCGGCACGCAGTACCTGGCGGGCCAGTTGACGGCCTGGAACTACTACCAGACCACCACGGGCGCGGCGAACGAGAAGTTCGTGAAGGCGTACAAGGCGAAGTACGGCCGGGACAAGCCGACCAGCGACCCGATGGAGGCCGCCTACACCTCGGTCTATCTGTGGAAGGCCATGGTGGAGAAGGCGGGCTCGTTCGACCCGGAGAAGGTCAAGGCCGCCTCCGACGGCATCGTCTTCGGCGCCCCCGAGGGCACGGTCACCGTGGACGGCGCCACCCAGCACATCGCCAAGACGGCCCGGATCGGCAGGATCGGCTCCGACGGCCTGATCGAGGAGGTGTGGAACTCCGGCAAGCCCGTCGAGCCGGACCCGTATCTCAAGGGCTACGCCTGGGCCGCCGGCCTGTCCTGAGGGGAGGCACCCGCATGACCGTGATCCTGGGTCAGACCTTCACCGGCGTGTCCATCGGTGCGGTCCTGCTGCTCATCGCGCTCGGACTGTCCCTCACCTTCGGCCAGATGAACGTCATCAACATGGCACACGGCGAGTTCATCATGGCCGGCGCCTACACGACCTATGTCCTCCAGAAGTCCGTTTCCAGCGCGGGAGTCTCGCTGCTGGTCGCGCTGCCCGTCGCCTTTCTCGTCTCCGGGCTGCTCGGCGTGCTGCTCGAGATGCTGCTCATCCGCCGCCTGTATCTGCGGCCGCTGGACACGCTTCTGGTCACCTGGGGCGTCTCACTGATGCTCCAGCAACTCGCCCGGGACGTCTTCGGCGCGCCCAACGTGCAGACCCGGGCGCCCGACTGGCTCACCGGCAACGTCACCGTGATCGGCGGCGACGACCCGCTCACCGTCGCCACCAGCCGGCTGTTCATCCTGGGGCTGGCGCTCACCGCGGTGATCGCGCTGTCGCTGATCCTGCGGACGACACCGCTCGGCCGCAGGATCCGGGCCGTGGTGCAGAACCGGGACCTCGCCGAGGTGTCCGGCATCGCCACCGGGCGGATCGACCGCACGGCCTTCCTCCTGGGCTCCGGCCTCGCCGGGGTCGCGGGGGTCGCGCTCACCCTGATCGGTCCGATCGGGCCGACGATGGGCACCAACGTGATCATCGACGCCTTCCTGGTGATCGTGGTCGGCGGGATCGGGCAGCTGCGGGGCACCGTGATCGTCGCGTTCGCACTCGGGGTGCTCCAGTCCGTGCTGGAGTACTCCACCACCGTCAGCGTGGCGAAGGTGCTGGTCCTCGTCGCCATCGTCGCCTTCCTCCAGTGGCGCCCCCAGGGGCTGTACACGCTGCGCACGAGGAGTCTCGTATGACCCGTGACGTCCCCTCCACGACCCCGCGCACCGGGCGCCTGAGGGCGTGGGCCGGTTTCGCGGGCGCCGCCGTCGCGCTGTTCGCCGTCGCGCCGCTCGCGCTGTCCGACTTCCGCCTCGGGCTGCTCGCCAAGTACCTGTGCACGGCCCTGGTCGCGGTCGGCATCTGCCTGGCCTGGGGGCGCGGCGGGCTGCTCACCCTCGGGCAGGGGGTGTTCTTCGGGCTCGGCGGCTACGCCATGGCGATGCATCTGAAGATCGCCGACGCCGGTCCCGGCAACCTGCCCGACTTCATGCAGCTCTACGGCTCCGCGAGCGAACTACCCTGGTGGTGGCGGCCGTTCGGCAACCCGGTGTTCGCGCTCGCGGCGACCGTGCTGCTGCCGATGGCGGTCGCCGCGCTGCTCGGCTCGTTCGTCTTCCGGCGGCGGGTCAAGGGCGCCTACTTCGCGATCCTCAGCCAGGCCCTGGCCGCCGCGTTCGCGCTGTGGCTCATCGGGCAGCAGGCCACCACCGGCGGCACCAACGGCCTCACCGACATCCGCGGGTTCTTCGGCTACGACCTCCAGGACCCGGTCAACCAGCGGATGGTGTACTTCGTCATCGCCGCCGCCCTGCTGCTGACGGTCGCGCTCACCCGTCAGCTGATCCACAGCCGCTACGGCGAACTCCTGGTCGCCGTGAGGGACTCGGAGGAGCGTGTGCGCTTCCTGGGCTACGACCCGGCCAACGTCAAACTCGTCGCCTATGTCGTCGCGGCGGGCATGGCGGGCCTGGCGGGCGCCCTGTTCGTGCCGGCGGTCGGCATCATCTCGCCCGCGCTGATCGGGATCGTGCCCTCCATCGAGTTCGTGATCGGCGCCGCGGTCGGCGGCCGGGCCAGCCTGGTCGGCGCGGTGCTGGGCGCGCTCGCCGTCGCCTGGGCGCGCACCGCGCTGTCGGAGGAGTTCCCGGCGGCCTGGACGTACTTCCAGGGACTGCTGTTCATCGTGGCGCTGGCGTTCCTGCCCGGTGGCATCGCCTCGCTCACGGTGCTCGTACGGCGCAGGACCGCCCGCGGGACGGTTTCCGCCGCCCCAGTGGGAGAAGCGGCATGAGCGAGCTGGAGATACGCGGACTGCGGGTGTCCTTCGACGGGTTCACGGCCGTCGACGGGGTGGATCTCGATGTGCGCGCCGGTGACCTGCGGTTCCTGATCGGGCCGAACGGCGCGGGCAAGACCACCCTCGTCGACGCGGTCACCGGACTCGTGCGCGCACAGGGCTCGGTGCGGTTCGGCGGCGAGCAGCTGCTGGGCCGCAGTGTGCACCGGATCGCCCGCTCGGGAGTCGGCCGCACCTTCCAGACAGCCACCGTGTTCGAGGAACTGACGGTTCTTCAGAACCTCGACATCGCCGCGGGCGCCGGCCGGGGCGTGTGGACGATGCTGCGCCGGCGCCGTGGCGTGCCCGAACCCGTAGCGCGAGCCCTGACGACCGTCGGGCTCACCGCACTGGCGGACTCCCCGGCCGGGACCCTGGCGCACGGCCAGAAGCAGTGGCTGGAGATCGGCATGCTGCTGGTGCAGGACGTGCGGCTGCTGCTCCTGGACGAGCCGGTGGCCGGCATGAGCCACGACGAACGGCTGGCGACCGGCGAACTGCTGCGGCGCATCAGCGAGGAACGGACGGTCGTGGTCATCGAGCACGACATGGACTTCATGCGGTCCTTCGCGCGCAGCGTCAGCGTGCTGCACGCGGGCCGGGTGCTCAGTGAGGGGACGGTGGCCGAGGTGCAGGCCGATCCGAAGGTGCAGCAGGTCTACCTCGGCCAGGCGTCCGCCGCCGAGCCACCACCGCGGGCCACCTCCGGCCAGGCGCCGGTCGACGCGGCGGTGCGGGAGGCGTGATGCTGGTCATCGAGGACATCCGGGTGGGCTACCACCGCGGCACCGTCGTCCACGGCGTCCGCGTCGAGGTGCCGAAGGACGGTGTGGCGGCCGTCCTCGGGCACAACGGCGCGGGCAAGACCACCCTGCTGCGCGCCGCGATGGGCCTGCTCACGCCGCTCGGGGGCCGGGTGATGCTGGACGGCGAGGACATCACCCGCCGCAGACCGCACGAGCGGGTGGCGCGGGGCATGGCGTACGTCCCGCAGGGCCAGCAGTGCTTCCCGCAGCTGACGACCGCCGAGAACCTCCGGCTCGTCGCCGACGGCCGCAGCCGCGGCCGGGCCGCCGTGGCCGAGGCGCTGGACCTGTTCCCGGCGCTGCGGGCGCTGTCGGGACGGCGTGCCGGGCTGCTCTCGGGCGGCCAGCGGCAGCAGCTGGCCGTCGCCCGCGCCCTGGTGACCGAGCCGCGGCTGCTGCTGCTCGACGAGCCGACCGAGGGCATCCAGCCGTCGGTGGTGGCCGAGATCGAGTCGACGATCCTCGCCCTCGCCGGTCGCGGCGGCCTGTCGGTGCTCCTGGTCGAGCAGCACATCGGCTTCGCCATGCGGGCGGCCGAGCGCTACTACGTCCTGGAGGCCGGCCGCGTGACCTCCTCGGGCGCGGGCGGCGAACAGGCCGCCGACCGGGTGCGGGAGGCGCTCAGCGTATGAGCGGGGGGCCCGGCCGTCGCCGGGCCGCCGCCGCTCTCAGACCCGCTCGCCGGTGGCGACCACGACGAGAAAGGAGTCGGACTCCAGATCCATCACCACGGTGGCGGGCTCGCCCTCGGCACGCAGCCGGGCCGCGTACTCCTCGGCCGGCCACGATCCGCGCGGCGCTCCCGCGGGAAACCGTTCCAGTACCTTCGTGCTCACAGCCGCGGACACCTCCCGGTCGGAGACGGACACCCTCCTGCCATGCGCATGCCCCGGATTGCCGCGGACACGCCACCCTGTCGCACGCCTCGTCCGAGGTCACCGCGCCCCGCCGTCCGGAGCGGTGACGGGAAGCGGCCCGCACTGCCGCACCTCTACACATAAAGGTGATATAAGCGCAGAATGCGGATACGCGACTGTTGTCCGCATACCGCCTCAGACGCGGTCGGCCTGCGAGTCAAAGGAGACGAGTCATGGCCAACGTCTCGCATCCCAGGGGTGACATGACGACTCACCCCGATGTCTCCGAAATGCGGGCCAGGTACGCCCGCATGCTCGGCGGTCGTGATGTGGCGCTCGTGGACGGGCCGGTGTTCCTGCTCGGCCTGTACTGCGCCGTATCGCCGTGGATCGTCCACTACACCACCAGCCAGCCCGACCTGGTGGTCCACAACCTGATCCTGGGCCTCGCCATCGCGGTGCTGGCCCTGGGCTTCACCCGGGCCCCCGAACGCATGTACGGCCTCAGCTGGGCCATGTGCGCGCTCGGTGCGTGGATGATCGCCTCGCCGTGGATCGTCGGCGACAGCCCCGACGCGGGCGTGATCCTGAACAACGTCATCATCGGCGGCCTGGCCCTGGTGCTGGGGATGCTCTGCGCCGCCACGGCGGCCAAGAGCACGCCTCAGCCGTAGACCGCAAGGAGGAGTGGGGCGAAGGGTGAGGGGCCGGTCCGCACGAGGCGGACCGGCCCCTCACCCGGGCGCGGACGTGCGCGGGTGGGGCGATCTCGGGGGGAGGAGAGGCGGAGCATGGTGGTGGATGGTGAGCCGGCTCATCTGCGGCGGCGTGTGGAGCTCGCGGCCGAGGCCGTGGAGGCCGGCGACGAGCCGTTCGGGTCGGTGCTGGTGGGCGCGGACGGCAGGGTTCCGGCCGAGGACCGCAACCGGGTGGCCGACGGCGACCGCACCCGGCATCCGGAGTTCGCGCTCGCCCGCTGGGCGGCGGAGCACATGACCCCCGGTGAGCGCGCGGCGGCGACGGTGTACACCTCGGGCGAGCACTGCCCGATGTGCGCGGCGGCGCACGCCTGGGTGGGTCTCGGCAGGATCGTCCACGTGGCGTCCTCGGCGCAGATCGGCGACTGGCTGAGCGGGCTGGGCGCCCCGGCGCCCCCGGTGCGCACGCTGCCGATCGACGAGGTGGCACCCGGCGTGACGGTGGTGGGCCCGTCCCGGAGCTGGTGCCCGAGGTGCGGACGCCGATGAACCGCCGTTTCGGGCGCGAGGGCGGCCTGACGGACCGATCCGGACGATCCAGGTGATCCGGACGCTCCGGCCGGCGTACGGCTTGACGTAGGCCTCAAAGGGGCGCACAGTCGTATATATACGTCGTAAACATACCCCGTCAGCGTACAGCGCCACGTGCAGGAGCGTCCGTCATGACGCGCACTGAGCCATCTCCCGCTCCGCGGGGGCGCCGGGTCGGCTCCGGCCTCGCGATCCCCGCTCTGCCGTTCGCGTCCGCCGTGACCGGCGCCCCCGCGGAGCCCTCCCCGACCGCCGCGTGCCCGGCCCGGGGACGGCCGCGGCACGCGGCGGCGCCCCGGGGCCGGTGAGCGCGATGGACAACCGGAGGTCCTACGACCGCAGGGGGGCGAACGACACCCCCTCGACGGTCCTGGTCACCGGCGGCGCCGGTTTCATCGGCAGCCACGCCTGCGTCGAACTGCTCGACCACGGCTACGAGGTGATCGTGGTCGACGACTACACCAACAGCTCCCCCCAGGTCCTGACCCGGGTGGAACGGATCGCCGGCCGTTTCGTCGGCGCCGTCTACGAGTTGGACATCCGTGATCGGCGCGCCCTCTCGGCCGTCTTCGACCGACACTCCGTGGACGCCGTCGTGCACTTCGCCGCGCACAAGGCCGTCGGCGCGTCGACCCGGATGCCCGTCCCGTACTACGACGTCAACGTCGGCGGCACCACCGCCCTGCTCACCGCGATGCTGGAGCACGACGTCCGCCGGCTGGTGTTCTCCTCGTCCTGCTCGCTCTACGGCGAGGCCGGCGGCGGCCCTCTCGACGAGTCGACACCGGCCCGCCCCACCAACCCCTACGCGCGCTCCAAGTGGCTGTGCGAGCAGATCCTGGCGGACGTGTGCCGGCACTGGCCGGAGTTCGTCGTACTCAGCCTGCGGTACTTCAACCCGGTCGGCGCCCACCCCAGCGGCCTGCTCGGCGAGGACCCCGGCGGCACGCCCGACAACCTGATGCCCTACATCGCCCAGGTCGCCGTGGGGCGCCGGGAGCGGCTCCAGGTGTTCGGCGGCGACTACCCGACCCCCGACGGCACCGCGATCCGCGACTATCTGCACGTCATGGACACCGTGGAGGCACACCGGGTGGCCCTGGACCACCTCAACGACACACCCGGCATGCAGGTCTTCAACATCGGCACCGGCACCGGCAGTTCGGTGCTCGACGTGGCCGCCGCCTTCGGATCGGCCTCCGGCCGGGCGATCCCGTACGAGATCGTGGACAGGCGCCCCGGGGACGTCGCCGAACTGGTCGCGGACGCCGGCGCGGTCGAACGCGCCTGGGGCTGGCGCCCGACCCGGGACCTCTTCACGATGTGCCGCGACGCCTGGCACTTCCAGCAGCTCAACCCACGCGGCTACGCCGGTTCCGCGCGGCGCGCGAACACCCAGGAGTGAGCCCCTGACGTGCGCGTTCCCCGGCGTGCACGCCGTCCTCGCGGCCGCGCCCGGCGGCGGCCCCTGATCCCCACGAGATGCAGGCGCGCGCCCGCGATGCCTACGATCGAGATCCGCCCGGACCAGGCAAGACGGCCCGGCGCCCGCCCCCACGAGGAGGCGACCGCCCTTGCTGCCGCCCCAGCGGCTCATGGCCGCCTACGTCACGCTGATCGTGATCCTGACGATCGTCTATCTGACGGTGCCCAGTTCCTTCGTCATCGTGTACGGGACGATCGGGCTGGCCGGGGCGGCCGCCGTCGCCACCGGGACCCTGATCCACCGCCCCGCCCACAGCTGGCCCTGGTGGGTGCTCGCCGCCGGCCTGCTGATCTTCATCACGGGCGACACGTACTACAACACGGTCGAGGAGTACTTCGGCGCCTCCAACCCGTTCCCCTCCCCCGCCGACGCCTGCTACCTGGTCACGTATCCGCTGTTCGCGATCGGACTGTCCGGGCTGGTGCGCTACCGCTCCTCCGGGCACGACCTGGCCGGCCTGCTCGACTCGCTGATCGTCACCGCGGGGCTGGCGCTGCCCGTGTGGCTGTACCTCGTCCAGCCGCAGTCGGAGCTGGAGGGCCTGACCTGGCAGCAGAAGGCGATCAGCGTCGCCTATCCGCTCGGCGACGTGCTCGTCCTCGCGCTGCTGGCCCATCTGGTCATCCGCGGCCCGCTGACCGGGCCCAACCGCTCGGTGCAGCTGCTGGTCCTCGGCACGGCCACGCTGCTCGGCTTCGACATCCTCTACGGCCTGGTCCAGCTGAACTCCAGCTGGCAGACGGGCACGGCGCTGGATGCCGGGTGGATCATCTTCTACACGGCCTGGGGCCTGGCGGCGCTGCACCCGTCCATGGTCGAGCTGACGGCGCCGGTGCCCCGCAGGGAGTCGCTGCTCCCGCTGCCGCGCCGGCTGGTGCTGCTCGCCCTGGCCACCCTGATAGCCCCGGCCATCCTGCTCAGCGAGGGCCTGACGGGGACGACCGGGCACGCGCCGGTCATCGCCGCCTTCTCCGGCGTGCTCTTCCTGCTGGTGTTCCTGCGGCTCGCGGTCATGGTGGTGGCCCATCGCAGGGCCGTGGACCGCGAGCACGCCCTGCGCGGGGCGGCCGCCTCGCTGGTGTCCGCGGTCCGGCCCGAGGAGGTCGCACGGTCCTGCGAGGGCGCGGTGGACACCCTGCTCGGTCCGGACGTGACGCACCGCACGGTGCTGCTGCCCGCGGACCGGGCCGTCGAGCTGGGGCTGCACGCCCCGCGGCTGCTGCGGCCGGACCACATCGGGCCGGGCCAGGACCTCGCCGACGAGGTCGGCGGCCTGGAGGCGGCGCTGGTGTGCCCGCTGACCCCGCGGGAGCGGGCCGCCGAGCAGGCGCGCGGGGTCCTGCTGGTGGCGGGCCCGGCCCGGCGGCTCACCGAGACCCGGCGGTCGCTGGAGATCCTCGCCTCGCACGCGGGCCTGGCCCTGGAGCGGGTCGTGCTGCGTCAGGAGGTCGTGCGCCGGGAGAGCGAGGCCTACTTCCGCACCCTGGTGCGCAACGCCTCCGACGTCATCCTGATCCTGGAGGACGACGACCGGATCAGATACGCCAGCCCGTCCGCGTCGTCCGTCTTCGGTACGGCCGACCTCGCCGGCCGCCCGCTGCCCGACCTGCTGGACCCGCGCGACCGGCGGCGGGCGGCGCGGGAACTCACCTCGGTCCGGGAGAACGGGCCGCGCAACGCCCACGACCACTGGTGGGTGCGGCGCGGCGAGGACCGGGTCGAGGTGGAGGTCCGGTGCAGCGACTTCCGCGACGAACGCACCGTCGCCGGACTGGTGATCACCCTGCGGGACGTCACCGAGCAGCGGCGGCTGGAGCACGAGCTGACGCAGCGCGCCTTCCACGACTCGCTGACCGGCCTGCCCAACCGCACCCTGCTGATGGAGCGCATCGAGCGCGCCCTGCTGCGCAGCCGCCGCGAGGGCTCGCTGACCTGTCTGCTCTTCATCGACCTGGACGACTTCAAACTGGTCAACGACACGATGGGGCACTCGGCGGGCGACCATCTGCTGATCGCCGTGGCCGGCCGGCTCTCCGCGATGCTGCGCCGCAGCGACACCGCGGCACGCCTCGGCGGTGACGAGTTCGCGGTGCTGATGGAGGACGCCCGCCGCCCGCTGGACGCCGAACTGCTCGCCGCGCAGGTGGTGCAGACGCTCAGCAGGCCCTTCGACCTCGCCGACGAGAAGGTCACCGTGTCCGCCAGCGTGGGCGTGGCCACCGCCCGCGACAGCACCGACGCCGAGGAGCTGCTCGGCCACGCCGACCTGGCGCTGTACGCGGCGAAGGCGGCCGGCAAACGGCAGTGGCGGCGGTTCCAGCCGATGCTGCACACCCGCATGGTCGAGCGGCACGACCTGCAGAGCCGGCTGGCGCAGGCCGTCGCGGGGCGGGAGTTCGCACTGCGCTACCAGCCGGTGGTGGACATCACCGGGGGCGAGGTGGTCGGCTTCGAGGCCCTGGTGCGCTGGCCCAACGGCAGCCGCAGGCCGGTGGCGCCGGAGCAGTTCATCGAGATCGCGGAGGAGACCGGCCATATCGCGGTGCTGGGCTCCTGGGTGCTGCAGAACGCGGTCCACGACATCGCCGCGCTCCAGCAGCTGCCCGGGCCCGGCGACCCGCCGTACGTCAGTGTCAACGTCTCCGCCCGGCAGTTCCGGGACATCGGCTTCCTGGACCAGGTGGCGCAGGCGCTGCGCACGCCCGGTCTCGCGCCCGGCACGCTCCAGCTGGAGCTGACCGAGACGGTGCTGCTGCGGCACGACGCGCAGATCCAGTCGGTGCTGTCCTCGCTGAAGGAACTGGGCGTGCACATCGCGGTCGACGACTTCGGCACCGGCTTCTCCTCGCTGCGCTATCTGCGGGACTTCCCGATCGACGTGCTGAAGATCGACAAGTCCTTCATCGACGACATCACCCATGACGCCCAGCAGGTCGCCCTGGTCGAGGGCATCGTGCGGATCGCCGACACCCTGGGCCTGCAGGTGATCGCCGAGGGCATCGAGGATCCGGGGCAGCGGGATCTGCTGGCGGGCATGGGCTGCCGGTTCGGTCAGGGGTTCCTGTTCGCGCGGCCGATGACGGTCGAGCAGAGCGAACGGGTGCTGCTCGACACCAGCGGCCGGGCCGTCGGCGCCTCCGGCCCGGCCTCCGCCCCAGACTCCGCTTCCGATTCCGTCCCCGGCTCGAAGGCCGGTTCCGGTTCCGCCCTCGCCGCCGCCTCCGGCCCGAGCCCCGGCCCCCGCACCCCGGACGACTCCCGCGCCGCGGGCGACGGCACCCCCACCCCGGACACTCCCGCCCCGGAAACGCCGACCCCGGACACCCCCGCCCCCGACACCCGTCCTCCCCGCCTCGTGCCGCAGGCCGACCCGCCCGCGCCGCACCCCCTGGTCCGGGTGTCGGGCCTGGAGCATCTGCGGCGCACCAGCCCGATGAGCGACGCGGTGCTCGACGAGGTGCGCGGCCGGCACATCCGCAGCGGCGACCACTGGCTGATCGACTACGCCTCCTGCAACTACCTCGGCTTCGACTGGGAACCGGAGATCATCGCCGCGGTCGAACCGGCGGTACGCGCCTGGGGCACCCACCCGAGCTGGTCCCGGCTGCTGGGCAGCCCGCTGCTGTACCCGCAGATCGAGGAGCGGCTGACCGATCTGCTGGGCGCTCCGGACACCCTGCTGCTGCCGACCATCACGCTCATCCACTCCTCGGTGATCCCGGTCCTGGCCGAGCAGGGCACCGTCTTCGTGGAGGCGACCGCGCACAAGACCATCTACGACGGCTGTGTCGCGGCCCGTTCCCAGGGCGCCGCCCTGCGCCGCTTCCACGGCGAGCGGATCGACGAGCTGGCCGGGATGCTGGCCGCCGCCCGGACCGACGCACCGCGCCTGGTGTGCCTGGACGGCGTCAACAGCATGAGCGGCAACATCCCCGGCCTGCCCGCGCTCGCCGAGGTATGCCGGGCGTACGACGCCACGCTCTACGTCGACGACGCCCACGGCTTCGGTGTGATCGGCGAGCGCGATCCGGCGGAGCTGTGCCCCTACGGAGCGCGCGGCAACAGCGTGGTGCGGCACACCGACGAGTCCTACGACGGGCTCGTCCTGGTCGGCGGCTTCTCGAAGGCGTACTCGTCGCTGCTGGCGTTCCTGGCGCTGCCCACGGACCTGAAGGAGCGGCTGAAGGTCGCGGCCGGGCCGTATCTGTACTCGGGTCCCTCGCCCACGGCCTCGCTGGCCACCGCGCTGGCCGGGCTGGACGTCAACGACCGGCGGGGCGATGTGATCCGGGCCGATCTGTACCGCAAGACGGCACGGGTGCTGGAGCATCTGGAGGCGCTCGGGGTGGCCACCCTGAACCGCGACCGGCTGCCGATCATCGAGGTGCCGCTGGCCGAGCCGGACGACCTCGACGACGTCGGCGTCTTCCTGTGGCAGTCGGGCATCTATGTGACGCTGGCGGCCTATCCGCTGGTACCGCGGGACCGGGTGGGGTTCCGCATCCAGGTCACCGCTCTGAACTCGGACAGCGACATCGAGCGGCTGAACGGGACTCTGACCCGGCTGGCGGAACGCTTCCCGCTGCGGACGACGGCCCGAGGGTGAGGGGGCAGGGCGATGGCGACGTACCGCACACGCACCGGGCGCGCGAGCCGGACGACCTGGGTGAGCGACATGACGCACAACGACGACGTGGACTGGGACAGCTGGCCGGTTGCGGACTACCTCGCCGAGAACTACCGGGACCTGCATCCCTCGGACGCCGCGGTCATCGCGCACCACTCGGCCTTCTACCGCCGTCTGCCGCGCGGGGGCGTGGCGCACGCCGTGGAGTTCGGCGCGGGGCCGAACCTGTATCCGCTGATCCTCGCCTCGGGCGCCTGCCGCCGGATCGACGCGGTGGAGACGGGGGCGAGCAACGTGGCCTATCTGGAGCGGCAGCTGCTGTGCGCGCCGGAGGCGAGCTGGCTGCCCTTCCACGCGCTGTGCCGGGAGCTGAACCCGCAGATCCCGCCGACGCTGGCGGCCTCGCTGGCCGGGGTGAGCGTGGTCCACACGGACGTCCGGGACCTGGAGCCGGGGCGGTACGGGCTGGCGTCGATGCACTTCGTGGCGGAGGGCGCCACGGAGGACTACGCCGAGTTCGCCGCGTTCTGCGGGCTGTTCGTTCGGAGTGTGGCGCCGGGCGGTTATCTGGTGGCGGCGTTCATGGAGAACATGCCCACCTACCGGATCGGGCCGGCCACGCGCTGGCCTGGCTGCCCGGTCGACCCCGACTCGGTCGCCGAGGTGTTCGCGCCGCTGACCGAGGAGCTGGCGGTGACCCGGATCGACGCCGACCCGACGCTGCCCGACTACGGCGACACCGGGATGGTGCTGCTCACGGCACGGGCGCGTCGCGCAGTGCGAACGCGGTCCTGACCAGCGCGACATGGCTGACCGCGGACGGGGCGTTGCCGAGCTGGCGGCGGGCGTCGGGGTCCCAGCGGGCGGCGAGCAGTCCGAGGTCGTTGCGGGCCGCCAGGACCCGTTCGAAGGTGTCGTGGGCCCGGCCGGTCTCGCCGAGCTCGGCGAGGGCGGCGGCGTACCACAGCGTGCAGGCCACCGAGGGCGCCGCGCGGCCGTCGGCCCGGGAGTTCGCGCCGGACGGGGTCTCCGGCGTCCGCTCGCGCAGGAAACCGCCGTGCTCCAGGGCGCCCAGGGCCCGGACGGTGTCGCGCATCCGGGGGTCGCGGGCGGACAGGAAGCCCAGCGCCGGCAGCAGCAGCGAGGAGGCGTCCAGCCGGTCGCTGCCGTAGGTCTGCACGAAGGAGCGCGGGCCGGGGCGGTGGCCCTCGCCGAGCACCTGGGCGCGCACCTGGTCGCGCAGGACGCGCCAGGCGTCCGGCACCTCGGCGCCTAGCATCGGCCCGAGCGCGACGGCCCGGTCGGCGGCCACCCAGGCCATGGCCTTGGAGTGGACGGACTGCCGTGCGGGGCCGTGCCCCCGGCCCCGGTCGGGTTCGCGCCAGTGCGCGGCGACGTCGTCCATCAGTGCCCTGACCAGGCTCCAGGTGTGCGGGGGCAGGTCGATGCCGGCCCGCAGCGACTGCCAGAAGGCGTCCAGGACCTCGCCGTAGGCGTCGAGCCGGTGCCGGCCCGTGGCGGCGGTGCCGAAGCGTACGGGCGTCGAGTCCTCGTAGCCGGACAGCCAGGGGGCCTCGGTCTCGGACAGCAGGCGCTGCCCGGCGACGCCGTAGACGTTCTGGAGGTGGGCCGGGTCCCCGGCGACGGCGCGGACCAGCCAGCCGAGCCAGGCGGCCGCCTCCTCGCGGTAGCCGCTGCGCAGCAGGCAGGACAGCGTGAAGGAGGAGCCGTTCAGGCGGCACAGGCGGTCGTCCCAGTTGCCGTCGCCGCCGAGGCGCTCGGGCAGTGAGGTGGTGGGAGCTCCGACGATGCCGCCGGCGGGGGCGTGGGTCAGGGCCTTGAGGGTGATCAGCGAGCGGACGACGGCCTCGCGCCACGGGCCCTGGTAGCGGCATCGCGCGGCCCAGTGCCGCCAGAAGTCGGCGGTCTCCTTCAGGGCGGTGTCGGCGGGGACGCAGAGCACGCCGGGCGCGGTCGTGCGGTGCGAGGGCGTCCAGGCCAGGGTCAGGGCGACGCGGCGGCCCGCGGGGACGACGAGGTCGGTGACGGTGGAGCCGTCCTCGCCGCGGTCCGGGAACGTGCCCTCGGCGGTGGGCCACTTCGCGCCGGCCTCGTCGGTCGCCTGCCACATGGCGCCCGGTCCCTCGGCGCGCGGCGGGACCTCGCCGCCGCCGGGCCCCGGGTCACCGGGGCCGTCGGTGCCCAGCCAGACCGCGTCGGGTCCGGCGACCGCGACCCGGCAGCGGCCGCTCTCGCCGCGGGTCCAGGGCAGGACGCGGCCCTGGTTGAAACGGAGCCGCAGTTCGCTGCGTACGGTCACGGTGCCGGTGAGGCCCTCGACGACGCGGACGAGGCAGGGGTCCTGGGCGCGCGGCGGCATGAAGTCGGTGACCCGCACGCTGCCGGAGACGGTCTCCCACTCGGTGTCCAGCACCAGGGTGTCGGGCCGGTAGGAGCGGCGGGTGCAGTGGCCTCGGCTGCCGCGTGGGGCGACACGCCAGAACCCGTTGCCGGCCGTGCCCACCAGGGCCGCCAGACAGGCGGGCGAGTCGAAGCGTGGCAGACAGAGCCAGTCGACCGAGCCGTCGCCGCCGAGCATCGCGGCGGTCTCCAGGTCGCTGAGGAGGGCGTAATCCTCGATGAGACTGCTCATGATCGGGACCACGCCGTCGTACACCTAGCCGCATCTACGAGCGTACGCCGGTGCCCGGCGCGGCGCACGGTGTGCGGAGCCCCACCGGGCGGGGGCCGGTGGGGTCTTCGGTCGGGCGCTCGGTCAGTCCGTCGTCCGGCGGCGGAATCCGCGGTGCAGGGCGAGACCGCCGAGCAGCAGGGCGCCGGCCGCGGCGGCGGACAGGGTCGCGTCGGTGCCGGTGTGGGCCAGGGCGCTGTTCCCGGCGCTGTCGTGCCCGGGGGCCGGCGGGGTGCCCCGGTGGGACCTCGGCGGGCTGGGCCTCTCCGTCTCGGTGGGGCGCTCGGGCTCCACCGGCTGCTCGGGCTTCGCCGGGGGCTGCGGCTGGCCTGGGGTGTTCACGGACTCGTTGCCGAGGGCCGGGTTGCCGATGCCGGCCGCGTTCAGCGAGTTCCCGCTGAGGTTGACGGGCAGGTCGACCGGCAGCTGGACGCCGTTGCCGGAGATCACGCCGGGTGAGCCCTCGGTCTCGCCGCCCGCGGCGGCGCCGGGGGGCGGGCCGTCCGGGTGCGCGGGGCCGGAGGCGTTGGCGCAGGCGTTGCCCGCGGCCGGGTTGAGCAGTCCCGCCACGTTCACGGTGTTGCCGCAGGCGTTGACCGGGATGTGCACCGGGAGCCGGATGCTGTTGCCGGAGACCCCGCCGGGCGAGCCGGCCGCGGTCCCGTCGGCCGCGGAGTCGGCGTGCGCGGCTCCCGCCGCGGCCATCGCGCCGGAGGCGGCGACGACGGCGATGACACCGTTTCGGGTAACCCGTCTCATAGGTTCCCTGCCTTCCAGACATGGACACGGGCACTCACCCGCACCCGGTAGAACGCGGGCGGACCAGTGGGGTTATGGCCGAACGCCCTTTCACCCGATCGAGTGCCATGAACACCGGACGGAAGGAGAAGATCGAACAGCCGTCGCACGCGGCGAAGAGGAACACACGGCGGGCCGCTCCCGGCCGCCCGCCGCGCCCCGCCCGCCCGCAGGCGGCTTCGCGCGGGGCCGCTTATCGTGAGCTAGAGCCTGCCTGCCAGGTGTCGGACGGCAGGCGGGAATCCGCCGGACGGGCCCGAGGGGCCGTCCGCAGGGCCCTGCGGGCCCCGCTCCCGTCCCTGGCAGGAGGGACCGATGCCGACCAAGCTGTCCGACCGGCGGGCCTCGCTCCTTCGCCGGGCGTTCTCCGGCGCCGCGGGACTCGCCCTGCTGTGCGCGGGCCTCCCGGCCGCGGCGGCCGACGAGGACGACGCCGGCCTGGCGCGCTTCTACGACCAGAGGATCTCCTGGTCGGCGAAGGCGTGCGGGAGCGAGCCCGGGGACCGGCCGGAGCCCCTCCAGTGCGGCAAGGTCACCGTCCCCCTGGACTACGCCCACCCGCGCGCCGGCACCCTGGAGCTGGCGCTCGCCCGCTACCGGGCCACCGGCGACTCACACGGTTCGGTGGTGCTGAACTTCGGCGGCCCCGGCGGCTCCGGTGTGCAGGAACTCGCCTATGGAGGCGAGGAGTTCATGGACCTCGCCGAGGGCTACGACATAGTCTCCTTCGATCCGCGCGGAGTCGGCCGGTCCTCGCCGGTGAGCTGCGGCGACGGAGACTTCGAGGCGCCGGAGGAGGAGACCGGGAGCGACCCGCTCGGTGATCCGCAGGCGGTGCTGAGGGAGTTGCGGCAGATCGCGGCGGACTGCGCCGAGCACTCGGGCCCGGTCCTGCCGCACATCGGCACGGTGAACGTCGCGCGCGACCTCGACGTCATCCGCCAGGCCCTGGGCGACAAGAAGCTGAACTACCTGGGCTTCTCCTACGGGACCCGGCTCGGCGCGGTGTACGCGGCGCAGTTCCCGGACAAGGTCGGCCGGCTGGTCCTGGACGGCGTGGACACGCTGACCGAGCCGCTGGCCGAGCAGGGGATCGCCGGGGCCAAGGGGCAGCAGACGGCGCTGGAGTCGTTCCTCGACTGGTGTGTGCGGGACATCGCCTGCCCGTTCGGGCAGGACGCGCGTACCGCCCGTGAGGACGTGGTGAGCCTGGTGCGCTCGCTCGACGAGGACCCGGTGCCCACCGCCTTCGGCGGGCCGTTCAGCGGCCAGGACCTGGTCGGGGCGCTCGGGCAGGGGCTGTACAGCGAGGACCTGTGGCCGTCGCTGGAGCGGGCTCTGGCCTCGTTGGTGGAGGACGGCGACACACGTGCGATCGAGAGCTTCGGGGGCGGCGGCTTCGCCCTGCCGCCGCCGGTGCGCTCCGGGGCCGGGGAGGGGACCGAGGGCACGCTCGTGAACGAGGAGGACATCCCGTTGGACAACCTCCCCGCGGCGCTGATGGCGGTCAATTGCGCGGACGATCCCGACCGCCCGACGGCCGAGCAGGTCACCCGTGACCTGGCCCGGCTGCGCGCCGACTACGAGCGTGCCTCACCGGTCTTCGGCACCTACCGGCTCACCCAGGTGCTGATGTGCCACGGCCGCCCCAAGGGCACCGACTTCATCCGCGAGCAGGTCAAGGACGTCGACACGCCCAAGATGCTGCTGGTGGGCACGCGCGGCGATCCCGCGACGCCGTACCGCTGGACGGTGGAGACCGCCGAACGGCTCGGCTCCTCGGCGGTGGTGCTCGACAACCGCTCCGAGGGGCACACCGGCTACGGCTCCTCCACCTGCGTGCACCGCAAGGTCGACGACTTCCTGCTCCACGGCTCCCTGCCGGCCGACGGCAGCTCCTGCGGCTCCGACGAGGACCGCTGAGTGGCCGCAACAGCCGTGACAGCGTAGGCGGATTGCCCCGAATGCCCGACAAGAGAATTGGACCTATGGTGCTGTCATGGAGCACGCACTCACCCCCACGATCCTCAGCGAACTGCGGCGCCCGCGCCCCTACCCCGCGGTGTCGGTGCTCACCCCGACGCATCGCCGCGAGCCCGAGAACGCCCAGGACCCGGTCCGGCTGCGCAACGTGGTGGCCGAGGCCAAGCGCCAGCTGGAGGCCGATCCCTCGGTCACCCGGGAGCGCCGCAACGACGTGGTGGCCCATCTCGACCGGGCCCTCGCCGAGGTCGACCTCGCCCACGCCGAGGACGGCCTGGTGATCTTCGCGGCTCCGGGAGAGCACCAGGTGTGGTCGCTCGCCCGGGAGGTGCCCGAACGCGTGGTGCTCTCCGACACCTTCCTCACCCGCAACCTGGTCTCCGCGAAGGCGGCCGAACAGCCCTTCTGGGCGCTGTCCGTCGCCGCCGACCGCGTCACGCTGTGGAACGGCGGGGCCGACCGGGTCGTCGAGGAGCACGCCGGAGGCTTCCCGCTCGTCCGGGCGGAGGAGAACTTCGACCCCGAGCGCCGCGAGCGCATCGGCGACCATCCGAGCACCTTCCGCGACGAGGCCACCCGGCGCTTCCTGCGCGACGCGGACACGGCCCTCGGCGCGATCCTGCGCGCGGCCCCGCGCCCGGTCTACGTCACCGGCGAGCCGGCGGCGCTGTCCGCGCTCGACGAGATGGGCCTGCACACCCGCGACGCCGTCCAGGTCCCGCGCGGCGGCCTTGCGCACGCCGGCGCGGAGGCGGTCTGGCAGGCACTGCACCCGGTGCTCGAGGAGGAGGCCAAGCGCGGCACCGACCGGATCGCCGGGGAACTGGAATCGGCGCGCGGGCGCAGGGAGTTCGCGGCCGGTGTCGACGAGCTCTGGCAGAACGCCCGGGAGGCCCGTGTCCGGCTCCTCGCGGTCGAGGAGAACTACCGGATCACCGTGCGCGACGACGGCGACCACCTGATCCCGGCGCTCAGCGGCGACCTGGACGCCCGCGAGGACATCGTCGACGAGATCGTCGAGCAGTGCCTGGAGACCGGCGCCGAGGTCCGCTTCGTCCCGGACGGCACCCTCGGCGAGGCCGGCGGTATCGCCGGCGTGCTGCGCTACTGACCGCCCATCCCGCCCTCGGGCGGACCCTCGCCCCCCGCCCGTCCCGCCGCGGCCTACGCTACGGCGGGACGGGCTGCGACGAGGGAGTGCGGACGTGAGTGACCTGCTGGGTGTGGCGGTACTGGGCGCCGGACACATGGGAGCCGACCACATACG
Organism: Streptomyces sp. NPDC005017; assembly: GCF_042873115.1. NCBI lineage: Bacteria > Bacillati > Actinomycetota > Actinomycetes > Kitasatosporales > Streptomycetaceae > Streptomyces > Streptomyces sp. NPDC005017. The sequence continues at coordinate 386,011 of NZ_JBIALD010000003.1, read as the reverse complement.
ACGCCTGGACCGGGTGGTGAGCGGCGCCAGGGTCGCCGCGGTGGCCGACCCGGACGTGGACCGCGCCGAACAGGCCCTCGCGGGCATCTCCGGGGCCGAGGTCCACGCGGAGGCCGAGGCCGCGCTCGACGCGCCCGGGGTGCGGGCGGTGCTGATCGCCTCACCGGGCGAGGCCCACGAGAAGGCCCTGCTGGCCGCGTTCGCGCGCGGGCTGCCGGTGCTCTGCGAGAAGCCGATGGTGCCGGGCTCCGAGGGCGCGCTCAGGGTGCTGGAGGCCGAGGCCCGGCTCGGGCGGCGGCTGGTGCAGATCGGGTTCATGCGGCGCTACGACGCCGAGTACCGGCGGCTCAAGGCCGTGCTGGACGAGGGGCGGCTCGGGCGGCCGCTGATGCTGCACTGTGTACACCGCAACGTGTCATCGCCGCCGGACTTCACCTCCGCGATGCTGATCGACAGCTCCGTCACGCACGAGATCGACGCCGCGCGCTGGCTGCTCGGCCAGGAGCTGACCGCGGTGACCGTGCTGCGCCCGCGCCCCTCGTCCGGTGCTCCCGAGGGGCTGCTGGACCCGCAGTTCGTACTCTTCGAGACCGAGGGCGGCGCCCTGGTGGACGTGGAGGTGTTCGTCAACTGCGGCTTCGGCTACCAGGTGCGCTGCGAGGCCGTGTGCGAGGCGGGCAGCGCCCGGATCGGCGAGGGCCACGGCGTGCTGGTCACCTCGGCGGGCACCGCGCGCGAGGAGGTGGCGCAGGACTACCTGGTGCGCTTCGCCGACGCCTACGACCGTGAGGTGCAGGCCTGGGTGGACGCCACCCGGCGGGGCCGGGTCACGGGACCCAGCGCCTGGGACGGCTACGCGGCCTCCGTGGTCGCCGAGGCCGGGGTACGGGCGCAGGAGAGCGGGACCCGGGTGGCCGTCGGCCTGGCCCCGCGTCCGGCGCTGTACGGGTGACCGGCCGCGCGGGCCGCCGAAAAGCCCTTCACACCTCGTCGAACAGCGCGTCCAGGCCGCGGTCGACGGCCGTGCCGAGGTCCTCGCACCCCGCGCCCACGACCGCGTAGGTGCGCACCAGGAACCGGCCGAGGGCGGCGGTGTCGAACTGGAGCAGGGCCATGCCGTAGGGCGAGTGGAACTCCAGCACCGTACGGGCCCGGCCGCAGGGCCAGATGTGCACGTCCCCGCTGCCGGCCGGGCCCTCCAGACCGTCGGCCAGCAGTGCGCGGGCGAAGGTCCAGGTGACGCCCTCGCCCTCCAGGGACACCTCGGGCGGGAAGTCGATCTGGACCGCCAGCGGGTCGCCCGAGTCGTACCGCAGGGTGGCGGGTACCGGCACCTCCAGTTCGTCGGCGGTGATCAGCCGGGCACGGGCGGGCTGTTCGAGGGTGATGTCCATGGGCGGCCTCCTGCGGGCGGGACTCGGCCGGTGTTCCGGCACGCAGTTACGACCTCGCAGGGGGCGTTTGCATTACGCCCCTCACACGAAGAATTGATGTGACCTGCGTCACAGGCGCCCCGACATCCCCGCCACCTAGAACAAAGGGGCGTCGAACTCATGGACAGACCCCTCGGACGGACGCCCGACACTGCGTCAAGTCGCGTACGTCTCCTACGACTTACCCCTTCGGGCGAGGTAGGCGAAAGGCGTGCGGGGACCCCTCCGGGTAGACCCTGGCATATGCCAGAAGCACCACCGTACCGTGTGTTGCCAAATCCCTTACAGGGCGTGGCGGGCTGTGCAACAGTCGTAGCGGTCCCTCCCCCACAGCCCTGGCCGTACCGTCCCGCCCTTCCGGAGTGCGTCATGTCACCCCATCTCTCCGCGGACCGCCCAGCCGCCCAGCCGCCAGGACGCGGCACGGTCGATGCGCTGATCACGCAGACCCGGCGGTTGCGGGGCGACGTGGACGCGGTGCGGCGGGAGGTACCGGGTGACGGATCGGACCCTGAGGACCGCTGGCAGCGCGCGCTGTACGACCTCGCCCTGCACCAGCTCCACGACCTCGACGAGCATCTCGCGCAACTGCGCGACGGACCCGAGGCCCCCGCCGAGGAGACCGCGCCCGCGCCGGCGCCCGCCGCCGAACCGGGGGGCGATTCGCTGCTCAGCCGGGTCGGCAGCGCGGAGTGGAACCTCCTGACGGACGTGGCCAGGTGGTCCGGCGAGCTGTACGAGATCCTCGGCCGCGACCCCGCCGCTCCCCCGCTCACCCTCGACGAACTGCCGTCCCTGGTGCACGACGAGGACCGGCCGCTGCTGACCACGATGGTCACGGACTGCCTGGTCGACGCCCGGCGCATCGACGGGGAGTTCCGGATCGTGCGCCCGGACGGCGACGTCCGGACGGTGCACATGATGGGCGAGCCGGTGCTCGACGGGGACGGCGGCACCGCCTCGATGTGGGCCGTGCTGCGCGACGTCAGCGCGCTGCGCCGCAGCCAGCGCGCCGTGAGCGAGACCCGTGACTCGCTCCAGCGCCAGCGGCACCGGGCGCAGACCGAGCACCGGCTGGCGGTCGAGCTGCAGGAGGCCGTGCTCCCCCCGTGGCGCGGCGCCCTGCGGCTCCCGCACCGGGGACGGCCCGCCCTGGACCTGGCCGCGCACCGGCTGCCGCCCGCCGCCCGGACACCGCTCGGGGGCGACTGGTACGACACCCTCGAACTCGCCGACGGCGAGACCCTGCTGAGCGTCGGTGACCTCACCGGGCACGGCGTCGCCGCCGCCTCGGGCGTGGCGATGCTGCTCGGCGCGGTGCGCGGCATGGCGATGGCCGGCACCGGCCCGGGCCCGCTGCTGTCCTGGCTGAACCAGCTCCTGGACGCCACCGTGCAGCCCGCCATGGGCAGCGCCGTGTGCTGCCGCTACCGTCCCGCGACCCGCACGCTGGTGTGGGCGCGGGCCGGACACCCCGCCCCGCTGCTGTTCCGCGGCGGGACGGGACGCCGGCTGGACGCACCGGACGGAGTCCTGCTCGGCGCCACCCCGGGTGCCTCCTACGGCGAGGCCGAGGTGACCCTGGAACCGGGCGACGTCCTGCTGCTGCACACCGCCGGACTGGTGCCGGGCGAGGACGGGGACGCCTCCGTGCGACGTCTCCTCGGCCTGGCCCCGCGCCTGGACGCGGCGGCCACCGCGCAGGACTGTGTGCGGGAGGTCGTGGAGGAGTTCGGCGAGGGCGCGCGCGAGGACGACGCCTGCGTGCTGCTCGCCAAGGTCGAGACGTGACACCGGAGTTGCCGGACCGCGCGTGAGACCGGCACGGTGAGCCGTGCCGCGTGCGTCGGCGCGTGACCGTACGGCGCCTCGTACAACAGCCTTGAGAGAGGCCGGGGAACGCCCCGGCGGGGCCCCTACACCGGTGCCGTGGCGCCTCCCCTGCCCTTGGGCGTCCTCGGCAGCGCCAGCCGGATCTCCTCGCGCAGGTCCTGGATCTTCGGGTACTCGGCGTACTCGGCGGTGAGCCGGTACATCTGGCGCAGCCGGTCCCAGGTGCGGCGGGAGGAGTTCTGCCCCATCGACACCAGGGCGAGCCGGGCGAAGCTGTCCGCCTGCTCGGGGTCGTCGGCGATGAAGCAGGCCGAGGCCATGGAGAGGAAGTCGAAGATCTTCGAGCGCTCCTGTGCGTCGACCCGCAGGGCCAGCGCCTTGTCCGCGTAGTGCCGGGCGTGGACGGCGGCCTCCGGTTCGAACTCCGCCAGCGTCCGGTAGGCCAGGGCCTGCATGCCGTACAGGTCGGCCTCGTTGAACAACTGCATCCAGGACGGCGGTGCCTCGTCGGCCTTGTCGGAGACGAAGAGGTCCTCCGCCCGGCCGAGGGTGCGCCGCATCGCCTGTCCCTTGCCCATCGACGCCTGCGCCCAGGCCTCGATGGTGTGGAACATGGCCTTGGTGCGCGGCAGCACCCGCTCGCCGGAGCCGGACTGGGCCAGCTTCATCAGATCGAGCGCGTCGCCCGGCCGGCCCAGGTGCACCATCTGACGGGCCGCCCGGGAGAGCGCCTCGCCGGCCCGGGGTCGGTCTCCGCCCTCGCGCGCGGCGTGGGCGGCGATGACGAAGTACTTCTGGGCCGTGGGTTCGAGGCCGACGTCGTGGGACATCCAGCCCGCGAGGACGGCCAGGTTGGCGGCGACGCCCCACAGGCGCCGCTGGAGATGAGGAGGGTGGTGGTAGGCGAGCATGCCGCCCACCTCGTTGAGCTGGCCCACCACCGCCTTGCGCTGAAGCCCGCCACCGCGGGCGGCGTCCCAGGCCCGGAACACCTCCACCGAGCGCTCGAGCTCCTCGATCTCCTGCGACCCGATGGGGGCTGCCTCGTAGCGGTCGAACCCGGCGGGGTCGGCGTGCAGGGGGTTGTCGAGGACGGGAGCGTCGGCGGACAGGGCCGGATCGGTGTGCAGCCAGTTGTGCATGGCGCTGCTGAGGGCGGATCCCGCGGCGAGCGCGGCACCCGCGCCCACCAAGCCGCGTCGGTTGAGCATGAGGTCCATTCCCGTGAATTCGGTGAGGACCGCGGCGGTTCGCTCGGGCGCCCACGGCACACCGTCGGGATGTTCCTGAATCCCGCCGCCCTGCCGTTTCCCCGCGCGCCCGTGCCTGACCAGACCGAGGTCCTCGATGGTCACGACACGGCCGAGACGCTCGGTGAACAGGGCCGCCAGCACCCGCGGTACGGGATCGCGCGGGATCTCTCCCATGTCGATCCACCGCCGCACTCGCGAAGTGTCGGTCGACAGCTGCGGGTGGCCCATGGCCACCGCCTGCCGGTTCACCAGCCTCGCGAGTTCGCCTTTGGACCAGCCGGCCAGGCCGAACAGGTCCGAAAGGCGGGTGTTGGGTTGTCCGCTCACGTCAAGCCCCCAGGTTCTCGGCTGAGTTGACCGTAGCCCTTGGAGAGTTGCCGGGCGACTATTCGCCAGGGTTCGCCAGGGTGCGCCAGATGGTGTGCCACGGGCCGCCGGGTGTCGGGTAGGAACGCGCCACCCCGACCCGGTCGCCGGTTCCCCGGAACTGGTGCACTCCCCAGGGTGCACCCGCGCGACCGGGTCGGGCAGCGCGTTGTCGTAGGGCTCACGAAGGGATCTGTATCGCCCATGTACGCAGCATCGTCCTCCGTGTCCGCCCCGCCCCGGTCGCTCCGTCCGCGTCCCCAGACGCCGGGCACGGCCCGAGTGGGGGAAGTCCCCCTGCCGGGCGGCGGCCCCTACCTCGCCCCCCAGCGATCGGCCGCCCCCGTGCTCGGCGCGGGCAGGGCGCGGCGTGGCGCGGGACCGGGCGGCCAACCGCTCAGCGGGAGACTCGACTTGTCCGGCCCCCAGGGCGCCCAGCTGCGCGCGGCGATCGCCGCGGTGCACCGGATCTGCCCGGAGTTCACTCCGGTGCAGGTGCTGCGCCGCAACAGCCGGGCGGTGCTCCTGGTCGGCACGACCGGTCGCAGCACCGCCGTCGCCAAGTGTTTACTGGACCACTCGCCCGCCTGGGCCGAGCGCATCCGGCACGAAATAGCTGCTTACCGCTCGTTCGTCCGGCACCGCCCGCCCGTGCGGGTGCCCCGGCTGATCGCGGCGGACCCGGACAACTGCACCCTGGTCGTCGAGCGGACGCCGGGCCGGGTGGCGGCCCTTCAGCGCCACCCCGCCGAGACCCCGCCACGCGCCGACATCCGGGCGGCGCTGGGCGCGATCTGCCGGCTCAACTCCTGGCGGCCGCCCGCGGGCACCTTCGACGCCCCCCTGGACTACGCGGCCCGCATCTCCCGGTTCCATGAACTGGGGCTGCTCACCGACCGGGACATGGGCGACCTCCAGAAGCTGCTGCACGGCATCGCCGCCAGCGCGGGCCGGCAGGGCATGGGCCAGTTCTGCCACGGTGACGCGCTGCTGAACAACGTGCTGCTGTCCCCGGCCGGTCCGGTGCTGGTCGACTGGGAGCACGCGGGCTGGTACCTGCCCGGCTACGACCTCGCCACCCTGTGGTCGGTGCTCGGCGACGCGCCCGTGGCCCGGCGGCAGATCAGCCAGATCGCGCAGTCGGCGGGCCCGGCCTCGCGCGACGCCTTCCTGGTGAACCTGATGCTCGTCCTCACGCGGGAGATCCGGACCTACGAGACGGCCGTGCAGCGAGCGATGCAGGACACGACCCCGGCGGCACCGGGTACGGCTCCCCCGGCTGCCGCGCCGTCCGGCGAGGAACAGCGGCTGCTGCTCAGGCGGCTGCACGACGACTGCCAGATGGCCCGCCGGGCCGTCCGCGCGGCGGTCGGCACTCGCTGACGGGGACGGTGGTCCGTGGTGCGCCCGAGGACGGGCGGGGCACCACGGACCTCACCGTGTGCGGGCCCGCAACCGGGACCATAGGTGTAGCCCACTGACGCCGCGCAGGCCCGTCGGCCGCCGCCGCGAAACTCCGCGCAGACCACGCTGACATGGGAAATCGCCCTTCTGTGGGCATGATTGACGGATCGTCGGAGAGCCGATACCACTGACACGCCCCTGTCACAGGGGCCGTCACCGGTACCGACCCCGCACGGCTCATCGCGCCCGACCGTCCCAGGAGGCTGCTTTGCGACGACCCGTCACCGATCCCCGTACCGCCGCAGGACCCGGACGGAGGCGAAGGGCCGCGACGGGCACCCTCGCGACCGCCGCGCTGCTGCTGCCCCTGCTGGGCGCGGCGCCCTCCGGGACACCGGCGGAGGCGGGGTCCGCGGACCGTCTCCAGCTGGCCTTCGCCTCGGCGGCCGCAGAACACCGGGTGCCGCAGAGCGTGCTGCTGGCGGTGTCCTACCTCCAGTCCCGCTGGGACGCGCACGCCGGGTCCCCGAGCGTGACCGGCGGCTACGGCCCGATGCACCTGACGGACGCGCGTACGGCTCTGGCGAACGCGCCGCACCACGGCGAGGGCACCGAGGACGCCCGGGGCGACAGCGCCCGTCCCGCCCTGCTGCCCGAGGCGGCACCGCCGGACCCGGCACGGCTCCCGGCCCGGCTGCGCACACTGCCCGAGGCCGCTGCCCTGACCGGGCTGAGCCCCGAGGCCCTGCGCACCGACCCGGCCGCGAACGTGGCGGGCGGCGCGGCGCTGCTCGCGGCCGCGCAGCGGGACCTGGGCGAACCACTGAGCGCTGACCCGGCGGACTGGTACGGCGCGGTGGCGCGCTTCTCGGGCGCAGACGACACGTCGACGGCCGCCGCGTACGCGAACGACGTGTACGACGTGCTGCGCACCGGCGCCGAGCGGTTCACCGACGCCGGGCAGCGCGTCGCCCTCGCGGCCCGCCCGGACCTGGCCCCCGACACCTCCCAGCTGGCCCGCACCGGTCTGCGCGAGGCCTCGGCCGCGGGCACGGAGTGCCCCTCGAACGTGTCCTGCGAGTGGATCCCGGCTCCGTACGAGACGTTCGGCGACAACGACTACGGCAACCACGACCTCGCCGACCGGCCGGCCTCGCAGCGCATCCGGTACATCGTCGTGCACGACACGGAGGGCGGCTGGGAGGGCGTCCTGAGGCTGGTGCAGGACCCGACGTACGTGTCCTGGAACTACTCGCTGCGTTCCACGGACGGGCACATCGCCCAGCACGTCAAGGCGAAGGACGTGGCCTGGCACGCGGGCAACTGGTACGTCAACGCCAAGTCGGTGGGCCTGGAGCACGAGGGCTTCCTGGCCTACCCGGACTCCTGGTACACGGAGGCGATGTACCGTTCCTCGGCCCGGCTGGTGCGCTATCTGGCGCGCAGGTACGACATCCCGCTGGACCGGCAGCACATCCTCGGCCACGACACCGTGCCGGGGCCGACCACGGCGACGGTCCGCGGTATGCACACCGACCCGGGCCCGTACTGGGACTGGGCGCACTACTTCCAGCTCCTGGGTCGGCCCCTGGAGCCGACCGCGGGTCCGGACGGCGGGCTGGTGACCATCCGGCCCGACTACGCCGGGAACCGGCCCGTCTACACGGGGTGCGCCGCCTCCGGTGAGCCGTGCGCGGTCCACGGCTCGAGCGCGGTACGGCTGCACACCGGGCCGGGGGCGACGTATCCGCTGGTCAAGGACATCGGGCTGCGGCCGGGCGGCCAGGACTCCACGATCGACGTCAACGACATCGGGTCGCGGGTGTCCACGGGCCAGCAGTACGCGGTGGCGGGCCGTGAGGGCGACTGGACGGCGATCTGGTACCTGGGCCAGAAGGCCTGGTTCGAGAACCCGGCGCGGAAGCCGACGGCCGTGTCCGCCAAGGGGCTGGTGATCACGCCCAAGGCCGGCCTGGAGAGCGTCCCGGTCTACGGCCGTGCCTACCCGGAGGCGGCCGCGTACCCGGCCGGGGTCCCGGCGCAGGCCGTGTCCCCGCTGCCGTACAAGCTGCTCGCGGGGCAGAAGTACGTGGCGGGCGATCTGGTGGCGGGCGAGTACTACTACGCCGTCACCTTCGACACCACGTCCCATCGTGTGGTGCGGGGCAAGGACCTCTACTACGAGATCCAGTTCGGCCACCGGGTGGCGTTCGTCCGGTCGGCCGATGTGAACGTGGGGCCGTCGACGTCCTGACAGGGACGGGCCGGGTCGCCGTGCTGGCGGCCCGGCCTGGCCCCTCGCGGGCTTCAGCCCTGCTGGAACAGCTCCGCGGGGAGCGGCTTCAGCAGTGCGTACAGGTCGTCTGTGATGGGGCGGTCCCAGGCGGCGATGGTCACCAGGACGTTGTCGCTGCGGTCGAACTGCACACAGGCGATACGGCTCTCGGAGAGCTTGAGGCGGCGCACGATGAGGAGGTTGTCGCCCTGCATGACCGGCACGTCCTCGACGCCGGTGACGGTGACCTCCTCGTCGTTCTCCAGGGCGACGAGGAGCTGGGCCACCTCGAAGGGGATCTGGTCCTCGGTGACCTCGCGGGCCGGGGAGCCCTGGGGGAGGTTGCCGATGATCATCGCGGGGCCGCGGCCGCCGAACAGGTCGTAGCGCAGGAAGACGCCCTGGCAGGAGCCGTCGGGGGCGGGCAGCAGCCCGGCGCCGAGGTTGCCGGGCCAGTCGCCCGGGTCCATGGCCAGTACGTCGAAGTCGGGCCCGGCGGGGGTGGCGCTGCGGCGGCGGAGGAACGACATGTCGCCATGGTACGGCTTGCCGTCCGGCGGTTCAGCCGAGGAGAGGGCTTGGCCTGTGCCGCCTTTCGGCCGCGGCTCGCCCGTGGTCGCTCGCGCCCGCGCGGCGGCAGCCGCACATCGAACACAGCCACGCGCCCCTTCGGGTGGGCCCTGTGCTGCTCGGCCGATTGCTCGGGAGCCCTGGGACTGGGCGAAGGGGTGCCACGGACGCCCCCACGGGGCGCGGGGAACTGCGCGGGCGGGCGGCGACGG